>NZ_CAJMYY010000007.1:0-307702 GCF_905220185.1 Paraburkholderia sp. J11-2 | reverse complement strand
CTGTTTGTGATGTACGGCTGACTTCGATATGTTCTGTATTCCTTCTCAATGCGAAGCGCCTGGTGGCGCGGCGCGCGTCCAGCCATTCTGCAAGATTGCGCGCTCCCGTGCTTCGACGCTGTTGTCGTTGCTGGCGGGACTGGAGGCTGTCGCCGCGTTCGTCGTGTTTGTCGCATTGGTCGCGGTTGTTGCATTCGTTGCATTCGTTGCGTTCGTTGCATTGGTCGCGGTCGTTGCACCGGGCAGTGGCGGCGGCGAAGCGCTGGTGTTCCAATCCTGCGACGACGGCAGCCGTACGGTGTTCGCGGCGTGCGGCACGGGTGCCGCCGTGTTCGCCTGCGCGGCGCCATTGGATGAGTTCAGCGGTTTCCAGGCGGTCGATACGATGGCGCGCTGCATCAGCGATTGCGCGGCCTGGCTGCTCGAGTCGATCGCCAGCGCCTCCGAAGCCTGTTGTTGCACGCAGGCCCAGGCACCCTGCGCGGCGCAGCGGTCGGCGCTTTGCAACGCGCTATCGCGCCGTTGCTCGCGCGCCGAGATCTCGCTTTGTAGCGCGTGCGCCTCCTCGTTGTCCGTGTCGCGTGCGAGCACGGCATTGGCCGCGGCCCTCGCGTCGAACAGGTTGTTCTGCGCAAGGCTGTTACGCGCGACACGCAGGCCGTCGGCCACATCGGTCAATTGCGGCGTGGCGTGCGCATCCGGCGGGGGCGATTGGGGCGCGGCGTGGGTCTCTGTTCCCGCAGCAACGGGCGTTTCGTCCGACTGTTGCCGAGGCGCATTGGTCGAAACCGAGCCACCCGAAGAGTGCAGCGTCTCTTCGCTGGCCGTGCTCTCCCGCTGGCGGTTCGTACCGAGCAGCAAATACGTGCCGTACGCGAACACGAGAATCAATGCGACGACGAACAGGCCCCTGGGAAAGATCCACTGCCTCATCTGTGAAAACTGCACACTGTGTGCAAGTGGCATGGCGTGCTGCGTGGCATGCTGTGCGCCGCTCTGCGCGGCCTGCGGGTAGCCTGGGTTCAGCGATGGCACATCGGACGCGGGCATGCCCGCCGGCGCCATCTTCGCGGCCGCGGGGGCAGGGGGCGTCGCCGCTGTCGCTTCGAGCGGTGTCAGCGTGGCTTTCGGATGGGTGCCGAGTGAAACTTTGTCGAGCGGGAGATCCGTGCCGCAGTAAGGGCAGAATTCGAAGTTCTCGTACAACAGGCCGCCGCAGCGCTTGCACGCCGTGGGGAAGTTATGGTCGCGACCAATCTGAGCGGACATGATGTCGTCCCACCGTTATGGCGATGCCATTTCGGCATGCTCAGAATCGTCGTTGAAGCGAAGCGCGACGCCTCGCGGAACTCACGATCTGCATGCACAGGAAAGCGGCGTGGCCGGACCGAGCACAGCCGCGTGAGGAAAATATGGTTGATTTCCCACAGCGCGTCAATCGCCGTTGTTACCTGGCGCACATATGCGTCTTGACTTTATTCTGGTGAAGATTGAGTTGCGGAATTTTTTACCGTGTAAGCGTGTTTCGCGTACAAGCGGCTTTTATTTATCAAAATAGCTAAACGACCGAACGTGCTTCTTTAGCGTCCCGCATCGATCGGGAAGTGTGTCCCCAATTGGGAACACACAGGCTTTCGATCTCAAACCACGGATTGCAATCATCTTGACACCCCCCGCGTGGGGCATTGTCGAGCCTGCCATTCGGCGCTCGCGCACGGTCGCGTTGCAACGAGATCTTGCATTGCCGGCAGGTGTGCGCGTGGCCGTTTCTTGCTGGATGGAATTGCTGCGTACGCAACGAATCAGCACGCATAGGTTCCAAAAGTATCCCTTGACAAAGTGCTGTGGCGACTCCTATTTTTCCTCTGCCATCCTCCATTACCAAATATTTCCAGCGAAATCATGTCAGCGAAACTCGATGTTTTCGCTCGATGCGCTATGGGTTATTTAGTTATCCAGAATAAATAGATAACGCCTGAAATGAATCGACTTTGTCAGGAATGGAAAGTGAAATGTCAGCCGCCATATGCCGGCAATTGCATTTGAATTTCGATGCCTTTTTCAAGGCCTCATTTCCGGCGAGTGCGGCCCCCGCGTAGTGTGACGTCATCATTCGAAGGGGTATAACAATGCATCCGGAGAGTACATCCAGCGTGGGTTGTAGCCGTAGTCGGAACCCGTTGCGTCATACGGGCGCAATCGCGATAGGCGTGCTGATGCTTGCGGGTTGCGGCGGTGGGGACGGCAGTCCGTCTTCGTCCGCCGCAACTGCGATGAACCAGGTTGCGGCAAGCGCGAAGGCCGCTGCGCAAACACCGAATTCATCAAATCAGCCTTACACGGACCCGATTGCCTATTCGCCGAACGCCACCGATGGTCTTGCAGTGTCGCAGGTCGCAGAAAAGGCCGCGATCATGCATTACCAGTGGACCTCGGGCAAAACGACCATCAACTACACGACGACAACCGGCCATTTGACCGCCTCCGATTCAAACGGCAATCCGGAAGCGACGATGTCGTATGTTGCCTATACCGCGCCGAGCACGAACGGTTCGCCGCGGCCGGTCACGTTCATCTATAACGGTGGCCCGGGCTCGTCGTCGATCTGGCTGCGTCTCGGCTCGTTTGCGCCCACGCGTGTCGCCACTCCCGATCCGCTGCTCACCAACTGGCCGAACTTTCCGCTCGTCAACAATGCAGAGAGCCTGATCGACACCACGGACATGGTGTTCATCGACCCGCCGGGCACGGGGCTTTCCGAGGCCATCCTGCCGAACACGAACCAGAAGTTCTGGGGCTGCGATTCAGACGTGGACGTGATGCGCGATTTCATCAAGCGCTATCTGGCGGTGAACAATCGCGGCAGCTCGCCGATTTATCTGTACGGCGAATCGTATGGCACGCCGCGCACCGACATGCTTGCGCTCGCGCTCGAAGCGGCGGGCGTGCAACTGACCGGCATCGTGCTGCAGTCGTCCATCCTCAACTACTTTGCCGATGCGATCGAGGCGACGGCGATCACGGAATCAACCGCAGGCTTGCAGCTCGACACCGATACGCTCGCGGGCTATTACCCGGGCTATGCCGAGGTGGCCGCCTACTTCAATCTGGTTTCGCCGCCAATGATCGATCAAGGTCTCTTTGCGCTGCAGTCGGAGATCTTCGCGACAGGCCAGTACCAGCATTTCCGGAAATACGCGCAATCGTGGGTGCTGAGTCAACTCGGCATTCCCGACGCGCTAGGCAAGCCGGTCTTTCCGCCCGAGAAAACGCTGGATTCGTGGCGCTGGCCTTCGAGTCTCACCTTGCAGGCGCTTAATGGCTACTTCAACGTGAATCCCTTCAGTAACGAACTGATCCCGGGCACCACGATCGGTCGTTACGACGGGCGCGTGTCGTTGCCCAATTCGGATCCGCGCCTGCAGAGCGACGGCGACCCATCGGACATCCTCATCTCGCAGCCGTTCACGACAGCGCTGGCCACGCAGATGCCGGATTATCTCGGCTACAAGGCGCCGCGTGCGACGTATATGCCGCTGAACGACAATATCATCGAGGTCTGGGACTTCTCGCACGACGGCCAGCCGCTGCCCGATACGCTGCCCGACCTGCTCGGCGCGATCCAGCTCAATCCGAAACTCAAGGTGCTGGCGGAGAACGGCTATCACGATCTCGCCACGCCGTTCTTCAACACCGAAAAGCAGCTTGCGCGCCTGCAAACGGTGGCCGGTTTGAACCCGAATCTGCAGGTGAACTTCTTCCAGGGCGGTCATATGATTTATCTGGACGACGTTGCGCGCCCGAAAATGAAGGCCGACCTCGTGAGCTACTATGGTGGTCAACCCATACCATTGGCGCTTTCGCTCTGGACGCTTCCGCAGCCGTGGCCCGACGAGAGTCCGGCGGGCACGCCGACTTCAACGGCAGTCGCGGCAGCGGGTCAATAACGTTACAGGCCGGGGCTTGCGTCGCGCATCGATATACGTGATTCGATTGCGGGCCTCGGTCCTTACTCATTGAAGGCGAGCGATCATGTCTATATTCAACAAGCTGTGGTGCATTACGCCGCTCATGGCGTGCGCGGTTGGCGTGGTCACACTGGCCAACGCTCAGGCCGCAACGCAGGCCGTGGCGCCCGTTCAACTCCCGAAGGGCGGCCACGGTGTGGACGGCCCATTTTTCCCGTCGAACCGGCCAGTGCCGCTCACGCCCTCCACGGGTACGCAATTGCAGCAGCAGGCGCAACAGCGCGTGGCGGTGCGACTGGGCGCGAATTCCGCATTGAGCAACGGTGCGTCGATCACGAAAGCTCAGGCGCAAAGCAGTGGGCTCGGGTATATCGCGCAGCATTTCGATCAGATCGATACGGCGCATACGGGCCGTGTGTCGATGAGCGACGTGCAGCAATATCTGCAGAAGCAGGGCCAATGAGGCCACGTGCGCGTCGCGCCGCGGCGATCGGCGTCGTGTGCGTGCTGGGGGCGGGGCCGCTCGCCCCGTCCGGTTTCGCGCTCGACACCGCTGCCGTTGTGCTGCCTCAGGATGCGCCCCACTACAAAGTGGGAGACAACTGGACCTTCGAGCGGTCCGACCCGTTGTCCGGCAAGAGTCGAACCTTCACGCAAACCGTGACGTCCGTCCACGCGGACGGCAGCGCGTCGCTGCTGATCGGGCCAGGCGGCGCACGTCTGGAACTCACCTCCGAGGCCAACGTCATTCCCAATGGCGCCGACGCGCGCGCGTGCGCGATTGTCCTGCATTTTCCGTTGCGCGCCGGCGAGCGCTACGAGGCGGACTGCGTGGCCACTGCCCCTTCAGGCATGAGGGTGCAGCGCCGTGCCCAATGTGAAGTGGACGGCGTGGAGACGGTCAAGACGAAGGCGGGCGCTTTCTCCGCGATCAAGATCACGATGAGCGGTGTCTGGCAGCCGCAGTATGGTGCGGGCGGCGGCCCGATGGAGGAAACGCTCTGGTATGCGCCGAGCGTCAAGCGTGTGGTGCGTGAAGCGTTTCAAGGCCGTTTGGCCGGCAGGGGCGCGCCCGCGACGAACGAGATCGAACTGGTGCAATACGCGGTGAAGCCCTAATACCGTTGCACCGTACTCCTGTCATTTGTCCGCACACGAAATCTCCCTCTCGCTCGATCTCTCCATCAATTGATGGAGGCGCGAGCGTGCACGGTTCCATAGGCTTAGGAAGCGCAGCGCGCACCGGCACTTGCCGGGGCCTTTGCGAACGAGTGGGTTGGCCCGCTGCGCGTTATGGAGCCCGGCGCCTGACACGGTGACAAGGAGATGACCATGAAGATCAAGCATTCACGAATTATGCCGGTAGCAGCCTTCGCACTTCTCTCGCTCAGCAGCGTCGCGCAGGCCGGAGGCCTGTGTTCGCGTGCAATGCTAAGTGGACCTTACGGATTTCACGGACATGGCGAAATTCTCGGCTTGCTGGACGGCAATAACAAGCTGCACCCATTTTCCTCACCGTCTACGCTCGATGATGTTGCCATCGTGACGTTCGACGGTTCAGGTAAATTCACGCGCACTGACTTCGGCATGATCAATGGGTTGCCCAAAGGCGGGCAGACTACGTTCAATCCGTACCAGAGCGGCACCTACACAGTGAATTCCGATTGCACAGGCACGATGAAAGTGGTTTACGGCAGTGGCGGCCCTGTACCGGCAGGCGTGGAAACCGACCTGCAAATCGTGATTTCCGACGACGGCACGCTCATCGAATCCGTTGTCAATAAAGCATACTCGCCGTCGTCCGGTCCCGCCGCCGACGGCACGACGTGTCCGCCGAATTGCGATCAAGGTGTGCAAGAGCAATTCGAGGGGAAGAAAGTTCTCGTTTACGGATTCCGCTAAGCGCATCACACGTTTTCGAAAAGGCCACGTTGCACGTATTGGCGTTGTGCAGCGTGTGCCTTTCAAAATCGCGATTATTCGTTTTTCCCAATCCTGTATAGATGGCGAATTTCAGACGTGGAATTGCGTGCTAAATAAGCGCCAAAGTGTTCGCGCCGAATTAGCTCTGCATTTCCGGCGCATGCACATCTGCGCACGGCCGCGGGAGGGCCGATGGTACGCTTGGGCTTCTCAATGTCACGTGGCAGGAGATTGCCGATCATGAAGCGTTTGTGCTGTGCAGCGTTCATCGCGTTCCTGCTTGCCGGTTGTGCTTCATCGCCGCCGCCCGCTGCCGACACGGACACCTACATGCTGCACACGCCCGATTCCGCGAAGCCCGGCGCGCCCGGTTCGAAGCCGCCGAGACTCACCGTGGGCGTAAGCGACCCCGACACGCAACTGATTCTTCCGTGGTTCCTCAACGACATCATCAACTTCGTGAATTACCGCTAGTTGTCGCGCTTTCTTCCGCGCCCCGGTAAACCCTCCCTTGAAGCCTGAAAATCCATTTCCTACTCTATGAAACGTTTCAGTTCAGACGGATAGCAACAGGCGGACCACTTCGGGCGGACAGACCAGCATGGACGACCGCAAGAAAAGTGCCAGTACACTCAAGGACGTTGCGAACGCGGCGGGTGTTTCGCTGGGCACGGCATCGAAGGTACTCGCAGGGGCCGCGAATGTGAGCGAAGCGCGGCAGCGGCAGGTTTGGGAGGCCGCCCGCAAGCTCGGCTACCGCCGCAACAGCCTGGCCGCCGAATTGCGCAGTTGCCGCTCCACGTCCATTGGGTTTGTCGTGCCCGACCTGACCAATTCGTTCTTCATCGAGCTGGTCTGCGCACTCGAAGATCACGCACTCGAATCCGGCTACCGGCTGATCCTCGCGCACGCGCAGGAGGACCCGGAACGCGAAGCGGAGCGCATCCGCTTCGTCCTTTCGCGCCAGGTGGCGGGCATGATCATCATTCCATGCCACGGTTACGAGCACGCGATCAGCGAACTGCGCGAATGCGACGTGCCGCTCGTGATGGCCGATCGCGTGGACAGCAGCTTTCCCGCCAATACCGTCACGACCGACAGCCATCGCGCGGCCATGGACGGCACCGGGCATCTCATCGCGCTCGGTCACCGCCGCATCACGTTCATCGTCAATGCGCTCGACCTCGTGAACAGCCGCGAGCGCGCCCAGGGCTATCAGGACGCGATGCGGCGCGCCGGGCTCGCACAATACGCCAACGTCGTGGTGTGCGGCATGAGCGATACCGAAAGCCATGCGACGACGCTCGGCGTGATCGCCGCGCGCGCGCGTCCCACAGCGCTTTTCACCGGCGCCAACGTCGCGACGCTCGGCGCGCTGCGGGCGATACGCGACGCGGGCTTGCGCCTGCCCGACGACATCTCGCTGCTTTCATTCGACGACGCGCCGTGGATGTCGGTGCTGCGTCCCGGCATCAGTTCCATTCGCCAACCCGCCGAGGCGATCGCCCGCGGCATCTGGCACCTCCTGCACAAACAACT
The DNA here is from genome assembly GCF_905220185.1 of Paraburkholderia sp. J11-2. Lineage (NCBI taxonomy): Bacteria > Pseudomonadati > Pseudomonadota > Betaproteobacteria > Burkholderiales > Burkholderiaceae > Paraburkholderia > Paraburkholderia sp. J11-2. The sequence goes on along the minus strand of NZ_CAJMYY010000007.1, from coordinate 300,272 downwards.
GCAGGGCGAGAACCCGGAGATCGTGCATTTGCGCATGCGCGCCGACCTTCGCGTGCGCGAGAGCACGGGCCCGATGCGGTATGACGAATGGGGCGAAGCGGCGAGCGTGTCCGCCGCGCCGCCGCTATAACGTTTTATTTTTCGTAGCACCCGAGGCAGGCCGTACGCGCCGCCCGGTTCAGACAACAAAGGAGACAGGGCAATGGACAGTCAACGACGCATTCTGATTGCGGGTCTGGTCGCCGTACCGCTTGCCGGTGCAGCGGGTCTTCTCGGGACGCTCAGCGCGCCCGCGTTCGGGCAGCAGAAGAAGTATCGCTTCGGCTTCTCGCAGGTGACCACGGTCGAGCCCTGGCGTGTGCAGTTCAACAAGGACATGAAAGCCGAGGCCGCGAAGCATCCACAGGTCGATCTGATCATTGCCGATGCAGGCGATCGCACCGACAAGCAGAATGCCGACATGGAGAATTTCATCGCCCAGAAGATGGATGCGATCTTCATTTCGCCCAAGGAGTCGGCGGGGCTGACCGGCGTGGTGGAAAAAGCCTATAAAGCAGGGATTCCCGTGTTCGTGCTCGATCGCGAGGTGAACGGCGAATCCTTTACGCAGTTCATTGGCGGCGACAACGTGCAGATCGGCCGCGAAGCCGGCTCGTTCATCGTCAAGCTGATGGGCGGGCCGGGACACGCACAGGGCAATCTCGTGGAAGTGTGGGGCGGCTTCGGCGCGCAGCCCGCGCACGATCGCCACGACGGCGCGGTGAGCGTGACCGGCAAAGAGCCCGGCATCAAGCTCGTGGGCGAGCGCGTGGACTGCGACTGGAAGCAGGACAAGGCCTACGAGTACATGAAGACGGTGTTGCGCGTGAATCCGAAGATCGATGTTGTCTACGGGCACAACGATCCGATGGCCTACGGTGCCTATCTTGCGGCCAAGGATGCGGGGCGCGACAAGAGCATCAAGTTCGTGGGCATCGACGGCTTGCCGCAGGAGGGCGCCACCTGGGTAGCGCAAGGGCTGCTTGCCGGCACGTTCATGTACCCTACGCCCGGCGCCGAAGGCATACGCCAGGCGCTCAAGCTGCTTGGTGGCGAAAAGATCCCGAAGAAGGTCACCTTGCCGACGCAGGGCATTTTTGCCGACAACGCCAAGGCGTATATTGCTAGCCACTCCTGAATGAATGCCACTGCCACTGCCAACGCTGCGCTGATCGAAGCGATAGGCCTGTCGATATCGTTCAACGGCAGCGCTGTGTTGTCGAGCGTCGACTTCGATGTCGTGGCGGGCGAGGTGCATGCGCTCGTCGGCGAGAACGGCGCGGGCAAATCGAGCCTCATGAAGATGCTGGGCGGGCTCTATACGCCGGACAGCGGCACCATACGCGTACAAGGCGTGCCCACGCGCCTTGCGAGCGTGAACGACGCGATTGATGCCGGAATCGCGATCATTCATCAGGAGCTGAATCTCGTCGATACGCTTTCGGCTGTCGACAATATTTTTCTTGGCAAGGAACCGCGCACGCGCTGGGGCTTTCCGGACCGGCGCGCCATGCGCGCGGCTGCGCGCGACGTACTGGGTCAACTGGGCTTTCGCGCGAGCCCCGACACGCTGGTCGGCGCGCTGCGGGTGGGCGAAAAGCAACTGGTGGAAATCGCCAAGTCGCTTCTGGCCGAAGCGCGGGTGCTGATCATGGACGAGCCGACCTCGGCGCTCTCCGAAGCGGAGACACACGCGCTCCTCACACTCACGCGGCAACTGCGCGAGCGCGGTATGGGCATCGTGCTGATCAGCCACCGGCTGGGGGAAGTCTTCGCCGTGGCCGACCGCGTGACCGTGCTGCGCGACGGCCGGCGCATCTCGACGCTGCCGGTCGCGCAGGTGGAGTCCTCGACGGCGCTCGTTTCGATGATGATCGGCAAGGACTTCGCGCCGCCCGAGCGCGGCGCGGACGAGGCGCCGCGCGCTCGCGCCACGAGTGTGGAGGTGCGCGATCTTTCGCTGTGGGGGCCTGCGCGCGCGATGGTGCGCGATGTTTCGTTTTCGGTGCGCGAGGGCGAAGTGTTCGGCCTCTCGGGTTTGCTCGGCGCGGGCAAGACCGAAGTGCTCGAAGCCATCTACGGGATCTCGGCCTACCGGCAGGAGGGCGTCATTGCCATCGCGGGGCGGCGCCAGTCATTCAGGTCTCCAGACGAAGCTGCACAATCGGGTCTTGCGTTCGTGACCGAAGACCGAAAGAAGGATGGACTCGTGCTCGACCAGTCGCTCGAAGCGAATCTCGTGCTGCCGTCGTTGCCGCGTGTGCCCGGTTTTCCGTTCTACAGGCGGCGCAGGTTGTGCAACTGGGCCGCCGAACAGGCTCGCGCCTCGCGGGTCAAGCATCGCAGCCTGGCGCAGAGCGCCAATAGCCTTTCGGGCGGCAATCAGCAAAAGCTCATCATCGGCAAGTGGCTGATGACGAAGCCGCGCATCCTGCTGCTCGACGAGCCGACACGCGGCGTGGACGTCGCCGCCAAAGCGGAGATTTACCGGCAGATACTCGACGCGGCGCGCTCGGGCGTGACCGTGCTGATCGCGAGTTCGGAAATCGACGAATTGACCTTGCTGTGCGACCGCATTCTCGTGCTGTGCGAAGGGCGTGCCAAGCAGATCGTGCCGCGCAGCGATTTTTCCGGCGACCTGCTGATCGATCTCGCTTCGCCCTGAATTGCGCCTGAATTGCTCCTGACTGGAGGCTGACCATGCAGCACGTGCAGGACCATGTCGCCGAGCCGGATGCGCCAACGCGCAGGCGTCAACTGAGCACGCTCATGACGCACCTGAAGTACTACCTGGGGCTGATCTTGCTGCTCGTGGTGGGCGCATTCACCTCGCCTCACTCGAGCGATGGCAGCAACATCTTTCTTTCCAGCGCGAACATCTCCGATGTGTTTCGCGAGGTCGCGAACGTCGGCGTGATGTCGATCGGCATGACGCTCGTGATCATCACCGCGGGCATCGACCTTTCCGTCGGGGCGATCATGGGACTCGGCAGCGTGCTGACCGCGATGCTCCTCACCACGCAAGGATGGAGCCGCGCGACTTACGCGTCGCTCGTGCTCAACGCCATTGCCGTGTTTTCGATCGTATGGATCGTGCTAGGTGCATGGCGCAGGCGGCAACGCGTAGCAGGCGCGCATACCGGAGCCGCACGCGCGGTGCGCGGCGGCGTTGCGCTGCTGTGCGCGGCGCTGGCGTGCCTGTATATCGCGTTGCACGCGGCGCACCGCATGCCGCTTGCAGGCGTGCTCTGGATCGTGCCGCTTGCGGGCTTCACGGTGGGCAGCATCAACGGATGGATCATCACGCGCGGGCGCATGCAGCCGTTCATCGTCACGCTGGCGGCCATGGTCGGCGTACTTGGGGCCGCGCGGCTGATCGCCGGACAGGACACTGCCGTTTATTCGATTTACAGCGGAACGAATGCCACGGCGGATATCGAGAACCTGCGAGCGCTGCTGTTTAATCTGATTCCGGTACCCGCCCTTTTCTTTCTCGTGATCGCGTTGGTTTTCGGTTTCGTGATGAATCGCACCGTGTTCGGAAAATATCTGTACGCAATCGGCGGAAACGAAAAATGCGCCGTGGTTTCAGGGCTCGATGTCAAGCGCTACAAGATGATGGCCTACGCCATTTCCGGCCTGCTCTCGGCGCTGGTTGGCGTGCTCTATGCGGCGCAGTACCGTCAGGGGAAGGCCGATGCCGGGACCGGCTGGGAACTCGATGCGATTGCGGCCGTGGTGATTGGCGGGACGAGTCTTTCCGGCGGCGTTGGACGCATATCGGGCACGGTGGCCGGCGTGCTCATATTCGGCTTTCTTGGCAATATTCTGTTGCTCAACGATATCGACAGCAATACCCAGCTGGTCCTCAAAGGCCTGATCATCGTGATTGCCGTGTTTTTGCAGCAGACCGACTATGGGCGCGGCGGCTGGTTCAAGCGGATCAAACGCGGTGTTACGCGGCACGATCAATAAATAAAACGCCGTGCGTGGACGATACGGGTCGCGTCCGCGCGCGGCGTTCCATTCACTCTCACCGGCTTCAGCGTCCGCGCGCAAGCCAACTGTCCACCGATTGCACACCGGGGACGGCCGCCGCAGTGCGTTCGGCCAGCGCGACCTGTTCGTGTTCCGGCACAAATCCGAGCAGCGTGACCGTATTGCCTCTGGCAAAAACAAATACATGAGAATTGCTCACGCCGTTGCGCGCGAGACTGACCCGGACGTCGTGTGCGAGTTGCGGGTTGCTTGCTCCGGAATCGGTTTGAGCCTGAACGGCTGGCACGATGGCGCTGGAAATCAGTAATGCGAGCGTGGAAGTGATGATGGCTTTCACGATACCTCCTTGCAGTGTGGCAGAAGTGCCGGTCAATTCCGGCAGCAAGCCTTCCGGCCCGCTTCAACGCAGGGCCGCGGAAGTCAGAGGGCAAGCCGCCTCGCGCAGCACGGTGAAAGCCGCAACGGCGCGTCGAGGGCTTTGCCCGGCGAAAGTGACGCTGGTGCGTGCTGGTGCATTGCGTTCGGACGGGACGTCGCGCGCGCGACGTGGCGGGGAACAGCGGGAGTCGAGGCGCAGAGTGTTGCGTGGCGCGATCGTGTGAAACCGGAAAGCCCGCGGGATTCATACGCAGTCCCGCGCTGAGCGTGCTTACCGGCAAATCTCAACTCGTTGCCCGGCAGGGTATACCTTGATCATAGTCGCTATCGCCCACGCGTGCTGGTGACAGCGCTGTCAACCCCCAACCGGAAAGCTGAAGGCGCAACGGGCAAGAATTTTCATTTCGTCGTTGCAACTTCACAACATCGAAGCGCGGCGTTTGAAAGCGCTGTCAAGCGCAATTTGGCCGCTGTAGCACGGGTGTTCGGAACATTTCCCACGCCGCGCATATTTTCCCTCACGACCACAAACGGATTTGGGAGGCTTGTGACCATAACGGAATGGTCATAAAGCAGGGGCCTACTCCGGGACCTGGCGGCGTGCAACTGTTATCGGTAACAGCGTTTTCCCTAACCTGCCGGTTCGATACACGGAGCAGGGGCGTCCCTATAATCGCCTCGAAATGTGATTCGGGACATTTCAGTGAGGCAGCCTGGTAGGTAACGTGTAGAGCGCACGCGACCTGCGCGGTTTGGAGACGCCAAAATATATATAGGATACCTAATGAAAAAGAAGCTTATTGCTTTGTCGGTGATGGCAGCTGCAACGACGATGGCGCACGCGCAGAGCAGCGTCACCCTGTATGGCCGTATCGACAACGGCGTGCAGTATGAGACCGGCCTGCCGGGCGGTAACAAGTTCTCGGCGCAGAGCGGCGACTGGGGTTGCTCCTGGTTCGGCCTGCTCGGTTCGGAAGATCTCGGCGGCGGCACGAAGACGGTCTTCCAGCTGGAAGGCCAGCTCAATACGATGACGGGCGCTTCGGCGGGCAACCTGTTCGGCCGTCATGCCACGGTGGGCTTGACCAACGACCGCTTCGGTCTGTTCAAGATCGGTAACCTCGGCGCCGGCGAACTCTCGCAGGACAGCTGGGGCGCTGACCCGCAGTTGATGCAGCGTTACGCCATCTCGACGCTGGTGCGCGGTCGTAACTGGGCGAGCACGAGCAACGGCGCGGAATATGACTCGCCTACGCTGTTCGGCGGCCTCGTGTTCAAGGGCCAGTATTCGCTGACCAACAACACGAGCTGGAACTCGGCGCCTGTCAACGCGCAAGGTGTGCCGACCGGCCAGGGCCGTACGAACGCGGTTGAAGGCATCTACACGTGGGGCAGCGGCGACTTCCGCGTGATCTATGACGAAGTCCGCGGTGCAAACGGCTCGTTCAACAACGTGTATTCGGCTTCGCGCTCGATTCTCGTTGGCGGCACGTATGTGCTTGGTCCTGTCAAGCTGTATGCGGGCTACCAGCACTTGAGCGCACCGGACGCCACCGACGCAAGCATGGGCGTGACCGGCACGCAGCCGGCTGGCGTGAGCGCACCGACGGCGGTGAATCACGAGTGGATCGGCGCTGGCTGGCAGGTGAACGACGCTTCGGCGATCACGGCTGCCGTGTTCCACGCGAACGCGAACAACGGCAACGGCAACGCCACGCTGTTCACGCTCGGCACGACGTACAACCTGTCGAAGCGCACGTTCCTGTACGCGGAAGCCGGCTACGTGCACAACAGCTCGACGTCGAACATCAACCTCGGCAACGGTCCGTACGGCAACAACAACTTCGACGCGGCGACGGGCACGTCGTCGAACGACAACCCGAACTACGGTCACAGCCAGACCGGTGTGTTCGCGGGCATCATGCACATGTTCTGATTTGAGTTTGTTTGACCTGTAGTTGTTGTGATCTCTTTGTGTCAGGTATTGCTTAATTCTCTCTCTAGAGAGGCCGGTGCGATCTCTCCTCCACCCTGGTCGCACCGGCTGCTTTTTCTGTGGTTTGTCGTTTCACTTAGTCAATTCGAATTCGTATCGGGAATCGCTTTTTTCAGTATTTGAAAGCGCTTTCATGGAAATGTTCAGGCGGAACTCATGACCGACGGCACCAACGAAACACCCGGCGCGCCCAGTGTCCCTGGTGGTCCAACTGCGGGCCCGAACGTGACGCTGGAAGAAATTGCGCGCGCAGCCGGCGTGTCTCCGAGCACGGTGTCGCGCATCCTGAACGGTACCGCACGCGTGCTTCCCGAAAAGCAGCGAGCCGTGGAAGAGGCCATCGCGCGGTTCAACTATCGGCCAAACGTGCTGGCGCGCAGTCTTGCGAGCGGCCGGACCGAAACCATCGGCGTATTGACGCAGGCCGTGTCGAGTCCGTTTTACGCCGAGTGGCTGCGCGGAATTGAAGAGGCGCTTGCCGAACCGGGCTTCACGCCGATTTTCGTGAGCAGCCGCTGGAATGTCGTCGACGAAAAGGCGCGCCTCGAAGAATTCATCGCGCGCCGCGTGGACGGCATCATTCTGCTGCACGCACAACTCGACGAGCCAACGCTCACCGAATATTCGCGCTACGCACCCATGCTCGTGCTGGGGCGCTCGGTGCAAAACGGCCTGGCGCTGGCAGGCCTGCCGATCGACAACCTGCAGGGCGCGCGCGACGCGACGCGGCATTTGATCGAGCAGGGCCACCGCGAAATCGCATTCATTGCCGGCCCGAGCAATCACGAGGACGCGATCGAGCGTCTCGACGGCTACCGCAGCGCGCTGGAAGAAGCGGGCATCGGTTTCGACGCCGATCTGGTCGAGCAGGGCGATTACCTCGAAACCGGCGGTGTCGCGGCGATGGAGCGGCTGCTGACGCGCCGGCCTTCGCTGAGTGCGGTGTTCTGTGCGAACGACCAGACCGCGTATGGCGCGCGTCTGACGATGTTTCGCCGCGGCGTGCGCGTGCCCGAGGACGTATCGCTGGTCGGCTTCGACGATCTGCCGACCTCCTCATATATGACGCCGCCTTTGACGACGGTCAGGCAGCCGACCTATGAAATCGGCCGGCTCGCGGCGCAAGGCATCGTGCAGATGATCCGCAAGCAGCCGGTGGCACTGAGCCCGATTCCGCTCACGCTGGTCACGCGCGAAACGACGCGTCGGATCGGACCTTCGTTGAGCGGGGGGGATGCACGTGCGTGAAGGCTGTGCCCACGTGTGAGTCCTTGGTGGGCCGTTTTTTTAGTTTTGCCGTGAAAGCGCTTTCAAACATCAGAGCGCGGCAAGCATGTCGTTAAGCATGACGAATCAATACAACAGGGGAAGTAGTTCGTAGCAGCAGGGGAGCATTTGAACGTCACTCACAAACGTTTCATCAGGAGACATGTAATGAATTTCCGTTTTTCAGGCACTGCCGCCGCCGTTTTGCTGAGCCTCGCTACCGTGGCCGCGCATGCCAACACCACGCTGACTGTCGCGGTGTTTCCGAAGCTCGACCAGGAAATCAAGGACGCGATTCCTGCGTGGAAGAAACTGCATCCGGACGTCGACATCAAGGTGTCGTCGCTCGCGATCGGCGACCACCACAACGCCATGACAACCGCGCTTGCGACCAGCTCGGACCTGCCCGACGTGATGGCCGTGGAAGTCGGCTTCATCGGCCGGTTCGCTGCGGGCGGCGGTCTCGAAGATCTGGCCAAGCCGCCTTATAGCGCGGGCCAGTACAAGAGCCAGTTCATCAACTACACGTTCGCGCAGGCCACCACGCAGGACGGCCAGATTGTCGGCATGCCGGGCGATATCGGCCCGGGCACGCTGTTCTACCGCAAGGACATTCTCGACAAGGCGGGTGTGACCGAAGCCGACCTGACGAAGTCGTGGGACTCGTATCTCGCGGCCGGCCAGAAGATCAAGAAGGCGACGGGCGCGTACCTGATGGCGTCGTCGCGCGATATCGAAGACATCTATATTCGCGCCGACCTGAAGGAAGGCGACGGCGTGTACTTCGACAAGGCCGGCAATCCGGTCGTGACGTCGCCGCGTTTCGTGAAGGCGTTCGAGCTTGCGAAGAAGGCGCGCGATCTCGGCCTCGACGCGAAGATCACGCCGTGGTCGAACGAATGGGCCGAAAGCTTCAAGCGCGGCACGGTGGCGACGCAAATGATGGGCGCATGGCTTGGCGGCCACCTCTCGTCGTGGATCGCACCGGACACGAAGGGTCTCTGGCGCGCGACGAATCTGCCTGGCGGCGCTTATGCATCATTTGGCGGCACGTTCTGGTCGATCCCGGTGAAGGCCACGCAAAAGCAACTGTCGTGGGAATTCATCAAGTTCCTGACGACGCGCACGGACGAGCAGCTCGCTTCGTTCCGCTCGATCGACGCCTTTCCGGCGCTGCTTTCCGCTCAGCACGACGACTTCTTCGCGCAGCCCGTGGCGTTCCTCGGCAACGAGCAAGCTCGCCTGATCTGGCGTGATGCCGCCGCGCATATCCCGGCGATCCAGCGCAGCAAGTATGACCAGGTTGCCGAAGAGGCGGTCCACTCGGCGCTCGACAAGGTGGTCGACAGCAACGAGGACATCCACCAGGCACTGCAGGAAGCACAGGCTGATATCACGCATCGTGTCCGCCGTTAAGCGGTTTTGATGAAACGGCGCGGCGCTACGCCGCGCTCTGAAGCCCGCTGCAACAGCGTGGCCGCCCACCTGGGCTGGCCACGCACGAATGGACGGAACTATTGATGAACTCTCCTCTGCCCACAACTGAACAGGTTTCCCGCGAAGGGCTCGCGCGCGACACGCTCGCGCCGCTCACCCACGCTCGCGCAAAGCTGCGGCTCAATCCGGTCAAGATTGCGCCGTACCTGTTTCTCGCGCCGTTTTTCGTGCTGTTTGCGGTGTTCCTGGCCTTTCCGCTGCTGTTTTCGCTGTATCTCTCGTTCCAGAGCTGGGACGCGACGGCGGGACTGGCGAGCATGAAGTGGGTGGGCCTGTCGAACTTCACGTTCACGCTGACTGACCCGTGGTACTGGAAATCGCTCTACAACACGGCCTCGATGGCGGTCATGTCCGGCGCGCCGCAGCACCTCATTGCGCTGCCGCTGGCGTTCTTTCTGCAAACCGCGTTCCGCCGCTGGCGCAATTTCGTGGTTGGGCTGTACTTTCTGCCCTTCATCACGTCGAGCGTGGCGATCGCGCTGATTTTCTCGTCGCTGTATTCGACCGACTTCGGCATGATCAACCTCGCCATTGCCGAAATCGGCAAGATCCCGGGGCTGCACTGGATCGTGCCTTCGAAACCGATCGAGTGGCTGTACAACCCGGCCAATGTGAAACCGGCGGTCTCCGTTGTCGTGTTCTGGCGCTATGTGGGCTGGAATACGGTGCTGTATCTGTCTGCACTGCAGACCATTCCGAAGGACATTTACGAAGCGGCGCGCATTGACGGCGCGAACGGCTGGCAACAGTTCACGCGCATCACGATCCCGCTTCTGAAGCCGATGATTTTCTTTGCGGTCACGCTTTCGATCATCGGCGGGCTGCAACTGTTCGAAGAGCCGTTCATCCTGCTCCCGAATGACGGCATGGGGACGAGCCAGTCCGGCCTGACCACGGCGGTCTACATGTATCGCACGGCATTCCACGACGGCGACTTCGGCACGGCCAGTTCGATTGCGTGGCTGCTCTTTATCACGATCTCCGCGCTGATGTGGCTCAACACGCGCATTTTCCACCGCAGCGGCATGAAAGAGGAGGCACAGCGATGAAACTGTCCAACAACAAGGCACGTTACACCGGTTATGCCGTCGTGCTGGCGGGCGCGGTGCTGATGTTCTCGCCGTTCTGGTTCATGTTCGTCTTCGCCACGCACACGAGCTCCGAGATTTTCTCGATGCCGCCGCCGCTCTGGTTCGGCAACGCGTTTCTCGACAACATGGCCTCGCTCATGCGGCACATTCCGTTCTGGCGCAATCTGGGCTGGAGCTTCTACACGGCCACGATTCAGACCTTGCTGACGTTGCTCGTCACGTCGATGGCCGGTTACGCGTTCGCGATGTACGAGTTCCGCTTCAAGAAGACGCTCTTTGCCGTTGCGCTCACGGCCATGCTGGTGCCGCCGTTTCTCAGCATGATTCCGACCTTCATGACGATGAACCTGCTCGGCTGGATCAATCAGCCGCGCGCGCTGTATGTGCCAGGCGCTGCCGCCGCGCTCGGCGTGTTCCTCATGCGCCAGTACATCGCGTCGGCGATTCCGTCCGACCTGATCGAGGCGGCGCGCATCGACGGCTGCGGCGAGTTCCGCATTTACTGGAGCATCGTGCTGCCGCTGCTCGGGCCCGCACTGGGCACGCTCGGGCTCATCAGCTTCATTCAGGCCTGGAATAACTTTCTCTCGGCACTGGTCGTGCTGCGTTCGCCTTCGATGTACACGCTGCCCCTCGCGCTGCGCATTCTGCAAAGCCCGACCAACTCGGACTGGGGCGCGGTCATGGCGGGGTCCGCGGTGGCGGTGGTGCCGTTGCTCGTGCTGTTCGCCTTCACCTCGCGGCGTTTGATCGACGGTTTGACGACCGGCGCGGTCAAAGCCTGAGTTTCACACTTTCATTTCAAGCAAGTTCGCCGAAAAGCGAACACGACTAATCAGGATACCTATCGTTATGTCGACGTTTCGATTCAAGGAAGACTTCGTTTGGGGCGTGGCCACCAGCTCGTATCAGATCGAAGGCGCAGCACGTGAAGACGGCCGTGGCGAGTCGATCTGGGACACGTTCTGCCGCGTGCCCGGCAAGGTCGTGAAAGGCGAAAGCGGCGACGTGGCCTGCGATCACTACCATCGTTTCGAAGAAGACCTCGATCTGATGGCGCAAATGGGCGTCAATGCTTACCGTTTTTCGATTGCATGGCCGCGTGTGCAGCCGGACGGCCGCGGCGCCTACAACGACAAGGGCCTCGCGTTCTACGAGCGTCTGGTCGACGGTTTGCTCGAGCGCGGAATTCAACCGTTCGCCACGCTCTATCATTGGGACTTGCCGCAAGCGCTGCAGACGGCGCAAAACGGCTGGGAAAGCCGCGACACGGCGTATCGTTTTGCCGACTACGCACGCAAGATCGGCAGCGTGCTGGGCGACCGGGTTGCTTCGATCGCCACGCACAACGAGCCGTGGTGTACCGCATGGCTCGGCAATGCAACGGGCTACTTCGCACCGGGCAACGCCGACCTGAAGAAAGCGGCTCACGTGGCGCATCATCTGCTGCTTTCGCACGGCCTGGCGGTTCAGGCCATGCGTGCCGACGGCGTGAAGGCGCCGCTTGGCATCGTGCTCAACCAGTCGCCGGCACACGGCGCGACCGACGCGCCAGAAGATATTGCCGCCGCATCACTCGAATACGCGAAGTTCGTGCGCTGGTACATGGACCCGATCTTCAAGGGCGAATATCCGGCCGAAGCGTTGAACTGGTATGGCGCAAACGGCCCGCAGGAGGTCATTCGCGAAGGCGATTTCGACATCATCGGCGCGCCGCTCGACTTCCTCGGCATCAACTATTACACGCGTATTTTCGCGAGCGCTTCGGGCGACAAGCGTCCTCCGGGCGTGCACGGTTTCACGGACATGGACTGGGAAGTCTATCCGGAAGGTCTGACCGAGCTGCTCACGAAGCTCAATGCCGAGTACAAGCTGCCGCCGATTTTCATCACCGAGAACGGCTGCGCGGCGAAAGACGTGCTCGAAAACGGCCGCGTTCAGGACACCGACCGCATCCGTTTCCTCGATCTGCACCTGGCTGCGCTGTCCGATGCCGCGCAACAAGGCGTGGACGTGGCCGGCTATTTCGCATGGAGCATGCTGGACAACTTCGAATGGGCGTGCGGCTACGACAAGCGCTTCGGTATGGTGTACGTCGACTACGAGACCCAGAAGCGCACGCTGAAGGACAGCGCGCACTGGTATAGCGAGGCCATCGCGGAGCATGCGGCCGCCGAGGCAGCCCGCTAACGCGGGCCCAGAGAACAGCACCGTAACCCGCGCGACAGAGGACGAGACGCCGATATCGCGCGGGACGGCAAGGCAAGAGCACTAAGGAGGACGTAACAATGGGCGAACTCGTATTGCGCAACGTCGTGAAGACGTACGGTGAAGGTCCGCAGATCATTCAGGGCATCGATCTGCATATTCCGGACGGGCAGTTCACGGTATTCGTCGGACCTTCGGGTTGCGGGAAGTCGACCATGCTGCGCATGATCGCCGGGCTCGAGGAAGTGAGCGGCGGCGACATTCTGATCGACGGCGTGCGCGTGAACGATCTGCAGCCGGTTGACCGCGGCGTGTCGATGGTGTTTCAGAGCTATGCGCTCTATCCGCATATGACGGTGGCGGAGAACATGGGATTTTCGCTCAAGCTCTCGGGCAAATCGAAGCGCGAAGTGCGCGAAGTCGTGGGCCGTGCCGCGGAAATCCTGCAGATCACGCACCTGCTCGATCGCAAGCCCAAGGCGCTCTCGGGCGGCCAGCGGCAGCGCGTTGCGATTGGCCGCGCGATCGTGCGCAAGCCGCGCGTGTTTCTGTTCGACGAACCGCTGTCGAATCTCGATGCGGCGCTGCGCGTGCAGATGCGCATCGAACTGGCGAAGCTGCACCGTGAGCTGGGCACGACGATGATCTACGTGACGCACGATCAGGTCGAGGCGATGACGCTCGGCGAGCAGATCGTGGTCTTCAACAAGGGCAACATCGAACAGACGGGCGCGCCGCTCGATCTGTATGACCGGCCCGCGAACCGCTTTGTCGGCGGCTTTATCGGCTCGCCGCAAATGAACATGCTGAACGCCACGGTGGTGTCGCAAAACGGCGTGCAAACCGTCCTCGCGCTCGCGGGTGCGAGCCATCGCATCGCGCTGTCGGGTCGGCCGGACCGTGCGCTCAATGGCGAATTGACCTTGGGCGTGCGTGCCGAACACCTGAGCATCGGCCTCGCGGACGAAGGCATCGCCGCCCGCGTCGAGCTGGTCGAGCATCTGGGCGACGTGTCGATCCTGCACGCGCGTCTGGACGGCATGGCGCACGCCATTGCGCTCAAGCTCGACAAGAAGGACGCGCAGTACGAGCCGGGCGCCCGCGTGGGCATCAAGGTGGCGTCGTCCGCGGTCACGCTGTTCGACGCGAGCGGCGCGGCGGTGGCGTTCGAGCGCCCCGAAGTGGGAGAGAACGTTCAAGCCGTCGTTTGATGTGCGCGATGGCGAACGCGATGGAGACGAGTGCAATGGCGAACAAAGGGTCGAAGGGCGATTTCGAGTCGGTTGCGAGAGCGCCGGCCGGCCCAGTTGCGCCGCCTGCTGATCCACCCGAGGCGACGGACCGGGAGCGCGAGCCGCCGCGCGAGCGCCCGGACGCGCCGGCGCGCCCCGAGAAAAGGCGCGAACCGCTGCATGCGTTCATCGTCCATTTCGATGCGGAGCCTTCGTCGAAGCCGCCGCGGCCGGATTCTCCGGACCAGCCAACATGACGATATCGGGACAGGGATGATTACGAGTGTCGCGAATGGGCGTTACGACTTTTATTACCGCCCGTTTAACGTTAGCCGGAACGGTACTTTTTTGCAGTACGCTTTGGCGAACTCGCCAGGCGCTTTTCCCTTGCTGGGCCGGGATCTGGCGGGGTTTACGCGCACGCTGCCGTATTTCACCGAGCCCAGGTAAACCACGCATGGCGGTGCCAGAACGGTGGATTTAACATCGATTAACGTTAAGGGTAACGTTATTATGTTTCTGCTTAATCGACGGTCTGCAACAAGGGCAATCCTCTCCCCCAACGCTCCGCTTCCCTGCGGCAGCGTCCGTACGGCCAGGCGAGGCGTACACCGCCATTCGCACCTGGCCGCCGGCAAGCAACACACGGTGTTGTCTTGCCTCGCGGGTCGCTCGATCACAACTCGGGCTGCCTGACGGGTACTCACAGACATATCGATTATATGAAAGCGCAAGGGCTGCCGGGGCGTATTCGTGCAAAAGATGTTACCGGTAAAAACCCGCAGTTCGTCTGTGCGGGGTGCGCCGGCGCCAGGGCGTAGTTCAGGCAGTCAACCGAAGTGCAAGGCCGATAAAGAGCCATTGGGGAACGAAGCGCAGGTATTCGATTGCGCACGCAACAACCCGATGCAATAACAATCCGATTGAATTTTGATGGGTGGAGAACGTCATGGAAAAGCGAGTATCGAAAGCCATTTTCAAGTCCCGGGCCTGCGAGCTGTTCCGCCAGGTCGAAACGCTGGGCGAAACCGTCGTCGTGACGGACCGGGGACAACCTACCATTGAAATCCGGCCCTATCGCAGCAAGACGGAGAATCCGCTCGAACTGCTGCGTGCGTCGATCACGCATTTCAACCTCAAGCACGCGCTAGCACCGGTTCCCGCCGAGCAGGAAGAGTAATGATCACGCTCGACACGCTTGCGCTCGTGTGCTGGCTCGGCAGGCAGAAAGCGTTGAGCCAGGCCGCGCACGATGCGATCGACCGTGAACTCGCGGGCGGCGAGATTCTCATCTCGGCAATCAGCGCGCTCGAAATTGCGGAGTTCGTGAAGGCCGGCAGCCTTGGGCTCACGATGGACGCCCGGAGTTGGCTCTCCACGTTTCTGAAGCTGGATGGCGTGCGCCTGATTCCGGTCGATTCCGAAATTGCGTTCCGCGCGGCGACGCTGCCGCCCGCGCTGACTTCGCATCAGAGGCTGATCGTCGCGACCGCGCGCACGCATGGCGGCGCGCTCGTGACCTCCGATGCGAAGGTGCGTGCGTCGACTTACGTCGAAACGATCTGGTGACGCGAGCGGCGGTGCCGCGTCCTGGCCGGGCCGGTCGAGTCGCGCACCACCAGCTCCGCGGGCAGCGTGATGCGCTGCGAAGCGGCGTCGATGCCGGCGATCTGCGCGAGCAGCGTATTGACCGCCGAGCGCGCCATTTGCTGGAACGGCTGGCGAATCGTAGTGAGTGCGGGATGAAACTGCTCGGACATGGGAATGTCGTCGAAGCCGATCACGGAAATGTCGTCGGGCACGCGCAGGCCCGCTTCCCTGACCGCGGCGATCACGCCGAACGCGCTCTGGTCGTTGGCCGTGAAGATCGCGGTGGGCGGATCGGAAAGATTGAGCAGGTCGAAGGTGACGTCGAACGCCATCATTTGCGAGAGATCGCCTGCGGCAACCAGCGCGTCTTCGCGCGGCAAGCCGAGCTTGGCGAGCGTGTCGCGATAGCCGCGTTGACGGTCGCGCACACCCTCGATGGTTTCGTCGCCGGCAAGGAAGGCAATGCGCTTGTGACCGAGTTCCGCGAGATGTTCGACCGCGAGACAGGCGCCGCCGTAGTTGTCGACGGAGACCGAAGGAAAGCCCGTGAGCGTGCCGCGCTGATCGACCACCACCACTGGCACTTTGGCCGTGGCGAGCGCTTCGAGGCAGAGCGATTCGCGCGGCAGGATGGCGAGAATGCCGTCCGAAAACTGTTGAATCAACCCAAGCAGGTCGTGATGCGTATGGCGGTCTTCGTCGAACACGGTGTACACGAGCATTTCCATGCCCGCGCCGCGTGCCGCGCGGCCCGCGCCGAGCACCAGTTCGCTCGAGAACTGCGTGTCGAGCGTGGGTGTGATGATGCCGATGATGCCGTTGCGCCCGCCGGAGAGTTTCTGCGCGGTCCGGTTCACGACATAGCCGATATCGGAAGCGATTCTCAGCACTTCGTCGCGCGTTTCGCGCGACACGCCCGGGCGTCCGTTGAGCGCGCGCGACGCGGTCATCTGCGACACCCCGGCCAGCTTGGCGACGTGCTCAAGCGTGGGAGTTTGCCTTGCCATGCGTGGTGTGGGCTTACGAGAGGTCATGTCTGCGAAGACTCGCTCGTGACTCGCTGGTTACTCCGCGGGTTAGGCGCTGGTCACGTTAGCGATACCGTTTATGTGCTGGCTATTCTATCAGATGCGCAGTTTTTCAAATGTCCACGTGTACGCAAACCTTGCGCGGGGCGCAAGCTCACGCCGGGGGCTCACCAGGAAAATCCCGCATAGCCGGAGTTCACGTCTCGGCTTAACATCCACTAACGTTAAGGCTAACGTTAAATCCTCAGGTAACACAGGTAGCTCTCAAAATTCCATAAGAGGGGACACAAACATGGCGTACCCAGGTTTCTCCAAGGCGCGGGCGGTAGCCGGCGCCACGGCACTGCTGTTCTCGTTGTCTGCAGTCGTTTCGAACGCCGTTGCGGCGGATTCCAAAACCATCACGGTATGGGATCAGCAGACCAATGCGTCGTCGAGCAAGATTATTCGTGACGCGTCGGATCGCTTCGAAAAGTCGGACCCGGGCTACAAGGTCGAAAATTCGCACGTCCTGAACGAGGCCTACAAGACGAAGCTGAAGGTCGCATTCGGCGCGAACCAGCCGCCGTGCGTGTTCGAGAACTGGGGTGGCGGCGGCCTGCAGGAGTATGTGAAGTCCGGCCAGATCGTCGATCTCACGCCGTACCTGAACAAGGACCCGGCGTTCCGCAGCCGCTTCATGCAGTCGTCGTGGAACGTCACGACGTTCGGCGGCAAGACCTACGGTGTGGCAGCCGAAAACGCGGCGGCCGCCGTGATCTTCTACAACAAGGAAGTGTTCAAGAAGTACGGCATCACGCCGCCGAAGACGTGGGATGAGCTGATGCACGTCGTCGATGTGCTGAAGCAGCACAACGTGGCCGCGTTCTCGCTGGCGAACAAGAACAAGTGGACCGGCTCGATGTACTACATGTACCTCGTCGACCGTATCGGCGGTCCGCAAGTCGTGAGCGACGCAATTGCGGGCAAGGGCAAGGGCTTCGAAGATCCGGCGTTCGTCGAAGCCGGCAAGCGCATTCAGGAGCTCGTGAAGGCCGGCGCGTTCGCGCCGGGCATCAACGGTCTCGACTATGACTCGGGTGCTTCGCGCCGCTTGCTGTATACGGGCAAGGCTGCGATGGAACTGATGGGCGCCTGGGAAGCTTCGACGATCGCGAACGAGAATCCGGCGTTCTCGAAGGATCTCGACTTCTTCCCGTTCCCGAGCGTGCCGGGCGGCAAGGGCGATCCGCGCGACCTGATCGGCACGGTGGGCGACGGCTTCCTGAGCATCTCGGCCGAGTGCAAGACGCCGGACGCCGCCTTCAAGCTGATCCAGGCGCTGACCGACGACCAGGCAATGCAGGCACGCGCCTCGGATGACCACAAGCTCCCGCCGGTCAACAACGTCAAGATCGACGATCCGTTCACGCAGCGTTTGCAGCAGCTGCTGGCCGCCGCGCCGAGCGTGCAGCTCTGGTACGACCAGGCACTGCCGCCTGCGCTGGGCGAGCTGCACAAGGACACGACGCAGGCGCTGTTCGGTCTGTCGGTCACGCCTGAGGCGGCTGCGCAGCAAATGGAAGCCGCTTCGAAGAAGGGCGGCTGATCTTTAGGGCCTGTTATCAATGTGAACAGGCCCTAACACTCAAGAAAAGTCCGGCTGGCGCCGCGAGGCGCCGGCCGGCAGACAAGCTCGTGAATATCGCACTTTCCGCTACACCTGAACGCCGGCTGAAGCTATCGTCGCAAACGCTCGTCACGGTTGTGTTTCTGGCGCCGTCGCTGCTGCTGCTGGCCGTGTTCCTGCTTTATCCGCTCGTTTCCAGCCTGCGGCTGTCGCTGCTCGACTGGAATGGCCTTGGCAATACCGCCCGCTATACCGGGCTCGCGAACTGGGTGCGGCTTGCCCACGACACGGTGTTCTGGCAATCGCTCAAGAACAACGTGATTCTCGCGGCCGCCTCGATCGTGATCCAGCTTCCTGTGGCGCTCGCGCTCGCCGTGCTGCTGGAAAAGGCCGGCCGTGGCTCGCGCGTGCTCAAGGTGCTCTATTTCCTGCCGCTGCTCATGTCGAGCGTAGCGATCGGCGTGCTGTTCAAGCAGATCTACGATCCGAATTTCGGACCGCTGAACGTCGCGCTGCAGGCCTTCGGCCTGGATGGTCTCGCGAAAGACTGGCTGGGCGACCCGCATTTCTCGCTGGGCGCGACGATCGCCGTGATCATCTGGCAGAACGCGCCGTTCTACATGATCCTGTTTCTCGCTGGCCTCTCGTCGATGCCGGCCGAAGTCAACGAAGCCGCGCTGCTCGACGGCGCTTCCGAGTGGACCATTTTCTGGCGCATCAAGCTGCCGCACCTGCAAGGCACGGTGCGCACGGCGGTGATTCTCTCCGTGCTCGGCTCGCTGCGTTACTTCGATCTCGTCTTCGTCATGACCGGCGGCGGCCCCGAAGGCTCGTCCGAGGTGATGGCCACTTACATGTATCGCACGGTGTTCAGTTCGTTCCAGCTCGGCTACGGCAGCACCATCGGCTCGGCGATGTTCCTGATCGTTATCGCGGTGGCGGCGGTGTCGATGTACTTCACCCGTCGCTACGCAACCGAGGTTTGAACCATGAAGAAGAAATTCCGCTTTCCGCGCGTGGGAATTCCACTGCTCGCGCTGATCTGGCTGGCTGTCACGACGATCCCCTTCATTTTCATGGTTGTGTCGAGCTTCAAGAGTCAGGAAGAGACCTTCTCGACGAACGTGTGGGCGCCGCCGGGGCACGTGTTCTTCGGCAACTACGCGGCAGTGCTGCAGGGGCCGTTCTTCACGTATTTCCGCAACAGCGTGTTCACGGTGGGCGTTTCGGTGGCGCTGATCGTCATCATCAGCGCGATGGCCGCCTATGTGTTTGCGCGCATGCGCTTCAAGCTGAACAAGTTGCTCTTCGGTCTCGTGGTCGCGGGCATGATCGTGCCGCTGCATGCCACGCTCGTGCCGATCTATCTGCTCACGCGTAACCTCGGTCTCTACGACACGCCGTTCGCGCTGCTCGGCCCGTATGTGGCCCTCAGTCTGCCGGTGTCGATCTTCATCCTGACCGAGTTCATGCGCCAGATTCCGCGTGAGCTGGAAGAGGCCGCGCAGCTCGACGGTTGCAGCCCGTTCCGCATTTTCTGGCGTATTTTCTTCCCGCTCTCGGGGCCGGGGCTCGCCACTGTGGCGATCTTCAACGGCATTGGTCTCTGGAACGAGTTCATCTTCGCGTACATGCTCACGTCGACGGCCGAGCACCGCACGCTGCCGCTCGCGATCTGGGACTTCATGGGGCAATACGCGTCGAACATACCCTCGATGCTGTCCGTTCTCGTACTCACGTCGTTGCCGCTGATCGTTGCCTACGCATTCGGTCAGGAGCGCGTGATCAAGGGGATGATGGCCGGCTCGCTCAAGGGCTGATTTGCATCGCACACCGAACTTCGCATAAAACGATATGGCAAGCATTTCCCTCAATAACGTACAGAAAGCTTACGCGAGCGGCAACGCGGTGATTCGCGACGCCAACCTCGAGGTCGGCAAGAACGAGTTCTGCGTGTTCCTCGGCCCGTCGGGCTGCGGCAAGTCCACGCTGCTGCGCATGATCGCCGGGCTCGAATCGATCACCGACGGCGAGTTGCGTATCGACGGTCAACGGATGAACGAGGTCGAACCCGCGAAGCGCAAGGTCGCGATGGTATTCCAGAACTACGCGCTCTATCCCCATATGAGCGTGTACGAGAACATGGCATTCGGTCTGCGTCAGGCGAAAATCGACAAGGCCGTGATCGACAAGAAAGTGCGCAGCGCCGCAGCGGCGCTGCAACTCGATACGTATCTCGAACGCCGCCCGGCAGCGCTCTCCGGCGGCCAGCGCCAGCGCGTGGCGATCGGGCGTGCCATTGTGCGCGAGCCGGGCGTGTTCCTGTTCGACGAACCGCTGTCGAACCTCGACGCCGCGCTGCGCGTGCAAACGCGTACCGAAATCGCGCGTCTGCACCGCGAATTCAGCGAAGCGAGCGCCGTGTACGTGACGCACGACCAGGTCGAAGCGATGGCGCTGGCCGATCGTATCGTGCTCATGCAGGCGGGTACGCATATGGAGCGCAACGGCAGCGTTGCACAGGTGGGCGCGCCGCTCGATCTGTATCACCATCCGAAGAGCCGCTTTGTCGCGGGCTTCATCGGCTCGCCGAAGATGAACTTCTTCGCCGGCACCGTGGTGGGCGGCGACGACGGCGGCGTGGTCATCGACCTGGAAAGCGGCGAGCGCGTGCGTGCGCGTGTGGACGGCTCGCGTGCGCGCGCCGGCATGAAGGTGACGCTCGGCGTGCGCCCGGAACACTTGCGCGTGGCTGTTGATCCGCGCAATGAACAAACGTTGGCGAGCCGCGTGAAGCTGGTTGAGCACATGGGCGAGCACAGCTATATCCACGCGACGCAAACGGGCCCGGCTGCGGTGACGCTGATCGCCAAGGTGCCCGGTGACAGCCCGTTGACGCACGATGAAGCGGTCAACCTGGCGCTGCCCCCCGAGGCTTGCCACGTTTTCGACGATCACGACATGGCGCTGCGACGTCTGATCTGAGCGGAGCGCGGCTTTTGCCGCGCGGCTGCGCAACGCCAATTTCAAAAGCACAACTAAGCAGACGGTGAGGAAAAAATCCGTCTGGTGCAATACCAGGGAGTCAATCGATGTCGCTTGAACACACCACTGAGGTTGCGGTTTATCGCCGCGCCGATGCGCCGACCGAGCAACGCGTGGCCGATCTGCTCGCGCGCATGACGCTCGACGAAAAAATCGCCCAGCTTCACGCCGCGTGGCTGAAGCTGTCCGCCGACGGCGACCACAAGGCGCGCTCGATCGATTTCGCGCAAAGCGCGAATAGCCTCACGGTGGACCAGATTCTGGCGCATGGTCTTGGCCAGATCACGCGCCCGCTCGGCACGCACACGGTCGATCCGAAGGAAGGCGTGCGCGCGCTCAACGAGCTGCAGCGCAAGATGGTCGAAGACACGCGCCTGGGCATTCCCGTCATGTCGCACGAGGAGTGCCTCGTGGGCCTGATGATCAAGGACGCCACGCTGTTTCCCTCGCCGCTGAACTACGCGGCGACGTGGAACCCGAGCCTCGTGGGCGAAGTGGGGCGCATTATCGGCGAGCAGGCGCGCTCGATCGGCTGCCACCAGGGGCTCGCGCCCGTGCTCGACGTCTCGCGCGATCCGCGCTGGGGCCGCACCGAGGAAACGCTCGGCGAAGATCCGTATCTGGTCGGCGTGCTCGCGTGTCACTACGTGAACGGTCTGCAAGGCGAGCGGCGCGATGTGCTCGCCACGCTCAAGCACTTCGTCGGCCACTCCGCGAGCGAAGGCGCGCGCAATCACGCGCCCGTGCACGTCGGCCCGCGCGAGCTGAACGATGTGTTCCTGCTGCCGTTCGAAATGGCGGTCAAGCTCGCGCACGCGGGCTCGATCATGCCGGCGTACCACGATATCGACGGCGTGCCCTGTCATGGCGACCGCGCGCTGCTGCACGATACGCTGCGCGAAAAGTGGGGCTTCGAAGGCCTCGTCGTTGCCGACTACGCTGCCGTGGATCTGCTCTACAGCCATCATGCCGTGGCGCACGACAGCGCATCGGCGGCGGCGCTCGCGTTCAATTCAGGGCTCGACGTCGAACTGCCGGGACACGAGTGCGCTGTCCATTTGAAGGAAGCGCTCGAGCGCGGCGAGATCACGGAAGCGACGATCGACACCGCGGTTTCGCGCGTGCTGCGCACGAAATTCCAGCTTGGCCTGTTCGAGAACCCGTACGTGGACCCCGAGCGCGTGGATGTGAAGGGCACGGCGGCGGGCGATACGGCCTACCAGGTCGCGCTCGAATCGGCGGTCCTGTTGCGCAACGAAGGCGGCGTGCTGCCGTTGCGTGCCGATGGCGCCCAGAAAATCGCCGTGATCGGCCCGACTGCCGACGACCCGCTCGCGCTGCTCGCGGGCTATAGCTTCCCGGTGCACCTCATCAACTCGGGCGAGCAGTCGGTCGCTTCGATTGCCACGCCGCTCGGCGCATTGCGTGCGCTGCTCGGCGAGGCGCGCGTGCTGCATGCCAAGGGCTGCGACATCATCAAGGAGCGCCGTGCGGGCGCGCCGGTTTTCCCGGGCGATGTGTCGCTCGACCTGAGCGGCAGCGCCAACCGCGACGAATTGATCAGCCAGGAGACCGATGGCATTGCAGGCGCCGTCGAAGCCGCGCGCGCGGCGGGCGTGGCCATCGTATTCGTCGGCGATCTGGCGGGGTTGTTCCAGTCCGGCACGGTGGGCGAAGGGTCCGACACGGACAGCCTCGAACTGCCCGGCGTGCAGCTGCAATTGCTCACGGCCGTGGTCGAGAGCGGCACGCCAACCGTCGTCGTGATGACGGGCGGCCGTCCGTACAACCTCGGTGGTCTCGAAGATCGCATCGCCGCGCAGATCATGGCGTTCGCACCCGGCGAGCGCGGCGCCGAGGCGCTGGCCGATCTGCTGGTGGGCCGCGCCAATTTCAGCGGCCGCATGCCGCTCTCGGTGCCGAAGAGCGCAGGCGCCGTGCCGTATGTGTACAACCATCGCCTCAAGAGCGCGGGCACGCCGATCGCCTACCACTTCGGAAGCCGTTATCCGTTCGGTTTCGGCCTGGGTTACGCGCCGTTCCGCTACAGCGATCTCGCGGTGGCGCAGAGCGAAGTCGCGCTTGAAGACGGCACGGTCGAACTGAGCTTCACGGTTGAAAACATCGGCGAGCGCGAAGGCACGGAGATCGTGCAGATCTACGTGCGCGATCAGCACGCGTCGGTGGCCCGGCCGGTGCGCGAGCTGAAGGCGTTTGCGCGCGTGCCGCTCGCGGCGGGCGCCTCGGCGCGCGTGCGTGTGACGCTGCCCGTCGACATGCTCAATTTCACCGACGCACGCGGCGAGCGTATTGTCGAGCCGGGCGCTTTCGATTTGATGGTGGGCAGTTCGAGCCGCGACATTCATCTGCGCGGCACGGTCACGGTTGCGGGCGACGCGGCGCGAACGCTCCCGCGCGACTGGCGCATGCTGAGCGCGGTCGAGGTCGTATCGTAAAGGCAGGACACGCAGCAGGTCAGGGTGGCGAGCTATTGATGGCTCGCCGCCCTGTTTGGGGTTCTACAAGTCAAAACTGGAATATCTGATGTCGTACGCAATCTATCCGAGCCTGGCGGACAAAACCGTCGTTATCACCGGCGGCGGCAGCGGTATCGGCGCTGCGGTTGTCGAGGCGTTCGCGCAGCAGGGCGCTCGCGTGTTCTTCCTCGACGTGGCCGAACAGGATTCGCTGGCCCTGCAGGAAACGCTTCGGCATGCGAAGCATCCGCCGCTGTTCAAGCGTTGCGATCTGCGCAGCGTCGACGCGATCGAAAGCGTGTTCGCTTCGATTGTCGAAGCGGCGGGCCCGATCGACGTGCTCGTGAACAACGCGGGCAACGACGACCGCCACGATATCGGCGAACTCACGGGGCAGTACTGGGACGAGCGTATCGCCGTGAACCTGCGCCACCAGTTCTTCTGCGCGCAAGCCGCCGCGCGGGGCATGCGCGAGGCGGGTCGCGGCGTGATCCTGAACTTCGGGTCGGTGTCGTGGCATGTGGCATTGCCGAACCTGCCGATTTACCTGACCGCGAAGGCCGGCATCGAGGGGCTCACGCGCGGTCTTGCGCGCGATCTGGGCAGCGCGGGCATTCGCGTGAACTGCATCATCCCGGGCGCCGTGAAAACGCCGCGCCAGATGAACCTGTGGCAAACGCCGGAGAGCGAGGCGAAGGTGGTGGCGGGGCAGTGTCTGCCCCTGCGCATCGAGCCCGAGCATGTCGCGCGCATGGCGTTGTTCCTCGCTTCCGACGACGCCTCGCGCTGCTCGGGCCGCGATTACTTTGTCGACTGTGGATGGTACGGAGAATGACGATGCCGGTTCCTGTGTGCGTATGGCCCATCGGCGCGGAGCTTGCCGAAGGGCCGCTGTGGCAGGCCGCGGAAGACGCGATCTATTTCGTCGATATCAAGGGCCGCCAGATTCATCGCCTCGTGGTCACGACCGGGGTGCGCACGACGTGGTATGCGCCCGACCAGGTCGGCTTTCTCGCGCCGCTCGGCGACCGGGTTTTCGTGTGCGGCATGCCCGACGGCCTGTATCGCTTCGATGCGGTGAGCGGGGAATTCGACAAGCTGGTGGACGTCGAGCCGCATTTGCCGGGCAATCGTCTGAACGACGGTTTCGCCGATGCGCAAGGACGCTTGTGGTTCGGCTCGATGGACGACGCCGAAGAAGCGCCGACCGGCACGCTGTACCGCGTGGACGAAGGCGGCACGATGAGCGCACAGGACAGCGGCTATGTGATCACCAACGGCCCGGCCATGAGCCCGGACGGCCGCACGCTCTATCACAACGACACGATGCGCCGCGTTGTCTATGCGTTCGACGTCGCCGTTGACGGCACGCTGTCGCGCAAGCGCATCTTCACCGCGATTGGCGGCGACGGCCACCCGGACGGCATGGCGGTGGACGCCGAGGGCTACGTGTGGGTCGCGCTATTCGGCGGCTGGCGCATCGAGCGCTATTCTCCCGAAGGCGAACTGGTTGAGCAGGTGGCGTTTCCTTGCGCGAACATCACGAAGCTCGCGTTCGGCGGGGACGATCTGCGCACCGTGTACGCCACGACTGCGTGGAAGGGGCTCACGGCCGCCGAGCGCGAAAAGCAGCCGCAGGCGGGTGGCTTGTTCTCGTTTCACTCGCCGGTGCCGGGCCAGGCTCAGGCACGCTGCGCGGCGGCCTTCGCGCGTTAAGCTGTATTGACCGTATCGACCGTATCGATCGCATCGACCCTATAAGACTAAAGTCCGATGCCCGGGGCGTGCTGCAGTGTTAGGCTCCGAGAGCACACGCCATGGTCCCGGACCGGCGCAACAAGCGTGGCACCTGATCGTTTCAAGGGGACTACCATGCTCTATCGATCGAATACGTGCATGTCGTTCGCGCGCAGCCTTGCGCTCTGCGTCGCGGCCATTGGCGTTTATGCCGCCACGGCACCCATCTGCCTGGCCGCCGACACGCAGGCCTCCGCCGCTTCGGAAGCCATGCCAGCCGGGGCATCCGTCGATACGGAAAGCGGCACGATCAGTCTGATCGATCGGAAGAATGCGCTGATCGTCGTGACCGTGCCGGGGCGCGACGACCTGAGCTTCAGTGTGAAAGAGCATCCGGACGTGCTCGATGTCGTCAAGGTCGGCGACAAGCTTACAACCCACTATCTGGAGCCGTATGTCACCGGTTTGACGCCCGCCAACGGCGTGGCGATCACGCGCCTGAACCACACGGCAAAAATTACGCAGCACTCCTCCGGCGCCGACAACGAAAACTTCCAGGTGCTCCGCGTCTTTAGCGGCGTGGCGCAAGTCACAGCCGTCGACCGCAAGCTCAACCTCCTGACCATCGTGGACAAGTCGGGCACTGCGCGCTCCATTCGGGTGAGCCGCCCCGATCTCGTCGAGGTGATGCAGACCCTCAAGCACCATAGCCACGTGAAGATCACGTACGAATCCGAGATGACCGTCACCGTCGCCCGTTAGCGGCATCGTCGCGCGCAGTCGATAACTTTTTTTTAGTGGACCGATCCGTTTTCGTTTGCCCATCCGTCTTTAGCATGCCGGTTGCAGTGTGCACCGGCTTCGGCGAGAACAGGAGGGCGCGATGGAGACGATGCAGAATCAAACGGTGCTGATTACCGGAGGCAACCGGGGATTGGGTCTTGCCATGGTGGCGGCGTCTTTTTGCGCGCTATGTACTGGACCGGGCGCCCTTGCGAGCGGTCTAGTCAGACCCTAAAATTCTGGCAGCGCGTTGCTTCACGCATCGTGCCTGGTCTGATGTAAATCGTATGATGCGCACGCCAATTTCCCCCATTGGTTGCTAGCTCAACCAAAGCCCCTCACCCACCGCATTCCTAAAGTTTTCCTTACAGCCTGCCGTTATCGCAGTTGGGCGGCGGCGCCCGTTGCTTTCGCACGGCCGTACGACGCGGACTTGACAGGGCGCGAGGGGCGAAAACGTCTGGCGCGCGGTACGACCGACGGTGACGCATGTGAGCTCCCGCAACGAAATCTACTCTTTGCCGCGTGGCAAGCTGGCCCGTTGGTTGACCGAGCCCGGACAGGACACGCCGCACGAAATCCGTGTCGCCCTTGTCGGCACCTTGTTCGGAACCCTGCCGATCTTCTTCGGCGGCGTGTCCAATACCGTGGCCGTGGCGTGGCTCCTGGCACGCCGCCATGGAACGCTTCCGTTCAAGTTCTGGCTCATTGCCGAGATCGTCGTCTGTATGGTGCGGCTCGCCATTCTTACCCTTTCGCGCCGCCGCGCGAGGGAGGGCAAGAGCACGCCCACCGACGTCTATATTCTCCTCGCGCCGTTGTGGGGCGCGACCGTGGGCTACGGCGCGCTCGTCAGCGCCATGAGCCGGGACTGGGTATCCGCCACGCTCGCCTTCCTTTCCGCCGCCGCGATGGTGGGCGGGATCTGCTTCCGCAATTTCGCGGCGCCGCGGCTCGTGGCGGTCATGATCTGCCTTTCGCTCGGCCCGTGCTGCATCGGCGCGCTGCTGGGCGGCGAGCCGGTGCTCCTGCTCTCGCTCCTGCAAATTCCCTTCTATCTGTTCGCCATGAGCGCCGCCGCGCGGCACCTGAACGCCATGCTCATCTCGACGATGAAGGCCGAACGGGAAAACAGCCATCGCGCGCGCCACGATGCCCTCACGGGGCTGCTGAACCGCGACGGCCTCTTCAGCGCGGCGGGACCGGCAAGCGCGACGCCCCTCAAGGCGGGCATGACGGTGTTCTTCGTCGATCTCGACGGCTTCAAGCTGGTCAACGACGCGCATGGCCACAAGGCCGGCGACATGCTGCTCGTGCAGGTCGCGAGCCGCCTGCGCATGCTGGCCAGCGCGGGCGCATGGGTGGCCCGCATGGGCGGCGACGAATTCGTGATCGTCGATCCTCAGGCGGACCGGGCGCCGCGCGAAAGGGCGAGCCTCGTGACCGAAGCGATCGAGCGGCCCTTCGAACTGGCGCCCGGGCTCCTGGTGAGCGTTGGGGCGAGCGTCGGCTTCACGACGGTCGCGGCGAACGAGCTGGACGTCGATCTGGTTCTGCGCCGCGCCGATCTTGCGATGTACGCCGTCAAGCGCGAAAAGGCGCCGGGCGAACCGGTCCCGGCGGTTGAAAGACCCGCATGAACGCGTCGCGCGCGCCAGGTTCGCGAGGTGCGATGGCGAGGGCGTCGATATCGCCCGGCTCGAAGCCCTCTGCCAGGCGTTGGCCGCCCAGGGGCCGCCACGACCCCGTGCTTCTTGAGCACCTTTTGTCTTGCTCGCTTCGTGCGCTCGCATCATGACAGCGCCGTGCTCGACCCCGATGGCACATCGAGTGGACCGAATCAGTTCATCGCGCGCGTGGGTGTGCAAACGCGGATCTAAACTCAAACTAATCGACGCCTAACTTTTCCCCGGAAAAATATCGTTTATTTTTCCGGGACTGAAATGACATCATCTCCGCCCCGCAAGCCTGTGGGCGGCACGCCGCGTCACATTCCGTTCATAACCCTTTTGCCGACCCCGCCAATTGTCGGGCCGCACGCGTTTCTTTTTTTGATGTTAATTTAAACGCCATTCCCGATTGGCCATTTAAACGGCGATTTTCCCCATTTTTTGGTGTGAAATTGCCGAACAATGGCTTTTATTATTCGCCCCGCTCAAAACAGTCATCGAAACATGAACGACCGTTCTCCCAATCTTGCGCCCGCGCCGCTTCAAGAGACGACACTGCGCCAGTGGTTGTCCGTCTTTGCCGTGGCGATCAGCGCATTCGCGTTCGTGACGTCCGAATTCCTGCCGGTTGGTTTGCTCACCGAAATCGCCCGCGAGCTTGGCGTGACGCCGGGCACCGCTGGCCTCATGGTGACCACGCCGGGCGTGATGGCCGCGATTTTCGCGCCGGGCCTCATGATGTTTGCGGGGCGCATGGATCGGCGCCACGTATTTTTGTTGCTCACGGCCATGCTGCTCGCGTCCGATATCGTCTGCGCACTTTCGACGAATTTCGCGCTCATGCTGGTGGGCCGCGCGATGCTCGGCGCGGCGCTCGGCGGCTTCTGGACGCTCGCGACGGCCGCAGCGGGGCGCCTCGTGCACACGAGCGACGCCGCACGCGCAACGGCCATCATCCTCACCGGCGTGACTTGCGCAACGGTGATCGGCGTGCCGCTCGGCACCTTTATCGCCGGGCTTGCCTCGTGGCGCATGTCGTTTTTCGTGACAGGCGGTCTTGTCGCGCTCGCGCTGATCGCTCAGGCATTGCTGGTGCCGTCGCTGCCTTCGGCTGCCGCATTGCGTCTTGCCGATTTCGTCATGCTGTTGCGCCGCCCGCATGTGCGCCTGAGCATGCTCATGGTCGCGCTCGTGTTCGGCGCGCATTTTTCGACGTACACGTTCATTGCGCCGCTGCTTCAGCAAGACTTTACGATGAGCGCGATCACGCTGCTGCTGCTCGCATTCGGCGTGATCGGCTTTTTCTCGAACGCGTTGACTTCGGCTTTCGTCGCCACGCGTTTGAAGTTCGCCGTGGCGACGATGACGGCGCTGCTGTTGTGTGCGCTCTCGGCGATGATCCTGCTCGACCACGTACGCGTTGGCGAAATCGCGGCGATGCTGATGTGGGGTGTGGCGTTCGGCGCGATTCCGCTGTGCTTTTCCGTGTGGATTCAGCGCGGCACGGCCGATCAGGCCGAAGCGGGGTCGGCCATGTTCGTGAGCGTGATCCAGGTGGCGATCGCGCTTGGCTCGTCGGTGGGCGGCGCGATCGTGGACCGTGCCGGCATTCGCGCCGATCTGGTGCTCGGCTGCGCGCTCGCGGTGTTCGGCCTCGTGACGTTGCAGCGGCTTGCGGCAATGGAGCGGCCCGCGCGTGTCGCAGCGCTCGACCGCGAATGCAGCCCTTCCCTCGACTGAAACGAGTCGAGTGAGCGAAGGCGGCGAGCCATTGCGCTCGCCGCGTCATGAGGTGCAGTGACGCGCCACGCGCGCACGCCCGTTCTATGTCTGCGCAAAAATACTCAACGCTATTGGATTACGTTAGCGCAGCGCGCTGCGCCAACGTTTGCTAACGGGCATGAACGTTCGTCCGTAACAGCTCGCCGGTCGGCGCGTGCCGGCTCGAGTACAGGTTTCCTCAAGTGATGCCCGGTTTTGGCCGATATGCAATCTGGTTCCCCTGCGTCCAGGGTTTGTGTGCCTGGTTTGCTACTCCAGAACTGAAAGCGAGCGTTACGTGCACGGATTCAAGTTTGCCTGGCTGCTGTCTGGTTTGATCGGCATGTTCTTGCTCCTGGGTTGCGATCAGCAGAACAGCGCCCAGAGCAGCAAGGCCGCGCCGGCACGGACCACCATCACCGCATTGATCTGGGCGCCGGACTGGCCGCAGGAAATGCTCCAGATCGCCGCCGAGTTCGACAAACTCAATCCGGACGTGCACGTGAACGTGCAGTTCATGGTCGGCAATTCGGTCGAGGAGAACATCAAGCCACGCGTGGCGGCCGGCACGCTGCCGGACCTCGTCAGCATTAATCCGAACGCCTATGCGGCCGAGCTGGCGGACCAGGGCGTGCTCGCCGATGTCCGCGAGAGCGCCGCATGGAAGCACATGCTCGATCCGCTCAAGTCCGACTGGACCAGCCGCGACGGCAAGGGATTCGGCATTTCGGGCGGTGTGGCGACAACGATGATCTATTACAACCGCGCCATGTTCGCCAAGGCCGGTATCGATACGCTGCCCGCGAATTTCGATGAGTTCCTGGCGGTATGCGCCAAGCTCAAGCAGGCGGGAATGATTCCGGTGATGTGGAGCGGCGGCTTTCCGAACATGCTCGGCAACGGGCCATTTGCATCTGGCTTCGCCAACAATGTGGTCGCGCACGAGCCGCATTGGAAAGAGAAGATGGCGGACGGCACGCTGAACCTCGACACGCCGCAGGTAGCCGATATCTTCGCGAGGATCGCCCTGATTCCCGAGCGCGGTTACGCGCAGCCGTCGTTCATGACGACGGGCTACGACGAGGGCATTCGCCTGTTCAAGGAAGGCAAGGTGGCGATGGCGTTTCAGGGCAGCTGGGCCGCCGGCCTCATGCTCAATGGAAACGATTTCTCCGTGGGCGTGTTCGTGCCGCCATGGAACGCGCGCGGTGAACGCGTTGTGCCGGTGTTCGGCAGCGAAACGGGTTTTGCCGTTTGCGAAACGCCCAACAAGGCTGCGGCCATGCGTTTTCTGGAATTCATCGCCGGCAAGGGATTCCCGATTCTACAGAGGAAACGCCACAACGTTTCGCCGTTTCAGCAAGGCATGGGCACCGTGGTCAGCGACGTGGAGATCGTCGAGTACACGAATGCGGTCAGCCGCTATCCGGTCACGGCGAGCCCCTATTATTCGTCGCTTCCTTCCAACACGATTGAGCTGGTGCATAAATTGATGCAGGATGTGCTGCTCAGGAAAATCACGCCCAGGCAGGCTGCGCAGCGCCTGGACCTCTCGGTCAAGACTGAAGCGAAGATGCACTACAAATGAATTCGATCTCCGCGTCGCTGCGACGCGCTTTCGATTACCTCTGCCAGGATTTGCTTCGACGCGTCGAGATTCGCTATCGGCTGATTGCCGCTTTCATTCTGTTGGCGCTGTTGCCCATTATCATTTCGGGCTGCATTTCCTATGTGAAGTCGGTTGCGGCGATCAAGGAAAACGCGGAGATCTTTTCGAAAGAGGTGGTGCGGCAGGTTTCCAGAAATGTCGAGCTGCGCATGCAGCAGATCGAATCGGAAAGCAATCTTCTCGTGCTTTCGGATCGCGTTCAGGGCGCACTGGCGAGAGCGGCAAGCGGCGGCGCCAGAGAGCAGAGCGAGGCGCGCGAGGACATGACGCGTTTGCTGCTGGAGCACTACGGGTCGGTCGATTTCATCAATCAAAAGTATTTGCTCGACCAGAAAGACCAGATTCTGGATACCCAGGCTTTTGCGCAGTTGACTACCGGAGTGACGGCGCTCGTCGGCCTCGCGCAAGAGTCGCAGGAACGCACCTACTGGGGCAGCTACGACGATGGGGTGGGGCAGCAAAACCTGGGGATGGTGCGCGCCATCTACAACAAGAGCGACAACACGAAGATCGGCAGTCTGGTTCTGGTCGTTCGCCCCGAATACTTTTCGACGATCTTCAACGACGTTGCGGCAGGCAGCGGGACTGAGATCTACGTATTCGACGCGAGCGACAACAAAATCATCGTAGTCCCGAATCATGCGGCGTCGCCCAATCCGGGCGCCACGCCCGAGCCCGGCCTGATCGCGGATATCGTCCGCCATCGCCTATCTGGCGAAACGAGCCGGTTCGTCAATTTCGCCGCGCAACACGGCGGCCATTATCTTGCCGCTTACGCCCGAATTCCCGGCACGAGCTGGTTCGTGGTCAGCACGATTGCCGAACAGAGTCTCACTGCGGAGGCGCAGGCCGTACGCAACCAGATCGTGGTGGTCGGTATTTCCGGGTTTCTGCTTTCCATTTTTCTTGCCTGGTTTATTTCAATCAGTATTTCGGCGCCGTTGCAGGACCTGGTGCGCCGGATGCACGACACGGGCGAGGATGCCGGCGCCGTCGAGGACGAAGGCGCGCAGGAGGCGGCTTCGGCCGGAGGGCCGGACGAACTGGCCCGGCTGGCGCAGCGCTTTGAGCGCATGCGTGCGGCAATCAGGCAGAAGATTCAGAAGATCAACGAAATCAATGCGACGCTCGAGCAGACGGTCGTCGACCGAACGGCGGAACTCGTCGCCCGCGAACGGGAGGCGCGCACGCTGATCGATAACTCGCCCGATACGATCACGCGATATGACCGCGAGCTGCGCCGCACGTTTGCCAATCCGGCCTTTTGCACCTCGGCGGGATGCGATCTCGCCAGCGTGCTCGGCAAGCGGCCTTCGGAGCTTCCCGGCGGCGCGAATGCGCTGGTCTACGAACGGAAGATTGCCGATGTCATCGCGACGGGAAAAAGCGCGCAGTTCGAACTGAGGTGGGCGGGAAAGGACGGGCAGGAGCAATGTACCCACATTCGCATTACGCCTGAGATCGACCGTTCCGGGCATGTCAGTTCCGTGCTCGCGGTGGGGCGCGACCTCTCCGACCGGATGGCGTTCGAGGCCACCATCTGGAAACAGGCCAATTTCGATGCACTGACGGGGCTTCCGAACCGGCAGCTCTTTCACGACCGTCTGACCGAGGAGGCGGCGCTCGCGAGCCGTTCGGGAAGGCGCGTGGCCTTGATGCTGATCGACCTCGATCGCTTCAAGGAAGTGAACGACTCGCTGGGCCACGACCGCGGCGACGTGCTGCTGATCGAAGCCGGGCGCCGCATTAGCGCGTGCGTGCGCAATCTGGACACCGTCGCGCGACTGGGCGGCGACGAGTTCACGGTGATCCTGCCCGATCTGGAAGACATGGAGGCGGTCGAACAGACCGTGCGCAGCATCAATCGCAAACTGACCGAGCCATTCAAGCTCGGCGCGGACGAGGTCTACATTTCGGCGAGCATTGGCGTGACCGTCTTCCCCGACGACACCGTCGAACTCGATGCACTGTTCAAGAATGCCGACCAGGCCATGTATGCGGCCAAGAACGCTGGACGCAATCGCTTCAGCTACTTCACGCCCGACATGCAACTGGAGGCGCAAACGCGCCTGCGCCTGACCAGCGACCTGCGTGCCGCGCTTCCTCGCGATCAGCTTCGGCTGCTCTATCAGCCGGTTGTTGACCTTGCAACGGGACAAGTGCGCAAAGCGGAGGCGCTGATACGCTGGCTGCATCCCGAGCGGGGCATGATCAGCCCGCTGGAATTCATTCCGCTCGCGGAAGATACCGGCCTCATCATTCCGATCGGCGACTGGGTGTTCAGGCAAGCCGTGCAACAGGCGCGGCTCTGGCGCGAGCACTATGATCCGTCGTTCCAGATCAGCGTGAACATGTCGCCGGTGCAGGTCCGCCAGGACAGCATGGTTGGCGCGCGGTGGCATGACTACCTCAATCGCGAGGGCGTGCCGGGACAAAGCGTGGTGGTGGAAATTACCGAGGGTCTGTTGCTGCAGGCTGAATCGAATATCGACGAGCGGCTGCTGGATTTCCGTCTTGCGGGCATCGGCCTTTCGATCGACGACTTCGGCACCGGCTATTCCTCGCTTGCCTATCTCAAGCGCTTCGATATCGATTACCTGAAAATCGATCGCTCGTTTGTCCAGAACCTGAGCGTGGACGAAAACAACCAGGTGCTATGCGAGGCGATGGTGGTGCTTGCACACAAACTCGGCATTCAGGTCATCGCCGAAGGCGTGGAAACGGTCGAGCAACGGGATTTTCTCAAGACCATGGGCTGCGATTTCGCGCAGGGCTATTTGTATTCCAGGCCTGTCGCGCCAGAGCAGTTCGAACAGCTGGTCTGGCCGGTGGTCGCGGAAGGGGCGCCTGGCGAGCAGGCGCGAAGCGATAGCTAACGAAGGTATGCGGTAGCTTCGGTTCTGGCATGTCGAGATAAAAAGTAAGCGACCCGAAATAACCAGCCGGCATATAAATCGACGCGTTCAGGTGTTCTGTACGAAGACGTACGGAACACGAATGTTTTTTCGCTCAGTCTACGGTCTGCATTGACGTGTGCCTGTATACACCGAGCAGGCTGCGCGAGGGACCCCAATGAACGCGCTGAACGATGAACGGCAGCTTGATGAATTTGCGCAGGTAGACGTGCAGGGTGCGCAAGCGCTCGCCCAGTCGATGGACGACGACGGCGTGGGTGTGCTGTACGACATCGTGCCACCCGCAATTCTCGCAAAGCTTCGCAATGGCGTAACCGAATTGGTCGAGCAGAACGGCGCCCGATACTTCGGCTTTAACGGAGCGCCATGGATAAGCGGCACCTGTCTTGCCCCGCTTTTCGAAGATGCGGGGCTGCACGCGTTATTGCGCCAGCTGTATGTGCGCAAGATGGGGACGCCGCCGCCCAGCGACGCGATTTTCCCGGTCATGCGGGTGCTTTCGGGAGAGCAAGGAATCCGTCACTCGAACAATTTCCACTACGACTCGTATGCCGTGTCGATCTTGCTGCCGGTTCTGATTCCGAATGACCCCGGCGAGCGGGCAGGCCACCTCGTGATGTTCCCGAATCTACGCAATGCGCGGCGCTCTGTGATCGCCAATATCGTTGAGAAGGCAATCGTGGAAAAGCTGCTTGAAAAAATCTGGCGCTTGCCGCGGGTTCAGAAATGGCTTTCGGCGAAAGTCGTGACGTTGCAGCCGGGTAATCTTTACTTCATCTGGGGTTTGCGCTCGTTGCACGCGAATCAGGCCTGCGCGCCCTCCAGCATTCGGTGCACAGTGCTGTTTCACTTCGGCGACCCGCACGAAGGCAGTGTATTCAAAGGGCTCAGCCACCGGCTGCACGCCATGAAGCTGCGGCGCATGGCGCGCGATTGACCTCGCGCGCCGCCGCCACGTTTACTGCGCGAGCCAGCCGCCGTCCACCTTGAGTTCGGCGCCGCGCATCTCGTTCGCCGCCGCCGAGCACAGAAACGCCGCTACGCCGCCAATCTGCTCGACCGTCGCAAAGCTTCCAGACGGTTGCTTTTCGCCGAGCAGTTTCAGCGTGGCGTCTTCGAGGGAAATTGCCTCGCGGTGGGCCAGATCGTCGATCTGCTTCTGCACGAGCGGGGTGAGCACCCAGCCCGGACAGATGGCATTGACGGTCACGCCGCTGCGCGCCGTCTCCAGTGCGGCGACCTTGGTGAGCCCGATCACGCCGTGCTTGGCCGCGACGTAGGCCGACTTGCCGACTGAGCCCACCAGCCCGTGTACCGAAGCGATATTGATCACGCGTCCCCAACCCGCCGCGCGCATGATGGGAAGCGCCGCACGCGTTGCGTGAAACGTCGCGCTCAGATTGATCGCGATGATCTGATCCCAGCGCTCGACCGGGAAGTTCTCGATCGATTCGACGTACTGAATGCCCGCGTTGTTGACAAGAATATCGAGGCCGCCGAACGTGCTCGCCGCAAAAGCCACGAGGGCTTCGATTTCGGCAGGGCGGCTCATGTCCGCGTTGTGATGTGCTGCGCGCACGCCGGTTGCTTCGATCTGCGCGAGTGCGGGCGCGGGGTCGCCGAAACCGTTCAGGACGATATTGGCGCCAGCGCGGGCCAGCGCCGTCGCAATGCCGAGACCGATGCCGCTGGTCGATCCGGTGACGACGGCCGTTTTTCCGGCGAGGGAGAGCGTGTCGGGGAGGTGCATGAGGAAGCCTCGAATGAGTGCCGGTTAGACGATGCCGGTCAGATAGAACACGGCAATGACGAAGAACACCGCGAGCGTCTTGATGATGGTCACCGCGAAAATGTCGCGATACGACTCGCGGTGCGTGAGGCCCGTGACCGCGAGCAGCGTGATGACCGCGCCGTTGTGCGGCAGCGTATCCATGCCGCCGCTCGCCATGGCCACCACGCGGTGGAGCACTTCCATCGGAATATGCATGGCCTGAGCGGTCTTGATGAAGGTGTCCGACATGGCGGCGAGCGCAATGCTCATGCCGCCCGAGGCGGAGCCTGTGATACCCGCGAGCGCGGAAACCGACACGGCCGCATTCACGAGCGGATTCGGAATCGCTTTGAGCGCATTGCCGATCACGATAAAACCGGGCAACGCCGAGATCACGCCGCCGAAGCCGTACTCCGACGCCGTGTTCAGCGTGGCAAGCAGCGCGCCGCCCACAGCGGTTTTCGTGCCGCTCGCGAAGCGTTCCTTCACGCGGCCAAACGCCGTGACGATAACGAGCAGAATGCCGAGCAGCAGTGCGCCCTGAACGGCCCAGATGGCCACGACGCTTTTAACGGGCACTGTAACGGGTGCGTGAATGCCGGGCAGCACGTCCGGCGCGACGGTGAAGCTGTCGCCGTACCACTGCGGAATCCACTTCGTCAGCAGGAAGTTGGCGACGCCAACGAGCACGAGCGGCGCAATGGCCAGCGCCGGATGCGGCAGATTGCCCGTTTCGACGCGTTCCGGTTCGTTCACGAGCGACGTGCCATAGCCTTCGCCCTTCGCCATGGCGCTGCGGCGGCGCCATTCGAGGTAGGTGAGACCGACCACGATGATAAAGACCGAGCCGATCACGCCGAGCCACGGTGCGGCCCACGCGGTCGTCTTGAAGAACGTAGTGGGAATGATGTTCTGGATCTGCGGCGTACCGGGCAGTGAATCCATCGTGAACGTGAATGCGCCGAGCGCGATGGCGCCGGGCATCAGGCGCTTGGGAATGTTGCTCTGGCGATAGAGTTCGGCCGCGAACGGATAGACGGCGAACACCACGACGAAGAGCGAGACGCCGCCATACGTGAGCAGCGCGCAGACCGCGACGATTACCGCATTGGCGCGCGAACGGCCAATGTAGCGGATCGCGGCGGCCACGATGGCTTCGGAGAAGCCGGATAGTTCGATGACCTTACCAAAGACCGCGCCGAGCAGGAACACAGGGAAGTAGAGCTTGACGAAGCCGACCAGCTTTTCCATGAAGATGCCCGAGAAAACCGGTGCGACGGCGGCGGGATCGATCAGCAGGACGGCGCCTAGCGCGGCGATGGGCGCAAAGAGAATGACGCTGTAGCCGCGGTAGGCGACCAGCATCAGGAACGCCAAAGCGGCGATCACAATCACAAAGGACATCTTGTCTCCAGTTCGTTTATTCGTGCAGGTCTGTTTGTTGTTTGCGCGCACCGAAGCCGGCGCGACCGCGCTATAGAGCACGATATGTGCCAGCGGCCGGGGAGCCTTGCGCGCAGCGGCGCGTCAGGGGGCAGCACACGTGCGGGATGTGCGGGGGGAAGGTTGCAACGGCAACGTGTCTCGAAACTGAGACGGCTTTGGCGGCGAAGCGCGCCGCCGCCCGCACTCCCTCGCGTAGAGCGCCGGATTGTCGGAGCGCACGCGAGAATCTCAGTTCTGAGATAATGCGTCCCGAAAATGAGAATCCACGGGCCGCAAGGGACCATCAGCGACCACAAGCGGCCACAAGCGGCCAGGACCGAAGAAAAGAACCGAATGGAAATCGAAACGACCGCGCTGCTGGCCGACTACGACCACGTGCGCAAACTGGCGATGCAATCGCTCTTTCAATCGCTCGACAAGTTCAGCGAAGGCACCGTGATCGTCGATCGCAACGCGCGCGTGGTGTGGATCAACCGGCACTACGCGGCGCGCTTCGGCTTTGACGATCCCGCGGCGGTGATCGGTCTCGATTGCGAAAGCGTCATTCCGAACAGCATGATGCGCGACGTCGTGAAGGGGGGCGAGCCCATTCTGCTCGACATTCTCGAAACCGATAAAGATCCGATCGTCGTTACGCGTTTGCCGATCAAGGACGACAACGGCGAAACGATCGGCGCAGTCGGCTTCGTGCTGTTCAACGAACTCAAGGGACTGTCGCCGCTTTTCAGCCAGTACGCGCGGCTGCGCGCCGAACTGATCAGCACGCGCCAGTCGCTTGCGCAGGTGCGTCGCGCGAAGTACAGCTTTTCAAGCCTGATCGGCACCAGCGCCGCAAGCCTCGAAGTGAAGCGTCAGGCACGCCGGGCCGCGCGTCTCGCCTCACCGGTGCTCCTGCTCGGCGAAACGGGCACGGGCAAGGAACTGCTTGCGCACGCCATACACGGCGCGTCCGGACGCGCGGACGGGCCGCTTGTGACGGTGAACGTCGCGGCGATTCCCGACACGCTGCTGGAACTGGAATTCTTCGGCGCGGAGGCGGGCGCGTACACGGGAGCGGAGCGCAAGGGGCGTATCGGCAAGTTCGAACTGGCCCAGGGCGGCACGCTCTTTCTCGACGAGATCGGCGACATGCCGCTCGCGCTGCAGGGGAAATTGCTGCGGGTTTTGCAGGAGCAGGAGTTCGAACCGCTCGGCTCGAATCGCATCGTGCGCACCGACGTGCGCATCATTGCGGCGACGTCGGCGGATTTGCCCGCGCTCGTGGCGCAGGGCCGCTTTCGCGCGGACCTCTATTACCGGCTCAACGTGCTGATGATTCGGGTGCCGCCGCTGCGCGAGCGCCTGGCGGACATCGAGGCAATGGCCTACTCGATTCTCGACAAGCTGGCGGTGGAAAGCGGAGCGGGTCATCTCGAACTCGACAGCGATGCGCTGGCGGTGCTGTGCGCGTATGGCTGGCCGGGCAACGTGCGTGAATTGCGCAATACGCTCGAGCGCGCGGTGCTGTTATCGGATAGCGAGCGTATCGATGCGCGCTCGCTCGCGCGTTTCATTGGCGACGGGCGCGGGCAGCGCGACGGGAACGAGGCGCGCGACGCGGCGGCGGATTTGCGCGATCGGCCCGACCACACCAGTGCGCAGCCGTGCCAGCAGTACGACGACGCGATGCGCGATTTCGAGCGCCGCTTTCTGACCGATGCGTTGCGTGCGGCAGGCGGTCAAGTGGCGAAAGCCGCCGCACAGACCGGGATGGCGCGCGCCACGCTGTATCGGCGTATTGGTGCGCTCGGTATCGAAGTTTGATGCTGTTCGTCGAAACTTACGTGGCAATCAAGCTGCGCAACGCGTGCTGCGCAGGGCCTTCCGGTTCGCGTGCCAGATAATCAAGTGTCCTGAATAACCTTCTTTGGCCCGTTATCATCAGGGTTTACCCCGATCAATTTATGCAATGCGCACGCCGTAATACTTGATTCTTACATCGAGGCGGACCCGTTGGAGATGAGAACGCTAACGTTTGCGCACAAACTACGGGTAGGCGGCGCTTCTGTGTCCACTTCTTGGGGCAATTGCGCTCGCATCACGCTCGCCGCTTTAATCGGCGTCCTCGCGGGATGCGGAAATGCCATTTCCGACTCAGACGTCCAGTTCGTCACGGCCGCGATGCCAACGCAGTTCGAGGCGTTCCGCATGTACGGCGCAGTCCCCGTTCGCGACGGCTCAAACGGTTTGTCCTCTCATGGTCCAGCCAGGCTCCAGCAGGGCTGCGAAGCGGTCATTCATTCGCCACGGGGCGCTTATCGCGAGTCGGTGGTCCTGGATGGCGGATCGGCAGAGTACTTCGAACTCGATGTTTCTCGCACGCCCGACGGATGGGTCGTGACAACCGACGGCCTTGCCGAACCGAGCAGCAATTCGGTGGGGCTTCGCACCCAGTTCACGAACTGCCTGACTGCCATTAAAGACAAGCTTCGGGCACAGCCAGACAAGGTACAGTGAGTCACGGCATCTAGTTTCTTCCTGACGTGAGCACGCAGGACCATTAACGGCGAACAGAGAGTCCGCAACGAATCGCCGCACTTGCCGACATGGCACCAGCTCGCGCGCGTGAGCATCCCCTCGGACATCGAGCGCAGCCTTGCGTTCATCAGGTGTTACGCTACCCGTGGAATTGATGGGACATGTGGACGGTGCGCCTTGAGGCATCTACACGGCCTGCACGCAATGACACCGCTGTCTCTCATGGAGCATACGGCCCTTCGAGGTGAATGCTCAGGTCAGATGGAGCGCAATGGCATGCACGTTGAAATCACCCTTGATCTGCTTGCGGCCTTGGCCCTCGGTGCGCTGATTGGCCTGGAGCGGCAGTGGCGGCAACGTTTCACAGGCATTGCCACCCACGCACTTGTGGCGCTGGGCGCAGCGACGTTCACGACGCTACCTTTTCTCCTTGGCGTCGAGGATCAAGTGGTGCGGATGGCCGCGCCGGTCGTGACCGGTATTGGTTTCCTGGGAGGGGGCGTCATCATACGCGACGGTCTGAGCGTGCGCGGACTAAGCACGGCAGCGACAGTCTGGGGCACGGGTGCAGTGGGCGTGATCGCCGGCAGTGGATTTCTCGCCACTGCTCTCATTGCCACTTTGCTGATCATTCTCTGCAACCTGGCGCTGCCACCGCTCGCACGCCTGATCTACCGTCATGCTCCTGTTGAACCCAGCAGCGAGCGCTACTACATCATCGAAGCGGTCACACAGTCGCAACAGGAAGCCCTGATCCGGGCCACGTTGCTGCAGCGTCTGGATGCCAACGGACTCTCGCTGCAGAGCCTGGAAAGCCACGCACTCAAGACCGGCGGGCAGGTCGAGGTCAACGCCGTCGTATTCGCGTCCCGGCAACAGGATAGCCAGCTGGAGGTGCTGGTCGGCGAACTGGCGCTTGCGCCCTATGTCTCGGCGGTTAGCTGGTCGGTAAGCGACGGGCCGCAATGATAAAAGTCGCGCATTGGAGGCGCGCTCCCAGGTCATCGGTCGGTCACAGGCGCGCCAGAACCTACTCCGAATAGAAACCCGAACCTACCAGACCGGGCACTCCGTCAATCTTGACTGCCTTCACATAGGTCCACTTATGCGATGGCTGAGTCTGCCCCGGCCGTAGAAACATGTAGTCGACCCAGCCCGACCCTGTCGTTTCAGCCGTCCGGATCATGGCGTCATGAAACAGCTTGCCGTTAGCGTCTTTCTGGCCGTGGACGTTCGTCCCCTCACGGGATGGGAAGGCGGGGTTCAGCAAGACATTCGCGTTCAGATCATAGACAAATAGATAGGTATCCTCATGGAACCACTCACTGCCTTTCACTCTAAACCCGGAAAACGCGGCTTTGCCTTTTTGGTCTATCAACGCGGCGGCTTTGTCGACCAACGCTTCAGTTTGTTTCGCTGCTTCGGACGGCGGAGGAACTGACTGAGCATATGCAGGTAACGTGGAGCAGAGCAATCCTGCCAGTAGCAGGATGCCGACGAAGAGGGCATTGCCAGTCATCGCACGATCTCTAACCATCATTTTCTCCTCG
This sequence comes from Paraburkholderia sp. J11-2, assembly GCF_905220185.1. NCBI lineage: Bacteria > Pseudomonadati > Pseudomonadota > Betaproteobacteria > Burkholderiales > Burkholderiaceae > Paraburkholderia > Paraburkholderia sp. J11-2. Next base: position 258,998 of record NZ_CAJMYY010000007.1, on the reverse strand, counting down.
CGCTGAAGTGCTGGGTCTGTGCCGCCTCGGCGCGTGTCTGTGGGCGAGAAGCACCCACCTGCATGCAAAAGACTAGTCCAGGCAGCGGTCACCCGCCGAGAATCCTTCTCCCTATGGCATTGGACCCTTAATAATCAGGGACATAGTCTTCCGCGCATCCGGTTATACCCTGGGTCTATTTCACCCGCGGGAGGACTCTGGTATAACTGCGCTCCCAAGCTGATTACGTTTTAGCACGGCAAAAAACCGCGGATGCGGGAAACCGTCGAAAGGGAGTGCAATGGCGCGCGTAGTGGTGGTGGGCAGCATCAACATGGACATGGTCGTCACGACCGACACGTTTCCCCGGCTCGGCGAAACGCTGTTCGGCACGCATTTTTCGACGCATCCGGGCGGCAAGGGCGCGAATCAGGCGGTTGCGGCGGCGCGCCTGGGCGCCGAGGTCACGATGATCGGCTGTGTGGGGGCAGACGCCTTCGGCGGCGAAATGAAAGCGACGCTCGCGCGCGAAGGCGTCGATATCGCCCACGTGAGCACGGGTCGCGAAGCGACCGGCATTGCATCGATCACGCTTTCGGGCGGTGACAACGCGATCATCGTCGTGCCCGGCGCGAACCACGAGCTTTCGCCCGAAGACATCGACCGCGCAAGCGCGGCGATTGCACAGGCCGACGTCGTGCTCGCGCAACTCGAAGTGCCGTACGCAACGGTGCTGCACGCCGCGCGGTGCGCCCGCGAACACGGCAAGCCCTTCTTTCTCAATCCCGCACCCGCAGTCGAACTGAGCAGCGAACTGCTCGAGTTGACCTCGCTGCTCACGCCAAACGAGCATGAACTCGCGACCGCGCTGCAAACGCCAGAAGGCGCGTGGGCCGAGGTCATCGCGCGCTCGCCCGTGCGCATTGCCATGACGCACGGTAAAGATGGCGCGTATTACGCCAACCCCGACGCCAACCCCGACGCCAATGGCGCGCTCGTGCATCAGCCGGGCTTCGCGGTCGATGCTGTCGATACGACTGGCGCGGGCGACACCTTCAACGGCGCGCTGGCGGCGTTCTGGCATCTCGGCATGGGCGAGGCCGTGCGGCGCGCAAACGCTGCGGGCGCGCTTTCCGTGACGCGCGCCGGTGCGCAAGGCGGCATGCCCACGCTCGCTGAGCTCGAAGCCTTCCTGAACACGCAAGCCTGAGATACGCAGTGAAAAAACACGGACATCTGAATCGTGACATCGCACGCGTGCTGGCCCGCATGGGCCACACGGACAGCCTCGTGATCGCCGACTGCGGGCTGCCGGTACCCGACGGCGTGGAATGCATCGACGTCTCGCTCGCGGCTGGCGTGCCCGACTTCTTTGCCGTGCTCGACAGCGTGCTCGCCGACTTCAAGGCCGAGCGCGCCGTGTTCGCGAGCGAGGCGCACACGCACAACGCAGCCGTGGTGGCGCGCTGCCGCGACATGGCGGCCGCGCACATCGCCGTGGAAAACGTGCCGCACGAAGAGTTCAAGCGCCGCTGCCGCGAGGCGAAAGCGGTGATCCGCACCGGCGAGTGCAGCCCCTATGCGAATGTGATCCTGCATTCGGGCGTGATCTTCTGAGAGGTCCAGGATGCAAGTGATGATGCAGGGGATCGGCAAGGCGTTCGGTCCGGTTCGGGTGCTCGAAGGCGTCGATTTCCGCATCGAGGCAGGCGAGATCCACGCACTGATGGGCGAGAACGGCGCAGGCAAATCGACCCTCATGAAGATTCTGAGCGGCGTGCATCAGGCCGACGCGGGCGAGATCCTCGTCGATGGGCGCGCGCTGCAAATCCGCAGCACGGTCGAGGCCGAACGCGCGGGCATTGCCATCATTCACCAGGAATTGAACCTCATCCCGCAACTGACGGTGATGGAGAATCTGTTCCTGGGCCGCGAGCCGAGCCGCTTCGGCATGGTCGATACCGCGACCATGCGCAAAGAGGCGCGCAAGTGGCTCGACAAGGTCGGCGCGCAGCGTATCGACCCGCAGACGGAGGCGGGGCGCCTCTCCATCGGCCAGCAGCAGCTCGTGGAAATTGCCAAGGCGCTTTCGCTGAACGCTCAAGTGCTCGTGATGGACGAGCCCACCGCCGCGCTCACGAACCGCGAGATCGAAACGCTGTTCGAGATCATGCAGTCGCTGAAGGCGAGCGGTGTGGCGATCGTCTACGTCTCGCACCGCATGGAGGAGATCTTCCGCGTGTGCGACAAGATCAGCGTGTTGCGCGACGGGCATTTCGTCGGCGAGCGCGCGATTCGTGAGACGGATTTCGACGAGATCGTGCGGCTCATGGTGGGCCGCGAGATTGGCGAGCGTTTCCCGAAACGCAGCCATGCGCCGGGCGACGTGCGCTTGCGCGTGGCCGGTCTTGCGGACGAAGGCCATATCGAAGGCATTACGTTCGAGGTGCGCGCGGGCGAGGTGCTCGGTATCGCCGGTCTCATGGGCGCGGGGCGCAGCGAGATTCTGCGCACGCTGTTCGGCGCGAACCGCAAAACCGCCGGCACGGTGACGCTGGACGGCAAGGTGCTCGACGTGCGCGACGCGTCCAGCGCGATCGCGGCGGGTATCGGCTTCGTCACGGAAGACCGCAAGCGTCAGGGGCTCGTGCTCGGCATGTCGGTGCGGGAAAACGCGACGCTCGTGCATCTGGACCAGTACGCCACGCTAGGCTTCGTGAACGAGCGCGCGGAACGCAGCGCTGTCGACGGCCTCATCAAGCAGTTGCGCGTGCGCACGCGCGACGCGGAACTCGACGTCAAGGCGCTTTCGGGCGGCAACCAGCAGAAGGTCGTGTTCGCGAAGTGGCTCGCGCAGCCGCCGAAAGTGCTGCTGCTCGACGAGCCCACGCGCGGCGTGGACGTGGGCGGCAAGGCCGAGATCTACACGATCATCAATCAGCTTGCGCAGCAGGGCGTTGCCATTGTCATGGTGTCGTCCGAACTGCCCGAAGTGCTGGCCATGAGCGACCGCATTCTCGTCATGCACCAGGGGCGCCAGAACGGCATCTTCGAGGCGGCCACGGCTAACCAGGAACTGATCATGACGGCCGCGGCCGGCGGCCAGGTGGGCGCGGCGCACGCCGTCGCCGTTTGAGCGCTGGCGCTTACCCATTCATTGCAATCTCGAGAGACATGACATGTCGCAAGTGACCCTCACCCCCGGCAGCCGGGCGACGCTGCAAAAGCTCGGACCCTTCGTAGCACTGCTGATCATTGCCGTGGCGCTCTCGATCGTGAGCCGCGATTTCCTCACGGTCGACAATCTGCTCAACGTGATGCGCCAGGCGTCGATCAACGCGCTGATCGCGTTCGGCATGACGCTCGTGATCCTGCTCGGCGGCATCGATCTTTCGGCGGGCTCGGTGCTCGCGCTTTCCTCCGTGATCATCGCCACGCTGCTCAGTTCCGGCACGCCCGCTATCGTCGCGACGCTCGCCGGTCTCGTGGCGGGCGGCGTGATGGGCTTTGCGAACGGTCTCGTCATCAGCAAGGGCAAGGTCGCGCCGTTCATCGCCACGCTCGGTTCGATGACGGTGCTGCGCGGCCTCGCGCTCGTTGTCTCGAACGGCAGCCCGATCAGCAGCTTCAACAGCGACTTCTTCTCGCTGCTCGGCGGCGGCTATGTCGCGCGCCTCGTGCCGATTCCCGTCGTGCTCATGCTCGTGATGTTCGGCGTGTTCTGGGTGCTGCTGCGCAAGACCGTGTTCGGCCGCCATATCTATGCAACCGGCGGCAACGCCGAATCGGCCAAGCTTTCCGGCGTGAAGGTCGACCGTATCCAGTTGTGGGTCTACACGATCGCGGGTGTCATGTCGGCGCTCGCCGGCGTGGTGCTGACCTCGCGCCTGAACTCCGCGCAGCCGACCGCGGGCACGGGCTACGAGCTCGACGCGATTGCGGCGGTCGTGCTGGGCGGCACGAGCCTCACTGGCGGCCGCGGCTGGATCTTCGGCACGCTCGTGGGCGCGCTCCTGATCGGCGTGCTCAACAACGGCCTGAACCTGCTCGACGTGTCGTCGTTTTATCAGCAGGTCATCAAGGGCATCGTGATCCTGCTCGCCGTGCTGATCGATCGCGGCAACAAGAAGTCGTCGTAACTGAATGGCCGCGTCGCGCAATGGTTGCGCGACGCGGCAACGTCTTATCAGTAGCTATCCTTAATTTTTAACTCCACACACTCCACATATAACGAGGAGGAAGACTATGCATAAGCACAACTCGCCGTCGATCTCGAAGCTTCTTTCGGCGCTCGTCGCCGGTTCGCTCGCGCTGGGCCTCGCGGCCTGCTCGAAGGAAGGCCCGGGCAGCACTGATGCGGGCGCAAGCGGCGCATCGGCGGCGGCGCCCGCTTCGGGCGGCGCGGTCACGGTCGGCCTGTCGATCTCGACGCTCAATAATCCGTTCTTCGTTTCGCTCAAGAAGGGCGCCGAAGACGAAGCGAAGAAGGACGGCGTGACGCTCATCACCGTCGACGCGCAGAACGACCCCGCGAAGCAGCAGGCGAGTGTGGAAGACCTGATCGAAAAGAAGGTCAACGTCATCCTCATCAACCCGACCGATTCTTCGGCGGTGGCCAACGTCGTGAAGGAAGCGACGAGCAAGGGCATCAAGGTGATCTCGCTCGACCGTAGCGTGAACGGCGCCGAAGTCAGCTCGCATATTGCGTCCGACAACAAGGCGGGCGGCAAGATGGCCGCCGACTTCCTCGCCGAGAAGCTGGGCGGCAAGGGCAACATCGTCGAGCTGCAAGGCATTCCGGGTTCGTCGGCGGCCAACGAACGCGGCGCCGGTTTCGACGATGAAATCGCGGCGAAGGGCGGCGTGAAGATCGCCACGAAGCAGCCCGCAGACTTCGATCGCGCCAAGGGCCTTTCGGTGATGGAAAACATCATTCAGAGCAACAAGGACATTCAGGGCGTGTTCGCGCAGAACGACGAAATGGCGCTGGGCGCGGTGAAGGCGCTGCAGGCGGCAGGCTTGAAGGACGTGGCCGTGGTCGGCTTCGACGCCACCGACGACGCGATCGCCGCGGTCAAGGCCGGCCAGATGGCCGCCACCGTGCAGCAGCAGCCCGAACTGATCGGTCAGTATGGCGTGCAGACCGCGAAGCAGCTCGTCGACGGCAAGCCGGTCGACAAGTTCATCCCCGTGCCGTTGAATCTGTACAAGCAGTAAGCGCATTTTCAGGCGCGCGCGAGCGTAGTACCATCTGACGCGAAGAGTTTCGCGTCTGCGCGCGCCTCGGAAGCACCGGGCGCCCCGTGCCACACGGGGCGCTTCGTTTGGGGTTCCCCTTCCTCACGGCCGCAGCGCCGGCTCTTCGCTCTCGCGTTCACGCGATCCCCAACCCACACCCAGCAGGAACGCCGCGTGTCCCAGTTCGAGCGTCTGACTATCGACGACATTGCCCGCCTCGCGGAGGTCTCGCGCACCACGGCCAGCATGGTGCTCAACGGCAATGCCGAGCGCTACCGCATTTCGGCGGCGACGGTCGAGCGCGTGCTGCAGGTGGCGCGGGACCATCACTTCACGCCGTCGCAATCGGCACGCGCGCTGCGCTCGCGGCGCAGCAACACGATCGGCCTCGTGATTCCCGACCTGACCAACTCGGCGCACGCCGCGCTCGCGCAGGCCATGGAGTGGCAATGCCGCGAGCGCTACCGGTATCAACTCGTGATCGTGACGAGCGACGAAGATCCGGTGCGCGAGACCGAGGGCATTGCGCATCTGGTTGCGCAGCAGGTGGACGGCGTGGTGGTCGTGCCGTGCACGGCGGACGCGCCGCGCTACGACAAATGGGTCAAGCGCTTGCCGATCGTGTTCGCCGATCGCCGCGTGGCGACAAGCGCCATTCCCTACGTGATCACCGACGCCGCCGAAACCGTGGCCGCTCTGGTCGGTGAGACGATCGAGCAAGGCGCGCGTGAAGTGGTGTTTTTCGGCGGCCAGCCGGAACTCTCGCCGAGCCGCGACCGCCTGGCGGGCTATCGGCTCGCGCTCGAGCGGCATGGCGTGATGGAGCAGGACGACTGGGTGTTTCAACGCGACTATCAGCGCGAGTCGGGCTATGCGCTGATGAAAGCCTGGTTCGAGGCGCATGGGCGCTATCCCGAGGCGCTTTTCGCCGGCTCCATTACGCTGCTCGAAGGCTTGCTGGAGTTCGTGAACGAAGCGCACCAGCTCGCACAGGCGCCGGGCCGCGTGATGACGTTCGACGATCATCAACTGCTCGACTGTCTGCCGCTTCGCATCGACGCTATCGTGCAGGACAGCGGCCAACTCGCTGAACATAGCCTGCGCTGCGTCTTTTCGCTGCTCGAGGGCGATGGCGCGCCCGAGTCGATTCAGGTGCCCGCGCAGATTCACTATCGGCAGCGGCGCGGGCAGCCTGCTCGCACGTAGACGTTTTCCTGCAGGGGCAAGCCGACGGGAGTATCGTTGCGCAGGTGATCCACGAGAGCAGGACACCCCATGACGCGCCTTGACAGCCCCATCGATGCGGAGTGCTTCGACAACGAATGGCTCGAAGCAGACGGCGCTGGCGGATTCGCCTCCGGCACCGTGGGGACCGCGCGCACGCGCCGCTATCATGCGCTGCTGCTCACGGCGAGGCACCCGCCCACGGACCGCGTGGTGCTCGTGAACGGTGTCGAAGCCTGGCTCGAGGACGGGGAGCGCAAAACGGCGCTGACCATGCAGCGCTACGCGCCGGATCTGCTTTCTCCGGATACGTCGAAAAGCATCGCAAGCTTCGACACTTCCCCGTGGCCCACGTGGCGCTACCGGCTGGACAGCGGCGGTGTGCTCACAACCGAGGTGTTCGTTGCGAAAGCGAGCCGCGAGACGGTGCTGCGCTGGCGGCTCGAAGCACCGTCCGGAGCAGGCGGCCTGGTGCTGAAAGTCCGCCCGCTGATCTCGGGCCGCGATTACCACGCGCTGCACCACGAGAATGCCGCATTCAATTTTGATGCCCGGATTGACGGCGAGCACGTGCGCTGGCAACCGTATGGCGATTTGCCTGCCATTGTCGCCCACTCGAACGGCCGCTATACCCATGCGCCGGATTGGTACCGCAACTTCTGCTACACGCGTGAACGGGAGCGCGGGCTCGACTGCATCGAGGATCTCGCGACGCCTGGCGTGTTCGCCTTCGATCTCGCCAAAGGCGACGCCGTTTTGTTGTTGCGCGCGCAACCATTGTCCAGCACGAACGATACCCAGCAGGAAGACAACGAAAGCGCGGCGAGCCGCGCACAACTGCTCGCCGGTTTCGAGGAAGTGCGCCGGGCGTCGCTCGGCTCGCGTCTGCAACGTTCGGCCAGCGCCTATGTCGTTTCGCGCGGTGACGGCCGCACGATCGTCGCGGGCTATCCGTGGTTCACCGACTGGGGCCGCGACACGTTCATTGCCATGCGCGGTCTGCTGCTCGCGAACGGCCGCTTTGAGGAGGCTGGCGCGATCCTGCTCGAATGGGCGGCGACGGTGTCCGAAGGCATGCTGCCGAACCGCTTTCCCGACGCGGGTGGTGTGCCCGAATACAACTCCGTCGATGCATCGCTGTGGTTCATCGTGGCGGTGCACGACTATTTCGCGGCGCAGAACGTGCCTCCCGAAGCGCGGCGTGTGCTGCAAGGCGCCGTGAACGCGATTCTCGAAGGCTACGCGCGCGGTACGCGCTTCCAGATCGCAGCCGACCCGCGTGACGGCTTGCTGCGAGCGGGCGTGCCGGGCGTGCAGCTCACCTGGATGGATGCGAAGGCGGGCGACTGGGTGGTCACGCCGCGCATCGGCAAGCCGGTCGAAATCCAGGCGCTGTGGATCAACGCGCTGCGCATCGCTGGGGCATGGGACACGCGCTGGCACGAACTCGATGCGCGCGCCAGCGCCGCGTTTGCCGCGCGCTTTGTCGATCCGTCTACGGGCGCGTTGTTCGACGTGGTCGACGTCGATCACGTGGCGGGTACGGCCGACAGCTCGATTCGGCCGAACCAGATCTTTGCGGCGGGCGGTCTGCCGTTCGCACTGCTGGCAGGCGATGCGGCGCGCGCGGTCGTCGCGCAGGTTCAAGCGCATTTGCTCACGCCCATGGGGTTGCGTACGCTTGCGCCGTCGGACCGCGCGTATCGCGGGCAATACGGTGGCGGCGTGCTGGAGCGCGACGGCGCCTATCATCAGGGCACTGTCTGGCCCTGGTTGCTCGGTCCTTTCGTTGACGCCTGGTTGCGTGTGAACGGCGATACGGCGGCGCAACGCGCGTTCGCGCGCGAGCGTTTCATCGCACCGCTGCTCGCGCATCTCGACCACGCCGGGCTCGACCATATTTCCGAAGTCGCCGATGGCGACGCGCCGCACCGGCCCGGCGGCACACCGTTCCAGGCATGGTCGCTCGGCGAACTGCTGCGCGTTCTCAAGCGGCTCGGCGACGCCGATTAGCTCGCACATATTGCCCGCTCCGCGCGCCGGGCAGGCAAACCGCGCTAGCATGGGAGACTCGCGGCGCATGAGCGCCGCCCGCCGTCGCAAGTCCCACCTTGGCGGCCCCACCTCGGCGGCCCCAATTCAAGGAGATGCCCATGCTGCAGCGCGCCGCCGGCCTCATCCACACGGTCGAAGGCCAACGCCTGTACTCGGCCGATTACGCTCGCTGGCAACGCTGGGGGCCGTACCTCAGCGAGCGCCAATGGGGTACGGTGCGCGAGGATTACAGCGAGCACGGCACCGCGTGGGACTACTTCCCGCACGATCACGCGCGAATGCGCGCCTATCGCTGGGGCGAGGACGGCCTGGCCGGGTTCGCCGACGAGCGGCTGAACTGGTGCTGCTCGATCGCGCTGTGGAACGGCCACGATCCGATCTTGAAGGAGCGTCTGTTCGGCCTCACGAACGAGGAAGGCAATCATGGCGAGGACGTGAAGGAGCTGTACTTCTACCTCGACAGCACGCCGACGCATTCGTATATGCGCATGCTCTACAAGTACCCGCAGGCGGCGTTTCCCTACCAGGACCTGATCGACGAAAACGCGCGGCGCGGCGCCGGTTTGCCCGAGTATGAAATCCTCGATACGGGTGCGTTCGACGACGAGTGTTATTTCGATGTGCAGATCGAATATGCAAAGCACACGCCGGAAGACATCGTGATGCGCGTGAGCGTCGAGAACCGCGGCGGCCAGCACGCATCGATCGACGTGCTGCCGCAGATCTGGGCGCGCAACACGTGGTCGTGGAAGGCTGCGGGAGACAAGCCTTCACTCACGCTCGTGTCGTCGCCGGACGGTGAGCACGTTGTCGCGCGCTGCGGCACGCACGAGCCGCTCATCGTGACGGCCGCCGCGCAAGAGGGCGCGCGCGTCGAGTGGCTGTTTTGCGAGAACGAGACCAACGTCAAGCGGCTATTTGGCATGGACGGCGCCGGCCCGTTCAAGGACGGCTTCGACGACTATGTCGTGCACGGCAACAATGGCGCGATCCGGCGCGACACCGGCACGAAAGCGGCTGCGCGCGTGCATTTCGAGATCGCGGCGCACGGCCGCGCCGTCGTCACGTTGCGCTGGCGCCCCGTGTCCGAGGCGAAAGAAGAGGTCGCGCTAGACATCGAACATCTCTTCGCGCAACGCATCGCCGAAGCGGACGCGTTCTACGGCGCGCTGCAGCGCGACATCGAGAGCGCCGACGCGAGGCTCGTGCAGCGCCAGGCGCTGGCGGGCATGCTGTGGTCGAAGCAGTACTACCAGTACGACGTGAACCGCTGGATGGAAGGCGACCCGCTGCAGCCGCCGCCGCCCGCAAGCCGCCTGCGCGGGCGCAATGCGGACTGGCGGCATCTGTGCAATGCGGACATCCTCTCGATGCCCGACAAGTGGGAGTACCCGTGGTATGCATCGTGGGACCTCGCGTTTCAGGCGGTCGCGTTCGCGCTGGTCGATCCGATGTTCGCAAAGAAGCAGATGCTGCTGCTCGTGAAGGACCGCTATCAGCATCCGAACGGGCAATTACCCGCATACGAATGGGCGTTCGGCGACGCCAACCCGCCCGTGCACGCGTGGGCGGCGTGGCGCGTGTACGAGATCGATCGTTCGATCACCGGCAAGGCAGACCGGGAGTTTCTCGAACTCATCTTCCACAAGCTGCTGCTGAACTTTTCGTGGTGGGTGAACCGCAAGGACGCGGACGGCCACAACATCTTCCAGGGCGGCTTCCTCGGACTCGACAACGTTGGCATTTTCGACCGGTCGTCGCCGCTGCCGACGGGCGGCCACCTCGATCAGGCGGACGGCACGGCGTGGATGGCGGCTTACGCGCTCGACCTCATGCGCATCGCGCTCGAACTCGCGTTTGCGAACCACGTGTTCGTCGATATCGGCGTGAAATTCTTCGAGCACTTTTTGTATATCGCGGGCGCGGTGAGTTGCGACGACGGCTGCGACACGGGCTTGTGGGACAGCGTCGACGAGTTCTTCTACGACAAGCTGAGGCTGCCGGACGGCACCAACGTACCGCTGCGCATGCGCTCGATCGTCGGACTGATTCCGTTCTTCGCCGTGCGCGTGCTGGAGGAGCGGGTGCACGGCGGCTTGCCGGGGCTGCGCGACCGGCTGGTCTGGTTCCTCCAGCACCGGCCCGACCTTGCGAGCCTCGTGTCGCGCTGGAACGAACCGGGCAAGGGCAATTCCTTGCTGCTCTCGCTATTGCGCGGGCACCGCATGAAGGCGCTGTTGCGGCGTATGCTCGACGAAGCCGAATTTCTCTCGGCCCATGGCGTGCGTGCGCTATCTCGCTGCCATCTCGAGGAACCTTTCGTTTACCGCCACAACGGCTGCGATTTCCGCGTCAAATATTTGCCCGCCGAATCGGACTCGCGCGTGTTCGGCGGCAATTCGAACTGGCGCGGTCCGGTGTGGATGCCGGTCAACTATCTGCTGATCGAGTCGCTGTACGAATTCCACCGCTACTATGGCGACGATTTTCGCGTCGAGTATCCAACCGGCTCGGACAAGAAGCTTTCGCTCGCTCAGATCGCCGACGAACTCGCGCGCCGCGTCACGACGCTCTTTCTGCTCGACCGCAACAACGAGCGCCCGGTGATGGGCGCGTACCCGCTGCTGCAGGCCGATCCGCGCTGCCGCGATCTCGTGCTGTTTCACGAATACTTCCACGGCGACAACGGGCGCGGCGTCGGCGCTTCGCACCAGACCGGCTGGACAGGTCTCGTCGCGCTGATGTTGCAGCCGCGCATGATGAGTCCGTCGGGCAACGTGCCGGTCGCGGGCGAGGTTGAAGATATGGAGGCGGTGAAGTGATCCCCGCTCGCATGTGTTTGCTTCTACCCGGCACTCGCTGTCCGTAGACGTTGGTCGCGAGATGACACCCGCCATGCCCAACCTTCGCAAACATGGCGCAAACGCCTTGCAGAGAAGCGTTTGAGCGTGCTGGCACATTCGATGCATGAACGCCGACCGGCAGTTGGACTCCACCAACTGCGGCCGGGTCGAGGTGCATCATGTCGAGCGTTGTGGATCGCGGGCCAGGCGGCCTGTCACAGGTGTGGTCTCTGATCGGGTGGATCGCCCGTGCGCCAAGAGCGCTATGGCCTTTCGTGCTCCCCTGGTTCATCCTGATCCTGGTTGCTCCATTTTGCTTGCTCGTCATTTCCGGCGCGCGCACACAGCACGTCCTGGTGCCGCCGGTGGAAGCGCCAACGGCATTCGTCAATACCGGCTATGCCCCGGAATTCCTGGCACAACGAATTCTTGCCGCCATGCGTGGGATCAGCAGCGAAAGCGACGCGGTCCCGCACGACGCTTCGCTGGCCGATAGCGACAGTCCGGATATCAAGATTCCCGGCGAGGACATGTCCTATGCCTCGATTGTCGGTTTTCTGAAATTGACGTTTTTCCGCGACAAGCCGGACGTGATCGTCCATATCGGCATTACGCATACGGGTGACAGCGCGGATGCCTATGTCGCCCATATTCAGATTGAAAACGGCCCGTTCAACGCCATGCACGACGACGTCGCGTTCAGCGCCAGTGACTTCGACAAGTCGATGCAGGACATCGCGGCCAGGGTCATGCGGCTCGTCGAACCGAACACGCTCGCCAGTCATCTCTTCACCAAGGTGCAAAAGACGCGGTGTTCGCTGGACCAATGCGACTATGGCGAGATCGACGCGATCTATGACGATGTCCTCGGCAGGCCAGGCTCGCGGGAACGCTTGTGGGCACTCGCGGGAAAAGGGTGGCTGCTGCTCAGGCAAAACCGCGCCGAGGAGGCGGAACAACTGACACGCGACGCACTCTTGCTGTACCCGCACTCGGGCGTTTTGCGAGCCAACCTCGGCATTGCGCTCGAGCAGGAGAAGCGAATCGACGCGGCGATCAGGGAGCTTCGGCTGGGTGCCCGCGAAAAGTTCAGTACGGCGGAGAACCAGCGCTTGCTCGGCGACGTGTTGTTGCACGCGCACCGGTATGACGAAGCCCTCAGCGCATTCCGCCGCGCAAACGCCATGCACGAGGACGATGTGAACATCCTCCATGACTGGGGTGAGGCGCTCGTCGACACGGGACAAAACGAGGCGGCGATCGCCAGGCTGTCCCGCGCGGTCGAACTGCGGCCGGACCTCGCGCCCTCGTATGAACTTTGGGGGCAAGCGCTCGAAAACGAAGGTGACCTGTCTCACGCGGCTCAGAAGTATGCCGAGGCCGACAAGCGTGACAGTGGCGCGCTCTCGCCGCACGAGAAGCAACTGGCGCTGCTGGGCGCGCCGCACAAGCCGCCGGCATCGGCGAATGTGCTGGTGTCGGGCGCTCACGCGTAGCGCGCGTTGCCCGCCGCCCGCTTTTCGCTAGCTAGTTCAGTCATTGCGATCGCACGCGACATCTCCCCTATTTCTTCGCTGGAATAAACGCCGCTTCCTCCTCGTTCTTTGTCCGTTAGTCCGGTGGACTGAAAGAGGAGTGCGGTCATGAAGCCTCTACTCGCCGTATTCGGCGTCGTAGCTTGCGGTGCGGCCATCGCGACACTCGTGTCGTGTGGCGGCGGTTCCAGTTCCAGCGGCAACTCGAACAGTACGAGCACGCCGGTCCAGTCGTCGTTCGCAGTGACGGCCCTCGTTTCGGATGGCGCAGTGGCGGCCGCGCACACCGACGCGAATCTGAAGAACCCTTGGGGTGTCGCCTTCAATCCGAACGGTTTTGCGTGGGTTGCGGACAACGGCACCAATGTCGCGACGCTGTATGACGGCAACGGGGTGCCGCAATCGCTGGTGGTCACGATTCCCGACGGCAACAACGGTTCGGCTTCGCCCACGGGCATCGTCTTCAACGGCACACAGAGCTTCACGGTCACGGAAAACGGCAAGTCTGGCGTCGCGGCGTTCATCTTTGCGGGCGAGGGCGGCACGATCACCGCGTGGGCGCCAGCGGTCGGGCCCACCAATGCGTTCGTCATGTACGACGACGGCACGGGCGGCGCCGTGTACAAGGGTCTCGCGCTCGCGACGATGAACAACGCCAACTTCCTCTACGCGACCGACTTCCACAACAACAAGATCGATGTGTTCAATTCTTCGTTCAGCAAGGTCACGGCGCCCGGCGCCTTCACGGACCCGCTGATCCCGGCCGGCTTCGCGCCGTTCGGCATTCGGGCGATTGGCTCGAATCTGTTCGTCACCTACGCGAAGCAGGACGCGGCCAAACACGACGATGTCGCGGGCGCGGGGCTCGGCATGGTCGACGTGTACGACACGTCCGGCAACCTGAAGCAGCGCTTCGCGTCGGGCGGCGCGTTGAACGCGCCATGGGGCATTGCGCAAGCACCTTCGAATTTCGGCACGATGAGCGGCGCGATACTGATCGGCAATTTCGGCGATGGCACGATCAACGCGTTCAATGCAGCGAGCGGCCAGTCGATGGGGCCGCTCGTTGCGTCGAACGGCAGCGCGATTGTCGAGCCCGGTCTGTGGGGCATTGCGTTCGGCAACGACCTGAGCAATCAGCCCTCCAATACGCTGTTTTTCGCGGCGGGGCCGAATGACGAGGCCGATGGTGTGTATGGAAGGATCGATCTGAACGCAGCGCCGAGCACAGGCACGGCTACGGGCACCGGCACGAGCACGGGCACCGGCACGAGCACGGGCGCAGGGACCAGCATGGGCATGTAGCGCTCAACGTCCGTGCGCTGACTCGATGCCAAGCAGGATGAGGTCGATTCCAGCGAGAAAGTCGGCACGGTCGTCGTGCTCGCGCAACTGTCTGGCCACGCTGCGGGTGAACGGATAGTCTTCGGGATCGAGCTGCGACCACACCGAGGCGACCTCGTCCAGAAAGTGGGTTCGATCGGCATCTTGCGCGCGAGCGATCTGCGCATTCGCCGCGTTCTGGCCGCTCACGCCGAGGATATAGCTCAGCAATGCGGACGCCGTTGCCAACTGCGCGTCGTCAGGCACGTCGAGTGCGCGAATCTGCTGGCCCAAACGTTCAAGAATCCGAACCATTGCCGATTGCGCCGGGTTTCGCGCGAGCACCGAACCCACCCACGGGTGGCCGTCGATCGCGTCGAACAGACCCAGCGCGAGGGCGCGCATTGCCTCTCGTGGCGTGGCGCCCGGCAATGGCGCGTCCATTGTGAGAGCCACGATGGCGTCGCAGGCGGCGTTCAGCAGATCGCTCTTGTTTTCGACATGCCAGTAAATCGCGCCGGGACCGGTGGCAAGCCGCTCGGCCAGCGCGCGAAACGTCAGGCCGCTTTCGCCGCTGCTATCCAGAAGCGCGATCGACACCTCGATGATCCGCTCGCGCGAGAGCGAGTCCTCACGCCGTTGAACGCTCCGCGCCTTCTTGACCATGCATCCTCTTGACGTCTCTGGAACAATGTTCCATATTACTATGGAACATTGTTCCAGAGGAGCAGGATGAAGACATCGATTGCAATCATCGGCGCGGGACTCGGCGGGCTCATGCTCGCTCGGGTCCTCCACGTTCACGGTATTGCTTCGACGATCTATGAGGCGGAAGCCTCGGCGAATGCGCGAGCGCAGGGCGGCATGCTCGACATTCACGAGAACAATGGGCAGCTCGCGCTGAAGGCAGCCGGACTCTTCGACCGGTTCCTCGAAATCATCCATCCCGGCGGGCAGGCGACGCGGGTTCTCGACAAGGGTGGCCGGGTCCTTTATGAGCAGCCGGACGACGGAACAGGCGGGCGACCAGAAGTCCCGCGTGGAGAATTGCGGCGGATTCTGCTCGAATCGCTGCCTGCCGGCGCGGTGCGCTGGGGACAGAAAGTCAACACGGTGTCTCCTCTCGGCGGTGGCCGGCACGTTCTGACCTTTGCTAACGGCTCGACAGTGACAACCGATCTCCTGGTGGGGGCCGATGGCGCGTGGTCGAAAGTCCGCCTGCTCTTATCTGACGCGAAACCGGCCTATGTCGGCACGGCATTCATCGAGACGTATCTGTTCAACTGCGACACGCATCACAAGGCGAGTGCCGAAGCGGTTGGCGAAGGTTCCATGTTTGCGCTCGCGCCGGGCAAAGGCATCGTCGCACACCGCGAGCCGGGCGGCGTGCTGCACACGTACGTACAGCTGAACCAGTCTCAAGACTGGATCGACAGCATTGAACGGTCCGACCGGCCAGCCGTTCTGGCCACGATTGCGAATGCGTTCGATGGCTGGGCGCCGGCGCTGACTGCGCTCATCACCGATGGCGAAACGGCCCCCGTGTTTCGCCCGATTCATGCGCTCCCCGTGGCGCACAACTGGCCGCGCACGCCTGGCGCGACATTGCTTGGCGATGCGGCGCACCTGATGATCCCATCTGGCGAAGGGGCCAACCTGGCCATGCTCGACGGTGCAGAACTCGCAAAGGCCATTGCCGCGCATCGCGGCGACGTGGAAGCCGCGCTCCTTGCGTACGAGACAGCGCTTTTCCCTCGCAGTGCGTGCGAAGCGGCGGCGGCAAAAGCGGTGCTCGATGTCTGTCTCGGCGGCGATTCGCCGCGGAGTCTGGTCGACTTCTTCAAGTCCCATCAACCGTAGCCGCATGCCGCTTCGCGGCCTCGTTGCCTGAATCGTCAACAGAGTGTCCCAAATAGGGCACTTGCATCTTTAAACTCCGACTCATAGAATCCGAGTTATGCGTTGCGCAGGCGCGACGCGGATCACACGACCGGAGATTGCGGCGCGAGCCACGCCCGAATTCACGTATCCCTGCATTGGAGAAGCAAAAATGTCGAAGCGTATTCTTGTTATTGGTGCCGGCTTCGCCGGCATGTGGAGCGCACTCAGCGCAGCGCGGCTGCTCGATGAAGCGGGGCGCACGGACGTGGAAATCACGCTGGTCGCACCCGACCCGCATCTGCATGTCCGTCCGCGTCTGTACGAAGTAGGTCCTGCGAATTTCAGGGCGCCGCTCACAGAGATCTTCGAAGCGACTGGTGTCAAGTTCATCCAGGGCACGGTCGAGCGCATTCACGTGGAGCGTCGCGCAGTGGATCTGACCGGCGCAGACGGCCAGCACACTACGCTCGGCTACGACCGCCTCGTGCTGGCGACCGGCAGCCGGCTGTTCCGCCCGTCGATTCCGGGCCTCGCCGAACACAGCTTCAGCGTGGACCAGACCGACGAAGCGGTCGAACTGGAAGCGCACATCGGCAGTCTGTCCAGCCAGCCGGAAACGCTCGCGCGCAATACGGTAGTGGTGGCGGGCGGCGGATTCACCGGCATCGAGACCGCGGCGGAAATGCCGGCACGCCTTCGCGCGGCGCTGGGCGAGCACGCAAACGTGAAGGTGGTCATCGTCGAGCGTAACAATGAGATCGGTCCGGACCTGGGCGCAGGCCCGCGCCCCGTTATCGAAGAGGCATTGGGCTCGCTCGGCGTGACCTGGAAGCTCGGTGCGGGCGTCGCTTCAGTGGATGCCGGCGGCGTCACGACAACGGACGGCGAGCGCATCGAA
Source organism: Paraburkholderia sp. J11-2 (assembly GCF_905220185.1). Lineage (NCBI taxonomy): Bacteria > Pseudomonadati > Pseudomonadota > Betaproteobacteria > Burkholderiales > Burkholderiaceae > Paraburkholderia > Paraburkholderia sp. J11-2. Next base: position 242,022 of record NZ_CAJMYY010000007.1, on the reverse strand, counting down.
TCGAACACGGTGATCTGGACGGCCGGCCTGCGCGCAAGCGCGTTGACCGCACAGATTCCGGGCCAGCTCGACTCCATGGGGCGTCTTCACGTCGATCGCAACCTCGCGGTGGAGGGCGTGCCCGGTGTCTACGCAACGGGCGACGTCGCTCGCGCGGCCACCGACGACGAAGGCAATCACACGATGATGTCGTGCCAGCACGCGATGAATCTGGGGCGCTCGGCAGGCCATAACGTCGCCGCCGATTTGCTCGGCCTCGAGCAAATTCCGTATAGTCAGCCGAAGTACGTGACGTGTCTCGATCTGGGCCCGTGGGGCGCGGTCTATACGGAAGGGTGGGAGCGCGAAGTGAAGTTGCAGGGCACCGAGGCGAAGAAGCTCAAGCACCAGATCAACTCCGAGTGGATCTATCCGCCGCGTGCGGACCGTGAGCAGGCGCTCGCCGCAGCAGATCCGCTTCGCATCGTGGTTGCGTGATCCGTTAGGAAAGCGACGGATTGGGTCAAACGCGGAAGCCTCGGTGAAGGCTTTCGCGTTTTTTCTTGCACGCCAGAAGGGTTCGCAAAGCGGCGCTGGCTATCCGCGACGATTGGCGGCGCGTTCCGTGAACCAGTCCACCACGTGATGGTGATAGCTGGCAGGCGCCTTGGAATACGCGCGGGTGGCGAGATCGGCAAGCGAGTGTTGCTTGAGTTCCGCGCGCATGGCGCGCTCGGCGCCCTGCATCACGGCGTGTATCGAGCAGGTGCCGCGTGTGGCCCACGCGGGCGGCTCGTCGTTGAACACCGCACATTGGCTGCGCACCTCGCGGCAGTCGAAGAGCGCCTTCTCGCCGTCGATGGCGTCGACCACGTCCAGCACCGAAATGTTTCGTGCGGGTTTCGCGAGCCTGAAGCCGCCGCGTATGCCTTCGGTCGACTCGACGATGCCGGCCTTGGCGAGGCGCGTGAAGAGCTTGGCGGCGTAGTCGACCGGCACCCCCTGCATTTCCGCGAGGTCGCGCACGCTCGCCTCGCGCACGCCGGCAGACGTGCCGGCAAGATAAAGCAGGCAATGCAGTCCGTATTCGACGCCCGTGCTGATATGTGACATGGTTATACGACGACTTTGTGTATCGGAGTTGTTAGGGTAGCGTAGTGCGGCGCCGAAGTCACCTCCTGCGTCGTCCGTTACTTCATCTGCGGTGGTTGTGCGCGGGCATTGTGGCGGTTCCAGGCCACCGTGGACGCGACGCGCAAAATCCTGTGCGAACATATGCGTGCAAGTGGCGCTTTTCCTCGGTAGACACGACCCGAAGGAGGCAGCATGAACAGAAACGGTGCGAGCGGCCCATTGGGCACCCTCGGCGCGATAGCGTTCGTTGCCATCGCAAGCTGCGCTGCCAGTGCTGGCAGTGCGTACGCGCAAACCGGCATGAACGACCCGCCAGGTGTGGCCGTGCAAAGAGTCTCGGCATCGACGCCCGGTACCCGGCCCGATACTTCGATCGTGCGTGACGTGCGCCGCGCCATCAGGCGCGTGCCGGATCTCGACGATTCGGACATTCACATTCGGGTTAGCCATGGCGTCGTCACGCTCACGGGCTCGGTGCCGGAGACCTGGCAAATCTCCCGAGCCGCCAATGCGGCAAGACCGGTACTGGGCGTGACGGCCGTGAGGAACCAATTGAAGGCGCAGAAAGAGGGGGCGGCCAGCGAGTAGCGTCTCGCAGTGCTTCCTGGTAACTGTACCTGGAAATCACGCTCTTTGATCGGTACGTTAGTTAACAAACTGCCGTGAAGCGCCCTCGGCGATTGATTGCGCGGGGATGTGATGGCGGAATTTGTACTTCAGGACGGTTTTGAGTAAGCAGAGCGAAAGAATGCGAGGAGAAATGGCCCAGGCTGACCATGGTGTGACCCGCGCCCAAAGCGGAAATGGGATGAGGCATAGGGGGATGACTCCTTCCGAAGGTGTGGCTCCGGTGACCCTGAACCAGACCGGGTCCCGGTCGGAAGTGGAGATTTCCCGCCTGGTTGAGTTGTCAGGCGAGGCCGATTCCCTTGCCTGACGGACGAATTCGGTACCCATTCGTCGAACATGACGATGACGCAGTTGCTAGAAAACGTGACGGATACCCAGCATGACCGCTGTCGTGGCCATGCCGGGCGCCACGGGCTGGCCATAGGTAAGTGGCTGGGTCATTGTTCCCCGGTTGTTCACGTGCCCCACCTGGCCGTAGACGAGCGTAGCTTTCGACAGGCTGTACTCCGCGCTGGCTGCCACTGCGGTCGACTTGTTGGCCGAGTTGTTGCGGTCTTTCAGGTAGTACACGCCGCCGGTAACCTTGAAGGCAGGCGAGAACTGGTAGCCGAGGCCGCCCGAATACAGATCGAGATTGACCTGCTCAGACTGCGCCGGATTCCTGCCGTTCGAATATGATGCGGAAACCGAGAATGCGTGGAACGTATATAGCGCTCCCACGTAGAAAAGGCGGTTATTGGCGAGTCCCGTAGGCACCGTTGTCGGGCCGGGATTCGTATCGTGGCCAAGGTAGTAGCCAACCGCAAAACGAAGGCCATAGTTCGAGTATTTCAGTACGGCGGACTCCCGCGTGTTCCCCTGGAAGCTGCCCGGTACACCTCCGGGTGCATACTCGAGCGCGGCGGACAGGCCGGCGAACTTTGGCGATTCGTAGACAATTGCATTGCTGTCGTACAACGCGCCGATTGGCCCGTTGGTGCTGATGCCCTGCCAGCCCGCAGCCTGGTTCATGCCGAGCCATGCAGTCAGAATGCTGCCGAAATACTGAGCCCCTCGTACGTCGGTCTCGGCCATTGCATAGGTAATCGGTACGATCTGGCGACCGAAGTTCACTGTGCCGAACGGTCCCGATATACCTACGGACGCGATCTGGTTGAACAGTGCGGCCACGCCCGGCGTATCGCCCAGGTTGAATTTGCCAGTGCCGCTGTCGAACTCACCTTGCAATCTGAAATTGACGCGATACCCGCCGCCGATGTCCTCTGATCCCTTGAGTCCCCAGTAGCTTGCATAGATGCCGCCATCCTTGTAGCGAAAGACCTTGCCGAGGTTGGTCGCCGTCGGGCTCAACGTGGCCGCCGAAGTACTTTGATACAACATCCCGGCATCGACGACACCGTACAGCGTCACTGACGATTGTGCGTGTACTGCACCACCTGTTGCCGCTAAAGCGGCCGCGGCTATCCATTTCACTTTCATTGCGTCTCCGGTTTTTTTGCTCTAAAACAGTCTTGCGACTGCTGTACGTGCTGAACACGTTGGATGCTTCGCTTCCATGCCAACTGCGCGCGTCGAAGGTTTTCTAGCTACGTTCTTATTGGTTCGGTATACTAAAAAAATAAAAAATGAATAAAAAAGCAGAGTTGCCGCGCCTACTGTCCGTGCAAATAGAGGTACCCAATAATCCAGGCGACGGCACCAATCGGGATCGCCGTTCGGGCTAACGTGATCCGGCGTGTCGGTTGAACACGCTTCATGTCGTGGTCTACGCAATCGCGCGTCGCGACCAGAAAAACGCGGAACGTGTTGGCCGCAACGGCGGCGAGTCCCAATGCAGCCTTGACGAGAACGAGCGTTGGAGCCGGCCACATGCGCATCAGCAGCAGCACCCCCGTGACCATAGTGGTCGCGATCAGCGGCGCCTCCACAAAGAGACCGATCCTTCCACGCATGGCGGCGACGATGGGGCGCGAATCGGGTGCTCTCGCTTGCGCCTCGTTAGCTGCTTTCACCGCTAGAACAACAAGCCATGCGGCGACGGCAACGCCATGCAGTACCTGCAAATTCATGTTCCATCCTTCACGGTGTGCACGTACGCAGCGGTTGGTGCATGCCGCCAATGCATGGCGTCGGCCAAAACACTGTTCCTGTGCAGCAGGCGCCTCAGGCTATTTGCGAACCCTCTCGCATACTTCCCCCGTTGTGCGAGCGTTTTACGCACCGCCAAACGGTTTCTGCACGGTCAGCTTGTTGGTCACGGAAGTCACCCCCGCAACGCCCTTCGCGATCTGCGCAACCTCATTGACCTGCGAAGCGTCCGCGACTGTGCCGCTCAGCGTCACCGCGCCGCCTCTTGCGACGATGCTGATATTGCCGGCGCTGATCGCCTTGTGCTTGCCGATGGCGGCATACACCTGCCGGCGCAGCGCACGATCGGCTTTCCTTGCGCTGACGGGGGGCGCTGCGCTTTGCGTAACGGATGCAGCCGGCAGACCCGCAGGTACACTGGCCGTCTGGCCTGGCTGCGACCATGCGCTGCTGGACGCGGCCAGCGTCAATGCGGCAATCGTCAATGCGCGTGCCTGAATGCTTTTCATCAATACTCCTATTGTTGTGACGGACGGAATCAGCAGGCGTGGTGGATACCGATCAAGGCACGCGTGCCTTGCCAGAAATGGCTAGCTGACCTTGCGCTGCAAGTTTTGCCAGTACTTTTCCTTGACCGCGCGCCGCAGTACTTTGCCGACCACTGAGGTCGGCAGTTGCTCGACGAACACCAACGACTTCGGCGCCTTGTAGCTGCCGAGCTTTTCCTTCGCATGCGCGATCAGTTCGGCGGCCTCGACCGAGGCGCCGGGACGCAGCAACACTTCCGCATGCACAGCCTCTCCCCACTCAGGATGGGGAACGCCGACCACAGCGGACATCATGACGGCCGGATGGGAGGCCAGTGCCGCTTCGACTTCGATCGCGTAGACGTTGAAGCCGCCGCTGATGATCATGTCCTTCAACCGATCGACGATGTACAGGTAGCCGTCCTCGTCGATGTAGCCGAGGTCGCCCGACTTCCACGCCCCGTCGGCAAACTCGGCGGCCGTCGTTTCCGAATTGTTGTAGTACCCCTTGATGACGGCACGGCTGCGGATGTGGATTTCGCCTGACTGGCCGGTTGGCAGCGGGTTGCCGTGCTCATCGGTCACGTAAATTTCGACGCCTGGCGTCGGCCGGCCAGCCGAGGATAGACGTTGGATGCCGCTCTCAGTCTGCTGTCCGGTCTCGTGCTCGTGCTCGGGCTTGTCGAGCGTCGACACAAACATGGGGACTTCGGTGGCGGCGTAGACTTGCGCGAAGATGGGACCGAAGCACTTGATCAGGTCTTCGAGCCGGGTGGGACTCATCGGTGCTGCACCGTAGATCAGGGTGTTCAGCGAAGAGAGATCGCGCGGGTTGTGGTGCTGCAATTCGAGCAGACGGTATAGCACGGTCGGCACCAGGAACGAATGTGTCACGCGCTGCTGTTCGACCGTTTGCCGCCATTGCTCGAGATCGAGCTGATTGAGCGTCAGGTTGGTGCCGCCGGCATAAAAAGTCGGTAAGAAAACGACCAACGTGCCATGCGAGAGCGGCGCCACATGCAACGTGCGTGTGCGGTAATCGAAGCCGAAATCCGGGTTGCTGAAACCGCCGTCGCGGCAAGCCATCAGATTGTCGATTGAGTACATCGCGCATTTGCCCTGGCCAGTCGTGCCGCCGGTGAAGCGCAACATGAAGATGTGCTCGTCGTCGTCCAGTTCGACGTTGGCGTCGAGTTCGGAGGCCGTGTCGACCAGGCTCCAGAACGCACGCACGCCGGGGCGCGCGGCCTGTTCCGGCGCCGGGTCGTCCATGACGACGATCTCGCAGCCAGCCGCGCGCAACATGGCGTAGTAGCCATCGAGCAGGCGCGTTTCGATGAATACGACCTTCGGCTTGACCAGTTCGATCTGACGCGCATGTTCTTGCGGCGCGTCGCGCAGGTTGGTCATGACCACCGTACCTTCCTGCTTGAGGACGGTTGGCAACAACATCAGGCTCAGGTTGTCGTTATCCAGGATGAGCAGAAACTTGTCGCCTTTGCCGACCCCGAGCGTGTTGCGCAGCACATCCGCTATGCGGTTGGTCAGCAGATGGTATTCGTGGTAGCTGTAGCTGCGGCCGCGCTCCACATTGACGATCGCTTGCCGGTCGCGAAAGCGCAGCGTCATCAGTCGCATGATGCGGCAAAAGTTCATCTTCATGGACTTGTCTCCTTTGTACTTTTGCCCTCCCTCTTTTTAGAGGAAGGGCAGCTCTGTCGCTAGTGCAGCGCGATTAGCGCGCGCGCAGGCGTGACGCTGCGTCCAGGCGGATCGTGTGCGCGTTGAGGTAGGCGTTTTCGATGATGAAAGCGCAGCAGTGCGCGAACTCGCGCATGTCGCCCAGGCGCCTCGGGGCTTCGATCTGCGTCTTCAGCGCGGCTACGATCTTTTCATCGAGTGTCTGCACCATGGGTGTCAGGAACAGGCCGGGCGCAATGGCGTTGACACGGATGCCAACGTCACCGAGTTCCCGCGCAGCCGGCATGTTCATGCCGAGCAGCGCCGCCTTGGAGGCGGCGTAGGCGACTTGTCCGATCTGTGCCTCGTAGGCGGCACCCGAAGAGATGTTGATGATCACGCCACGTTCCTCGCCGGCCTCTGCTTCGTTCGTGACCATCTGCTCGGCGCATTTCGACATGACGTTGAACACGCCGTTGACGTTGACGGCAGTCACTTGTGCGAACTTCGCCAGCGGCGTGGCCTTGCCGTCCTTGCCGAGCACCTTGCACGGTGTGGGCAACGCCGCGCAATTGATGCAGACGTGAACCGTGCCGAAGCGGGCAGTCACAGCGGCGACCGCGTTCTGGACCGATTCCTCGCTGGCCACGTCGGTTTGCACGAACATCGCCTGGTCGGTGCCGACATCCTCGAGCGCCTTGGCGCCGGACTCGGCGTTCAGATCGAAGATGGCAACGCGCGCGCCTTTTTCCTGTACCAGATAGCGTGCCGTGGCGAGGCCGAGGCCCGAAGCGCCGCCGGTAATGACAATGACTTTTCCTTCAATACGCATGACATGTCCTGTGGATTTTGAATGCGCCTCAGCGCCTTAGAACGCAGGCACGCCAGTCAAGGCGCGGCCGATGATGAGTTGCTGAATCTGGGTCGTGCCTTCCGGAATCGGTGCGACGATCGCCTCGCGCGCGAGCTTCTCGACGAGGAATTCGGTCGTGACGCCATTACCCCCGTGGATCTGCACGGCCTGGCGGGCGATTTTCACGGCTGCCTCGCAGGCGAAATACTTGGCCATTGCCGCTTCCATTTCGGCCGGTACGCCGGCTTCGATCATCGACGCTGCGCGGTAGGTCAACAGGCGCGCTGCGTCGACGTTGGTCGCCATTTCGGCCAGCATCGCCGCGATCAACTGGTGACCCGCGATAACCTTGCCGTGCTGGCGGCGATCCTTCGCATAACGAATCGCTTCTTCGAGCGCGCGGCGACCGATGCCCAGCCCCTGGGCAGCGACGAATACGCGCGACCGTTCGAACAGCGAGAGCGTATTGCGCAGTCCCTCGCCTTCATTGCCGATCATGTTGGAGGCCGGCACGCGCACGTCGGTCAGGAAGATCTGTGCGGTGGACTGGCTGTTGAAGCCGATCTTATGGATGCCGCGGACTTCGTAGGGGTGTTCTTTGCGGTCGAGCAGAAAGTGGGTGAGCCCCTTGCGCGGGTCGTCGCTAGTGCGGCAAGTGCAGATCAGGAAGTCCGAGTACTCGCCATTGCTGATCCAGGTCTTTTCGCCGTTGATGATGAAATGATCGCCATCGCGGCGCGCCCGCGTTCTGATCTCCAGTACGTTCGAGCCGACGTCCGGTTCCGAAATGCCCATCGAGACGAAACTGTCTCCGCTCAACAGGCCGGGCAGGTAGCGTTCACGCAAATGCGGTGGGGCAACCTTCTCGAGCAGCACTACGCCAAATGAATTGATCAGCACCGGCACCGACAGGTCGGCCGAAGTGGTAGCGACCTCCTCGAACAGCATCAGCGAAGTCAGCCAATCCAGGCCCATGCCGCCGTTGGCTTCGCTTGCGATGCCCGACACCAGCCCGAATTCCGTCAACCGACGCATGATTTCGGCCATCTTGTCGCGCGGCACGAACTTGTCGCGGTATTGCTTGCTGAAGATCGGATCGATCTCGGCGTCGAGGAAGCGCCTCAGTCCATCGATGGCAGCCTGTTGCTCTTCAGTGCGAAGTACGTGTCCCATTTTGGTATCCTTATTATTTCGCCAGTATGTTGACGCCGACTACGGCCTCTTCGATGCCATACAGGCCGCCGCCGTTTTCCTGAATGGCGATGCGTGCGTCTCGAACCTGACGCTGTCCAGCTTCGCCGCGCAACTGCGTCACCAGTTCGTGAATCTGGCCTAGACCGGTAGCGCCGATCGGATGGCCTTTCGATTCGAGCCCGCCGGACGGATTGACCGGGATGCGTCCTCCGACTGTGAATTCGCCACGTGCGGCCGCGGGGCCGCCTTCACCGAACGGCACGAGCATCAGCGATTCGGCGTTGAGGATTTCGCCAATCGCCGAGGCGTCGTGCACTTCGGCAACGTCAACGTCCTCGGGCGCGACGCTGGCCTGTGCGTAGGCCTTCTTCGCCGCGAGGTGCGCGATGATTTTTTGCGGCTCCTCGACACTGCGCGTCGTGCCGGTCTGAATCACGCTGGCCAGCACGCGCACGGCGCGGCCGGAGGCGCCCCGCAGGCGCTTCAGGCCGGCGGCGGTGCACAGGAGAGCGGCGGCGGCGCCGTCGCTGATCGGCGAGCACATGGCCGTGGTCAGCGGGTAGGTGATCGGCGGCGAAGCCAGCACCTCGTCGATCGTCATGGGCTGCTGGAATTGCGCCAGAGGGTTATGCACCGAGTGCTGGTGGTTCTTGGCCGCGACCGCGGCGAGTTGCTGCTGCGTGGTGCCGTATCGCTTCATATGATTGCGGCAGATGGCGGCGTAGACGTCCATGAACACGCTGTATGGACGATCGGACATCGTGCCGGGCGGGGGCTCCACGCCTTCGCCCAATGCCAGCAGCGTCTTCTTGTTGTCCTCGACAGTCGAGACGTCCCAGCCGCCATCGAACGCGGCAAACATCCTGGCCTTGTCGGCGATGTGCATTTTTTCCGCGCCGACGGCGAGGGCTACGTCGCAGGCTCCAGCCCGCAGCGCCTGCACAGCCAGGTTGAATGCGGAAGAGCCGGCGGCACAGGCATTTTCAACGGTGAACACCGGAATGCCTTCGATGCCGATGCGGCGCATGGCGATGGGCCCAGGAATCGCGGTCTGCCCCTGGAACTGACCGTTGGTCAGCGTGGCATAGAATGCCGAGCCGATGTCGGCAGCCTCTGCGCCGGCATCTTTCAAGGCCAGGGTGACGGCCTCACCGACCATGTCGTATACGCTGCGTTCGAGCAAGCGCCCGAACGGGGTCATGCCGACACCGGCAACATAGATATCGTTCATGTCATTCCGGAAAGAGGGATGAGAAGTGCAGGATGAAGGAGTGGGGCGGCTCAACGGCCCTGGAATTGCGGCGCGCGCTTTTCGGCGAATGCCTGCAAGCCCTCCTGCAGATCAAAGCTGCGCAGATGGCGACGCAACATGACTTGCTCATGCAGCAACGCGTCGTCCCGGCTCTTGTCTGCGGACACGCGCGCGACTTGCTTCATGCGCCGCAACACGACAGGGCTCTTTCCGGCAATCTGCCCGGCGAGTTTCATCGCTGCATCGGCCAGTTCGCCATCGGGATGGACTTCGGATACGAAGCCGTAAGCCTTCATCTCGGCTGCCGAAAGCGTCTTGCCGGTGAACAGCAGATACATGGCGACGTTCTGAGGAATGAGGCGCGGCAAAACCGCTGCGCCGCCGGCGCCGGGATAGACGCCAAAGTTGGCATGAGCGTCCCCGATGGCAGCGCTTTGCGCAGCGATGACGATGTCGGCGCACATGGCCATCTCCAGCCCCCCGGCCATGGTTATGCCGTTGAGTGCTGCGATCACCGGCTTGGGGAAATTGCGCAGGCGCGCAAGCGTTGCGTCGGCACGGTCGAGGAAATCCGCTTCGCCGGCCTCTGTGTTCTGACTGGCCAACACTTCCTTCAAATCTGCGCCGGCGCAGAATGCGTGGCCAGCGCCGGTCAAGACCAGGACGCGAATGTCATCGTCAGCGGCGATCTGTGCCAGCCGGCGGTCCAGTTCGGCCAGCAGCGCCATATTCATCGCGTTCATCGCCTTGGGGCGATTCAGTGTCAAACGCGCAACCGCACCGGTTGGTTCAAACAGCAAGGTTTCTTCGGTCATAACGTCTCCGGGTGATGCATGAATGTTGTCGTGGCGGCGAGGCACAAACCTGTCCGCAGCAGGAAGTGATATTAGGCAGGGGGCGAAGACCGCGCGGCTCTTTGGAACGAAAAGTGCATTCCGCAAAGCGATCCACAGTCGTCGTTCGTGGAACGCGCCTGTGAGAAGCGACTGTGGAAGGAGGGGCGTCGTCCCGGCACGGACGAAGGGCGGCGGCCGCAAGCGCGCCTTGACTCGTTCAATGGCGGTGTAGAATCGACCGCACCACCGTCTGTCAACATCGCCGCGCCTTGAAATCCGACCGCCAACCCTCCATCGTCGCAAGGCAGGAAGCGACGACCATAGCGGGCTACTGCTCGGCAATCGCCAAGACTCTGCAAGCCAGCGGAATGGACAGCGAGCGCATTTTTCGCTCCGTCGGCGTGCCACCCCAGATGGTGAACGGCCCGATGGTCCGGCTGCCTGTTGCCACCCTGACCCGGCTATACCGTGCCTGCGTGGAGGCCACCAACAATCCGTATTTCGGCCTCTCGGTCGCCCGGCACATCCATATTTCCAACTTGCATGCGCTTGGCTACGCGCTCGCCGCCAGCAGCACGCTGCTCGACTTCTGTCGCCGGCTGGAGCGGCACTTTCGTCTGGTGTCGCAATCGGCGACCGTTCTTGTCATTGAAGAAGGCGACACAATCGCCGTACGCGCCACCGATTTCAGGATCGAGGTTTGTGGCGAGACTGAAGATGCCTTCGTCGGTTTCCTGGTGCAAACGATGCGCATGTTGTACAAGCCGGGCTTCAACCCGTTGTCCGTGGCATTCCATCGTCCAATGCCGCGTGAGGGCGACGAGCCGTACCGGGCCTTGATGCGAGCGCCGATCAGTTTTTCGAATCGGGCCACGACGCTGACTTTCGACAGACATGAGTTGATGCAGCCGCTCGGCGGAGCCTGCCCGGAATTGGCGCAAGTCAACGACAATATCGCGAATCAATATCTTGCACGCCTGGACAAGAGCGACGTGGTGACCGGTGTCACGCAGAAAATCATCGAATTGCTGCCTTCCGGCGAGTGCAGCAGGGAGAAGGTAGCCGAAGCGTTGTGTGTGAGCCCGGCGACTTTGCAGGTGCGGTTAGCGCAGCGCGGCACCCATTTCCTGCAGATCATGGACGACACGCGCCGGGAACTGGCCTGCAATTACATCCAGCAGCGAACCGGCTCCGTAACCGAAATTGCTTTCTTGCTTGGATTCACCAGCACCAGCAATTTCGCGCGCGCATTCAAGCGATGGACCGGAAAATCGCCAACGCAATTCCGGGACGATTGAAACGAGCAGAAGGTTTTGGCGAGCAACAACGCTCAGTCGATGCCGTCACGCTTACTGGCTCCTGTGCGAGACCGGACGCGATGGGGCAACCCGGACTTCTCGATTTGTGACTGAAATGCCGTGAGCGGCCAGTTCTGCCTTATCGACCCAACGTGTGTAGCGCCGCCTCGACAAAAGTAGCCACATCATGGTTTTCCGCCTTGGGACCGAGTTTCACGCGAGTTTTTGTACTGTGTTCTTCGATTTGAACGATCGGCTCGACACTCGTTCACCTTGCATCGCCTCGTTCATACCTCAGGTAAATCCCTCATAGCTGCTCCGCGGGGCGCTGCCTAACATTCGCGTTGTTACCGATAACGTTGCAAGTGGTTAGAAACCACCCGGACGAGCGTCACATCACAAGGAGACCAGCAATGCGTCCTTCGAGGACTTCGATACGCGTGCTCTGCGCAGCCGTGGCCGTTGGCACGCTCGCATGGACCGCGGGCTGCGCGAACAACCCGACGGTGGCGGCCCACGACGGGGCGCCGCTCGCCGCGGCGCCCGCTGAAGCGTTGCCGCCACTGCGCAGTGTGATGGCTGCGCACTTCAAGGTCGGCGCGGCGATCGAACCCGATTCGATCGACAGTCCCGCCGACGCGGCGCTCATCGCCGCACAGTTCTCGAGCCTCACTGCCGAGAACAAGATGAAGCCGGGCACGATCGGCGTTGCGGAAGGCCAGTACAACTTCGAACCGGCCGACCAGATCGTCGCGTTTGCTCAGGCGCACGGCATCGCGGTGCGCGGCCATACGCTCGTTTGGCACTTCAAGGCGGGCGACTGGACCGAAGCGCCGGCGTGGTTCTTCGCCGGCGATCCAAAAGACCCTCACTATCACGACATCGTGGCGAAGCGGCTCGATCGATATGTAACCGACGTCGTCACACACTTCCGCGGCAAGGTCTATGCATGGGACGTGGTCAACGAAGTGATCAGCGACGACCCGCATCAGGTGTATCGCGAAGACAGTCCGTGGTATCGCGCGCTCGGCAAGGACTATATCGCGATCGCTTTGCGCGCGGCGCGCGCGGCGGACCCGAACGTGAAGCTCTATATCAACGAGTACAACACGGACGATCCGGGCAAGCGCGCGAAGCTGCTCGCGGTGATCCGCGATCTCCGCGCGCAGGGCGCGCCGATTGACGGGGTCGGGCATCAAATGCATATCAGCGTGAAATGGCCACCGCTGCCGAATATCAAGCAGGCGTTCGACGACGTCGCCGCACTCGGCCTCGAAAACCAGGTGACCGAGCTCGACGTGAGTCTCTATACCGATCCGGGCGAATGCTGGAGCAATCCGCATGCATGTCTGCCGGACCTCGGCCATCCTGTGCCGAACGACATCATGCGTGCGCAAGCCGAGCGATATCGTGCGGTGTTCGCTCTGTTCGAGCAGGAGCCGAGCATCAAGGCGGTGACGTTCTGGGGCTATTCGGACAAGCATACGTGGCTGACGTCGACGCCGGTGCCGCGCAACAACCTGCCGTTGCCCTTCGATGCGAACCTGAAGCCGAAAGCTGCGCTGTGGACGATCGTCGATTCGTCTTATCAGCCGTAACGTCACCCTTCAAGCCGGAGAGCAGATGACCTCCGCTAGTGTGCGGGCCATCAAGGCTCGTCGGAGCCGACCTGCTCGAGCGCGTTCAGAGTGGCCTCGAAGCCGTCGGGCTGACCGTGCGCGGTTTCATGCGTGCGCGGTCGCGACCTGGCAACCGGCGGCGGCATCTTGCCGATGCCACCGATTCAGTATGCACCCGCGCGTGGGTTGCCAGCGACCACCGGCCGCTCGGGAAGACGACAAGGCGTCGAGACGCGCAGCGCGAAGCCGAACCTGTTTTCTGCGCGGAGAGTTTAGCCCGCGTTTGACCGTGTTCGAGAAGGTGGAACAACAATCTCGACGTTGCCCGTCTCAACGTCGTAGACCAGACCCGAGACCGTGTACCCCCCGAAGGCACCGGTGTTCGCCCGGAAGGCTGCCACATCGAGCGCCACAGCTTTATACGGGTCGTTGATTTCCAGGCTTGCGAGTTCATCTATCGCCACACCCATATATGCTGCCAGGCGCCGCGGTTCATGACAGTAGCACCGCTTAATGCCGCAGTCGGTATGGTGCAAGACGATGAGGTTCCAGTCGGGGCCAATGTCCCCACCTGCGGCAACGGCTACTGTGCGAAGAATCCCGAGCGTTTCAAATACAGCAGGATTCACTCGACCGCCGACGTTACGGAAGATCCCCGCCTCGCCGGGCGCGAGCTTGAATATATCCATGGGATCGACGCGCGGGTCTACGCATCCAATGATTAACGTTTTGCTTGTCGGCATCATCCGGAGGTCAGGATTGAAGCTCTTTTCGGCAAACTCGACGTTACGGCGCATCAGGGTGTCGATGTAGTCCATGACGTTCTCCTTGTCTGAAGCCGACTGCATCAGATCGTGTTCAGCGGGATTCTGAGGTAGCGCTTGCCGTTGCTTTCCACAGGTGGAAGTGCACCGGCCCGCATATTCACCTGCATCGCTTGAAGAATCAGCTTCGGTAAGGCCAGCGTTGCATCTCGTGCGGTGCGTGCCGCGACGAACTCGCCCTCTGTGATCCCATCACGAGCATGTACGTTTGCGATGCGTTCGGCCCCGATGGTTGTTTCCCACGCATAGGTGTCGCGGCCGGGTGCTTTGTAGTCGTGACTCAAGAAAAGTCGCGCTTCGTCGGGAAGGCAGAGTAAGCGCCGGATGGAGCGGAAAAGCTGCCGCGCGTCTCCGCCAGGCAGGTCGGTTCTTGCAGTCCCATAGTCCGGCATGAACAACGTATTGCCGCAGAATACCGAATCACCGATTACGTAGGCGACACCGGCTGGCGTATGGCCAGGCGCGTCAAGCACCCTGCACCCGATCGAGCCGATTATGAATTCCTCGCCGTCATCGAACAGATGATCGAACTGTGAGCCGTCGCGCGCAAACTCCGGCCCGGCGTTGAACAGGTCGCCGAAGATTTGCTGCACCGTCGTTATGGCACGCCCGATTGCGAGCGTGCCGCCGACACGAGCCTGCAGGAAAGGCGCGGCGGACAGGTGATCCGCATGCGCATGGGTCTCGAGCAGCCATTCAGTCGAAAGGCCCTCGGATTCAATATACGCAACGATGGCCTCGGCGGACCTCGATGAATATCGGCAGGTTGGCGCGTTGAAGTCGAGCACGGGGTCGATGATTGCTGCCGCAAGCGAAATCGGATCATGGACGACATAGCTCGCGGTGAACGTGGCCTCGTCAAAAAATGAACGGACGACCGGCATCCTATGTTGACCGGCACGAGTCTGAACGATGATCTCGATGGCGTGTTCAAGTGATCGATCCACGCGACGTCTCCTCTGTCTCGCCCGCGAGCCTCGCCGGGGCGTGCAATTTGTTGCGCGAGGCCTGTATGAATCGCTATACAGGCACACCATCGCAGACAAACTGTTCAGTTCTTCAGGAACTCGAGAAGATCCAGATTGACTGCGTTCGCGTTTATCGTGGCCATGCCGTGCGAGCCGCCGGGGTAAACCTTGAGTCTTGCGTTCGGGGCGATTTCGACCGATCGTCGCGCCGATGTGTCGATGGGGACGATCTGATCGTCGTCGCCATGCAGAATAAGGAGGGGGACGTCGATTCTTTTCAAATCCTCCGTATAGTCGACTTCGGAGAATTCACGAATGCAATCGAATTGTCCTTTGATCGAGCCCATCAACCCTTGAACCTGGAAGGCATCAATCGTCCCCTGCGACACTTCCACACCCGAACGATTAAAGTTGTAGAAGGGGACGGCCAGATCCTTGTAGAGCTGCGAGCGATTGTTGACGACTCCGGCACGAAGTCCATCGAATACGTCTATCGGCAGACCCCCGGGATTTTCCGTAGTCTTCAGCATGATGGGCGGAACGGCTCCGATCAGCACCGCCTTCGCAACGCGCCCTGTTCCATGACGGCCAATGTAATGGGCGACCTCGCCGCCGCCGGTCGAATGCCCAACCAGGACCGCTCCCTTTAGATCGAGATGATTGAATAACGCTGCGAGGTCGTCGGCATACTGATCCATGTTGTTGCCTTCCCACGGCTGACCGGAGCGGCCGTGACCGCGGCGATCATGCGCAATGACGCGATAGCCTTTGGATCCGAAAAACAGCATCTGTGCATCCCAGGCGTCGGCACAGAGAGGCCAGCCGTGGGAGAAGACGATTGGGGTGCCAGTGCCCCAGTCTTTGTAGAAAATTTCGGTGCCGTCTGTGGACTTGAAATAGCTCATTACGTATTCCTTGTTGATAAAAATGGAAGGGATACTTCAGGCAGAGCAATACGGCCATCGGGCCGAATCAGTGATTGCGAATCGTTCGCCCTGCTGACACCGGCGTTCTGGATGTCCAGCGTACCTGCCGGAACCGGGGTGGTCTTGGACGAAGCGACGATACGATGGACAAACCACGGGCGGTTGCTGCAAAAGTCGAACGGGTTCGGCTTCGAAGCTGTCAACGGCGACGTTGGCGTGAACCTAGCGTCTGCGATTGTGCTGACGCCACTCCCTCGGCCCGCATCCTTCAAGGCGCGAAAACACACGTGAGAAGTGGCTCTGGTCGAAAAAGCCGCAGTTGGACGCGATGGTGGCAAGGCTCGCGTCGGTCTCGCGCAATTGGGATTTCGCTCGTTCGATCCGGTGCTTCAGCAGCCACTGATGGGGTGTGAGCCCGGTTGTCTGTTTGAACGCATCGGTGAAATAGCTCGTGGAGAGGTTGCACTGGCGCGCCAGGTCGAGAATGGACGGATTGCCGTGCAGGTGAGCGTCGAAAAATTCTTCGATTCGCCGCATCTGCCACGGCGCGAGTCCAGCGCGGCGAGGGCGGTTCGATCTATTGGCGTTGCCATACCGCATCACCACGTGCTCGCAAAAAGCGAGGGCGATGTAATCGACAAACAATGAACTCGCCGTGTCCGATTTTTCCAGAACAGCCTGCAGTGTTTGTGAAAGGCGAAACAGGACAGGGTCGCTCGCGCCGAATTCCCGTTGCATGAGACCCCCGATGCGCCGTCGCCCTTTTTGCCAGGCAAACTCCTCGATCGTGCTCTGCGAGAGATAGAGCCGGATATTGTCGAATGGCAAGTCGAGCCGGCGCGTCGGCCCCGCGCGCAGATCAAGCAGATAGCTGTAGCCCGGTACGCAGGATGTCGACCCGTAGACGCTTGCACCTGAACAACGTACGTCGGAATCCGGACACGCAATAAGCGGAATTTGAAAGACGAATGCCTCTTCCGGTTGTGGCGTCAGAGAACGTCCGGGTTGCGGCCGGTTGTTTGTCAGCCTCGAGAAAGAGATCGGGGGGCCTTGCGAAACGATGCCTGCGCGCACGGTCGGCGCTTCCAGCAGGTTGAACCGCTTGGCGAGCGCCTCCTCCAGAGACGGCGGGTTCAGATCCACAGGGCTTCTTTCGTTCATCGATCTCGCTCGCGAAGGGACCGTGCCGACGGCTCTGCCGTTGCGGGGTATCAGGTGAAAAGAAGGAATCGTTAATCTAACCGAATTTTATTTCTGCTGCGCTAACCGGGCGCCGTCGTCTGAAATGCCTGACGGCCGGCGCCCGGAGTCGCCGCCAGGCTTGCCATAACTGACCGGGCGGGAGGGTGGTGACCTGCGAATGTGCGTTACCGCTAAGCGCGTGCGTGGTCAATTTGTGTCAGCGCCGCTCGGTCGTCACGCTTCAACTAGACGTGGCAACACACTAAAACCTGCGGAATCCAGAACGAACGTGACGTTTGTTTCGCGGATTCGAGGAGAACGACCATGCATGCGCAGTTTCGCGAACCTGCCTCATCGCATCCCGCCACTGGCGACGATATGTTCGCCCGTCAACCACTTTGCATCGTCGGAGGCGAGGAAAACCGCGATCGACGCCACGTCGTCCGGTCTGCCCACGCGCCCGAGCGGCGTCTGGCTGACCGCCGAACTTTCGAACTCCGATCCGATCACTCCGGCGAGCTGTGCGCCTTCGGTCACGATCACGCCTGGATTGATCGTGTTCACGCGAATCTTGCGCGGCCCGAGTTCGCGTGCGAGCGCGCCGGTGATGGAGTCGACCGCTCCCTTGGTGCCGCTGTACACGGCGGTCGTGGCGGGCGTGAGCGTCGAGACGACCGAACTGACGTTGATGATGCTTGCGCCCTCGCCAAGATGCTTGACGGCAGCCTGCGTGGTGAGCAAAACACCGAGCACGTTGATGTCGAACTGTTTGCGGTATTGCGCTTCCGTGAACGCGTCGATAGGCGCGAATTCGTAGACGCCGGAATTGTTGACGAGGATGTCGAGGCGGCCATAGGTTTCGATTGCCGCCTCGACGATGCCTTTTGCGTCGGCGGCCTTCGATACGTCTCCGCCCACGGAAATCGCCTTGCCTCCGGCCGTGGTGATGGCGGACACCACGGCATCCGCGCCACTCTTGCTGCTCGCGTAGTTCACGACAACCGACGCTCCCTCTGCCGCAAGCGCCTTCGCAATGGCCGCGCCGATCCCTTTCGACGCGCCGGTGACAACCGCCACTTTCCCTGCAAGCTTGCTCATGATTTTCACCTCAGTGTGAATGAATCCGCTGATAGAAGCCGACGTCGCGTCGCGTACGATGCGATCGCCAATGTTTTCTGCCACCCCGGGCCGATGCGGCGTCGCGATATCGGAGTGCCAATCGCATGGCGTAGCACGAATCGCCGCGTATCGTCCCGCAGGACTTTTTCTTTAACCCGGCCACGGCGAATTTCGGATCACCGAACAGAAATTGCCGCGATGGAAATGCGGCTCCTTGTCGGCGATTACGTCGGCTTTCACGTTGCCGAAGGTGGTCTCCGGTTTGTGTTTGATGCCGTCGTAAAAGGCCTGAATGATTGCCTCCTTGAAGTGGGGCGGGCGCGGATGCGCGTGCGTCACGGCTTCGCGTTCCTCGTGGGAAAACTCGTGGTAGGAGAGGCCGAGCACGTCCATCTCGACACCGGCCGTCACCAGCGCGACGATCGGGTGCATATGGCGTGGAATGCCGGGCGTGGTGTGCAATGCGATGGCCGTCCAGACCAGATCGATGTCGCTCGCGATGATGCCCCGGGCCGAGAGAAAGTCGCGGGCTGCATTGGCCCCGTCGACTTCGAATCGCTCGGTGGCGCTGCTGTACGCACCGGCCAGGCCCACGTCATGAAACATGGCGCCCGCGTACAACAGTTCCGGATCGAATTTCAGGCCGCGGCGCAGGCCCTCCAGTGCGCCGAACAAATACACCCGGCTCGAATGATGAAAGAGCAGCGGGCTGGACGTGTCGCGCACGAACTCGGTAATTTCCCGTGCGAGCTGACTGTCGGGTACGGAGACATCCTGAACGAACTGTGACATGACGTTTCTCCATCGAGATCTGAGCGCGCGTTGACGTCCTCGCAGACGCCGCGCGCGAATGGTCTGCTACTTCGTTGCAGTCATCGCCCTGTGTCTTGCGAGGGCCTCGCGAACGCCCGCGCCGTACTCGGGGTCGGCCTTCGAGCAATTGAGGATGTGGCGTTCCTGGATATGCGCCTGAACGGAGGCCATCTGGCGAGCGGTGTTATCGAACAGCAACTGCTGCTGCGCCTTGCTCATCAGACGAAACAGATCGCCGGGCTGCGCGAAATGATCCACGTCCACCCGATGGTCCCAATGGGCGGCGTCGCCGTCGATTCGCAGCGGCGGTTCGTGAAGTTCGGGACGCACCTCCCACTCGCCGGAACTGTTTGGGTAGTAAGACGGTGTGCCGCCGAGGTTGTCGTCGGTGCGCATGGCGCCGTCGCGGTGGTAGCTGTGGACGGGGCATTTCGGCGCATTGACGGGAATGTGATTGAAGTTCACGCCGAGCCGATACCGTTGCGTGTCGCCATAGGAGAAGAGGCGCGCCTGGAGCATCTTGTCGGGCGAGAAGCCAATCCCGGGGACCACGTTCGCGGGCGAGAAGGCCGCCTGTTCGACCTCGGCGAAAAAGTTGCCGGGGTTGCGGTTCAATTCGAGAACGCCCACCTCAATCAAGGGGAAATCGCCTTTCGGCCAGACCTTGGTGAGATCGAACGGATTGAATGGCAGAGACCGGGCCTCATCATCGTTCATCACCTGAATGAAGAGTGTCCAACGAGGAAAGTCGCCGCGCTCTATGCTCTCGTAAAGATCGCGGCCATGCGTCTCGCGATCCTTGCCCACAAGGTGCTCGGCTTCGCTATCGGTCAGATTTTCGATGCCTTGCTGCGTACGAAGGTGAAACTTTACCCACGTCCTGCGATTGTCGGCATCGACAAGACTAAACGTATGGCTGCCGAATCCGTGCATGTGGCGATAGCTGCGCGGAATACCTCGATCGCTCATGACGATCGTGACCTGGTGGAGCGCCTCCGGCAAAAGCGTCCAGAAGTCCCAGTTGCTGTTTGCGCTGCGCAGTCCCGTGCGCGGGTCGCGCTTGATCGCATGGTTGAGGTCGGGAAAACGCAGCGGGTCACGGAAAAAGAACACCGGCGTGTTATTGCCCACGATGTCCCAGTTCCCTTCTTCCGTGTAGAACTTCACTGCGAAGCCCCGGATATCGCGCTCGGCGTCGGCGGCGCCGCGCTCGCCGGCCACGGTCGAGAAGCGCAGGAATACCGGCGTGGTCTTGCCGATTTCCGAAAAGAGTTTCGCCCTGGTGTACTGCGTGATGTCGTGCGTGACGGTGAACACGCCGTGGGCGCCCGATCCTTTGGCGTGCATGCGTCGTTCAGGAATGACCTCGCGGTCGAAGTGCGCGAGCTTTTCGATCAGCCAGATATCCTGCAGCAGCGCGGGACCACGCGGCCCGGCCGTTTCGATGTTCAGATTGTCGACAACGGGCGCACCCGTTGCGTGATCAAGACGCGTAGACGTATCGCGATTTGTCATGCCACGACTCCAGGAAGGTTGTGCGGGACCGGCGCAGCGCCGTAGCGTTCCAGGCTGGCGCACGCGCGAGGCTTTACGGGCAAATCAGCGTGCTATTGCTGCGGGCGCGGCGAGTGACGAAACTGCCGCGCTGCGGTGGCCTCTCGATCAAAGGGCGATGAGGGGCGGAGGCATCGACTCGTCGATGTGGAGAAAGCGTACCTGTTGGGTGCCAGACCGATCTTGGATAAAACAACGATTCGATGGACAAATCGCGGGCGGTCGTCGCGCAGCTGTTGCCGTCGCTCGTGTTGCAGGGGAATGGCGAAGGCGAGGGAATTCCGGCGCGTTGTGTGTCGGCGAGCATCGCGCGGACGTACAAGCGTCGATAACGACGCTTGTGCATACACGACGCTATCGCTTCTGTTGGCGCCGGTGCTTCGGCCCGCACCCTTCGAGGCGCGAGAACACCCGCGAAAACTGCCTCTGAGCGAAAAGGCCGCAGTTCGAAGCGATGGTCGCGAGGCTCGTATCGATTTTCGTTGCGCGCTCCACCACCGGGTGGCTCGTCAGCGCGAAGACAGCGACGGCGGCATCTGGAGCGAGACCGGATCCCAGCCACCGCCGAGCGCCTTGAACGTCGAGATCGCTGCATGCGCGGATTCCGTTTGCGCTTGCGCGCGCGCGTCGGCGGCCTGGAGGAGGGTTTCGTTGGCGTGCAATACATCGATGAAGCTCGCCGCGCCGCTCCGGTACGCGGTCATCGACGAGTCCTTGGCCTTGGATAAGGACGATTCCGCGTGCGTCAGCGTGGCCGCTTGTGCTTCGCGATTCACCAATGACGAAAGCGAATTTTCCACGTCCTCGGTGGCTCGGAGGACGGACTGGCGATAAGCCGCGAGCGCTTGCTCGTCGGCGCCTTTCGCCTCGTTGACATCGGCGTTGATGCGCGCGAAATCGAACAGGCGCCAGCGCAGCCCGACGAGCCCGGCCGCCTGGCTGGCGCCGCCCGAGAACAACGTGCCGGCCGCGGCCGCGGTCGCGCTGCCGAGGAAGGCGTTCAGCGAGACCGTTGGGTAGTACTCGCTGATCGCAGCGCCAATGCGCGCATTGGCGGCGGCGAGGTGACGTTCTGCGGCGATCAGATCGGGGCGTCTTTGCAGCAGTTCGGCCGGCGTGCCCAAATCCGCGAGCGTGGGCGCAACAGGGATCAACGACGGCGGGTTCAACTCTGCCCGGTGCGTGCCGGGCGGCGCACCTAACATCACGTCGAGGGAATTCGACGCTGCATCCAGCGCCGCGTCGAGGACGGGCACACTGGCCTGAACCTGGTCGAGCGAGCCTTGCGCCTGCTGAACCTGATAGTCGGCGGCCGCACCCTTCGAATACAGGAGTTGCACGTCCGCAAGCAGCGCCTGCTGCGTCTGCACCTGCCGGTTTGCGATATCCAGACGCGCCTGGAGGCCGCGTATCGTGACGTAGATATCCGCAGTCTGGGCCGCGACGGCGAGCCGGGTGGCGACCGCCGCCGCCTGCGTCGCCGAATAGTCGGCGAGCGCGGCTTCACGCTGGCGCCGCAGGCCGCCAAAAATGTCGATCTCCCAACCGGCCTCCAGGTTGGTTTCGTACTCGGTGCCCCAGCGCTCGTAACCCGGCGTGGCATTGAGCAATTGGCCCACCGGCGTGTCGACCGACTGGTAGGCTCGCGCCGCCGTGGCCGAAACCGAGGCTGAGGGAAGCAGCGCGGCGTTGGCCGTGCCGAGGCGCGCGCGCGCCTGAGCGATTTGCGCCACGGCTTGGGCCAGGTCCAGATTCTGGGCCAGCGCCAGAGAAACATAGTGCGTAAGCAGCGGGTCGTTGAAGCCTTCCCACCATGCTGACAGATCGGCAGCCGGAGCCTTTGCAGCGCTGGCGGACGGCGGCTGGGTCGCATAGCGCTGCGCCAGCGGCGCATCCGGGCGATGGTAGTCGGGACCCACGGCGCAGGCCGAAAGGGCGGCGACGCTAGTCAGGAGAGCGAGTGGACGGCGCAAAGACATGATCATCTCGGGAGCGACATCGGAAGCGGTGAAAGTGTGACCAATATACAATATGGTCACAAGTTGTCAACTGCTGGGTGAGGGGCTAAGCTTGAGACATGAACAAGCCCATTCCCACCGCCTCTCCGTCCCGTGGCCCCTCGGACCACGAAGTTCGTGCCCAGATCGTCGAAGCCGCAACGGAATACTTCAGTCGCTACGGCTATGAAAAGACCACGGTCTCCGACCTTGCGAAGGAAATCGGGTTTTCGAAGGCCTATATCTACAAATTTTTCGACTCGAAACAGGCGATCGGCGAAGTCATCTGCGCCAATCGCCTCGCGGCCATGATTGCGGCCGTCAGCGAAAACGTCGACGACGCGCACAGCGCGACGGAAAAATTTCGACGTATGTTCAAGACCTTGCTGGCAGCAGGAAGCCAGCTTTTCTTCCAGGATCGCAAGCTCTACGATATCGCCGCCGTGGCGGCCGGCTCGCCCTGGCCTTCCGTTGCAGGCTATGAAGAACAGATCCGGCAACTCATTGCCGATATCCTGCGGCTCGGACGCGAAACCGGCGAATTCGAGCGCAAGACGCCACTGGACGAGGCCGTGAATGCGATCTTTCTGGTGATGAAGCCTTACTTCAATCCTTTGCTGCTCCAGTACAACCTTGATGCTGCCGACGAGGCAACGGTTCAACTCGCGAGCCTGGTGCTCAGAAGTCTTGCTCCATAAATTTGATAGTGACTATTGACTGAAATAGTCACTGGAATCAAAATGAGGCCTCCTGTTCTTTGCGAGGGGCGACCTCATGTTCCGGCACCATCATTTTGTCTGCGCACTGAGCCTGGTTTCGCTCGCCCTCGCGGCGTGCGGCGAGCGGCCTGCCGCTGATCCGCGTACCGAGGCGCCGCTCGTGCAGACAAGCGCTGTCCACGGCGCGTCGGGCGCAAGCCGGTCGTTTTCGGGCGTCGTGGGCGCTCGCGTTCAGAGCGATCTCGGCTTCCGGGTTCAGGGAAAGGTCATTGAGCGTCTGGTCGACGTGGGCCAAACGGTCAAGCGCGGCCAGCCGCTGATGCGCATCGACCCGATTGATCTGGGATTGCAGGCCCGCTCGCAGCAGGAACTCGTGGATGCCGCACAGGCACGCGCCACGCAGACGGCCGCCGACGAGGCGCGCTATCGGGATCTCGTTGCGGCCGGCGCGGTGTCGGCGTCGACCTATGAGCAGCTCAAGGCGGCCGCCGATTCCGCGAGCGCGCAACTCGTCGCGGCGAAGGCGCAGGCGGCGCTCGCCAGCAACGCGTCCGGATACGCCGTTCTCGTGGCGGACGCCGACGGCGTGGTGGTAGAGACGCTGGCAGAGCCGGGTCAAGTGGTTGCGCTGGGGCAAATCGTCGTGCGTCTCGCGCATGCCGGGCCCCGCGAGGCAGTCGTCCAGCTTCCCGAGACGCTGCGTCCCGCACCGGGCTCGATTGCCGAGGCGACGCTGTATGGCGCGGACAAGAAGCCGGTGCCCGCCGCCTTGCGTCAGCTCTCCGATTCGGCCGACCGGCTGACGCGGACCTACGAGGCAAGGTACGTACTCGAGGGCGCGCTGTCGAATGCGCCGCTCGGTGCGACCGTGACCATCGATCTGGCCGGCGATGCCAGCCAGGGACCGGCCGCGATGGAAGTGCCGGTCGGCGCCTTGTTCGACCCGGGCACGGGCACGGGCGTCTGGACCGTCGACAGATCGCAGGCGCGGGCGAGCTGGCACAAGGTTCGTGTCACCGCCTTGAGCGACGACACTGCAACGGTGACCGGCGATCTTCACGAAGGCGACCAGGTCGTTGCGCTCGGCGCCCAGCTGATTCACGACGGAGAACGCGTGCGCCTCGCCCACGATGCCGTGTCGACGGCGTCGGTCTCCCGGCAAGGAGCTGCGCAATGAGCGGCTTCAATTTATCGGCGCTTGCGGTGCGGGAGCGCTCGGTCACGCTGTTTCTGATCCTTCTGATTTCCATCGCAGGCGTCGTTGCCTTCTTCAAACTGGGGCGGGCCGAAGACCCGCCATTCACCGTCAAGTCGATGACGGTCATCACAGCATGGCCGGGCGCTACCGCGCAGGAAATGCAGGATCAGGTGGCCGAGCCGCTCGAGAAGCGCATGCAGGAGTTGCGCTGGTACGACCGCACCGAGACCTATACTCGCCCGGGGCTGGCCTTCACCACCGTGACCTTGCTCGATAGCACGCCACCCGCCGACGTTCCCGAGGAGTTCTATCAGGCGCGCAAAAAACTCTCCGACGAAGCGGGCAGCCTGCCGCCCGGCGTGATTGGTCCGCTCGTCAATGATGAGTATTCCGATGTGACGTTCGCGCTGTTTGCGCTCAAGGCGAAAGGCGAGCCGCAACGATTGCTGGTGCGCGACGCAGAGGGACTGCGCCAGCGGCTCCTTCATGTGCCGGGCGTCAAGAAGGTGAACATTATCGGCGAACAGGCGCAACGGATCTATGTTTCGTTTTCGCACGACCGCCTCGCGACGCTCGGCGTGACGCCTCAGGATATCTTCGCAGCCCTGAATAATCAGAACGTGCTGACGCCCGCGGGGTCGATCGACACCAAAGGCGCGCAGGTTTTCATTCGTGTCGAAGGGGCTTTCGACAAGCTGCAGACCATCCGCGACACGCCCATCGTCGTTCAGGGCCGAACCTTGAAGCTCTCAGACGTGGCGAGCGTCGAGCGCGGTTACGAAGACCCGGCTAGCTTTGAGATTCGCAATAACGGCGAACCGGCGCTACTGCTTGGCGTCGTGATGCGGGACGGCTGGAACGGACTCAGCCTGGGGCAGGCGCTCGACACGGAAGTCGCGTCGATCAACGCCGGATTGCCGCTCGGGATGAGTTTCACGAAGGTGACCGATCAGGCCGTCAATATTCATTCGGCGATCGACGAGTTCATGGTCAAGTTCTTCGTTGCGCTGCTCGTGGTGATGGTCGTGAGCTTCGCGAGCATGGGGTGGCGTGTCGGCATTGTGGTGTCGGCTGCGGTGCCGCTGACGCTCGCGGGCGTGTTCGTCGTCATGGCCGCAACGGGCAAGAGCTTCGACCGCATCACACTGGGTTCACTGATTCTCGCGCTGGGCCTGCTTGTCGACGACGCGATCATCGCCATCGAGATGATGGTCGTGAAGATGGAGGAGGGCTATAGCCGCGTTCAGGCATCGGCGTATGCGTGGAGCCACACGGCGGCGCCGATGCTCTCGGGCACGCTGGTCACGGCCGTCGGCTTCATGCCGAATGGCTTTGCGCGGTCGACGGCCGGCGAATACACGAGCAACATGTTCTGGATTGTCGGCATCGCCTTGATGACTTCATGGATCGTGGCCGTTGTGTTCACGCCGTATCTCGGCGTCAAGCTGTTGCCCGACATTCCCGTGATCGAAGGCGGCCACGCCGCGATCTATAACACGCCGAACTACCAGCGTTTTCGCCGGTTCCTGGGGCGTGTGATCCGGCGAAAGTGGCTGGTCGCGGGGATCGTGGTGGGCTCGTTCGTGATTGCCGTGATGGGCATGGGGCTCGTGAAAAAGCAGTTCTTCCCGACCTCCGATCGCCCGGAAGTACTCGTGGAAGTGCAGATGCCTTACGGTACGTCGATCGAACAAACTTCCGCGGCGACGGAGAAAGTCGAGGCCTGGCTCGCGAAGCAGCCGGAAGCGAAGATCGTGACGTCGTACATTGGGCAGGGGGCGCCGCGCTTCTATCTGGCGATGTCGCCTGAGTTGCCGGATTCATCCTTCGCGAAGATGGTGATCCGCACGAATGACGAGAAGCAGCGGGAGGCGCTTAAATTCCGTCTGCGCAAAGTGATTGCCGAAGGCCTGGTGCCAGGGGCTCAGGTGCGCGTTACCCAACTGGTGTTCGGCCCTTACTCGCCTTACCCCGTTGCATTCAGGGTCATGGGCCCGGACTCCCAGACCTTGCGCACGATCGCCGCGCAGGTCGAACGGACCCTGAACGCGAGCCCGATGATGCGAACGGTGAACGCCGACTGGGGGCCGCGCGTTCCCACGGTGCATTTCACGCTGGATCAGAATCGACTCGGTGCGTTCGGCTTGACGTCGAGCGCCGTCGCACAACAACTGCAATTCCTGCTGACCGGCATTCCCGTCACGCATGTGCGCGAGGACATTCGTTCGGTGGAACTTGTCGCGAGATCGGCGGGCGACATCCGGCTCGATCCACAGCGCATCGACGGATTTACGCTGATCGGCGCGGCAGGTCAGCGCGTGCCGCTCTCGCAGGTCGGCAAGGTCGATATCCGCATGGAAGAGCCGATTCTTCGCCGCCGCGATCGGACGCCGACGATCACTGTGCGTGGCGATATCGCGGAGGGGTTGCAACCGCCCGACGTGTCGACCGCGATGCTCGTGCAGCTTCAGCCTATTGTCGCGAAGCTGCCAGAAGGCTACCGGATAGAGGAGGCGGGTTCCATCGAGGAAGCCAACAAGGCGACGAAGGCGCTCGCACCCCTGTTCCCGATCATGATCGCGCTGACCCTGCTCATCATCATTTTCCAGACGCGCTCGATTGCCGCGACCATGATGGTGTTCGCGACCAGTCCGCTGGGTTTGATCGGCGTTGTGCCGACACTGCTGCTGTTCGACCAGCCCTTCGGGATCAATGCGCTGGTGGGGCTCATTGCGCTCTCCGGCATCCTGATGCGCAATACGCTCATCCTGATCGGCCAGATCGAGCAGAACGCGCGCGAGGGCATGACGCCGTTCGACGCGGTGGTGGAGGCCACCCTCCAGCGCTCCAGGCCTGTGATCCTGACCGCGCTAGCCGCGATGCTCGCCTTCATTCCGCTGACCCATTCCGTATTTTGGGGCACGTTGGCTTATACGCTGATAGGAGGGACGTTCGCCGGCACGATTCTGACATTGGTGTTTCTGCCGGCGATGTATTCGATCTGGTTCAAGATCCGGCCCGGTACAGGGGAAAACCACTCCGCGCTCGAACCCAGTGCCAGTGCGATTATGTAGACATGTCCACATCCGGGCGATGCTGGTTTCGCCCGGGGCTCGTCGATGCGGGCCCTCAACGAGGCATTCGGACAGGAAGCAACTCCGTGTCTGAAGTCCTCAAGACGACTGCGGTATTGGCAGGACACTCAAACCGACGTTCCGCGGAAGCAAACCAAACCTGAGCGCATCGGCTGTGGAACATCCGAATTTAGGGGTTTTGCAACAAGCGACGACGTGATTGTATGGCTCGTCCTGGCCGATCGCGCGCTCGCCGATTTCGCCGTTAGCTGTCGTTCAAAACATTCCCGGGCGCGGGGCGAAAGTCAGGGATCGGGTGGACTGAAAAAATCCAGACGGAATGTGCGGTATCCAACGTACCGCCGCTGAAACTCCCTACAGCGATGCTGACAAATTGACTACGCTTCTGGCGGCATACCCAGGAGCGTGGTCTACGGTGTGGACCCCGCGAGATGCCACAGGACAAACGACGAGAGGAGGTGCCAGCGATGCCTACGATCACTACCCCGGATGGGGTAGAAATCTTCTACAAGGATTGGGGGTCCGGTCAGCCGATCCTCTTCAGCCATGGCTGGCCCCTGTCGGCCGACGACTGGGACGCCCAGATGATGTTCTTCCTGCACCACGGCTACCGGGTGATCGCCCATGACCGGCGCGGGCACGGTCGGTCCGACCAGGTCGGCACCGGCAACGACATGGACCACTGGGTCGCCGACCTCGCTGCACTGACCGAGCAACTCGATATTCGCGACGCGATCCACATCGGCCACTCCACCGGCGGCGGTGAGGTGGCCCGCTACGTCGCTCGCCACCAGGAGCGGGTCGCCAAGGCAGTGCTGGTGGCCTCGTTGACGCCGAACATGGTGAAAACCGACGCGAACCCCGGCGGTCAGCCGCAAGAGTGGTTCGAAGCGGTTAAGTCGGGCGTGCTTGGCAACCGGTCGGAGTTTTACCGCGCAGTCCCGGAGGGTCCGTTCTACGGATTCAACCGTCCGGGCGCCAAGCCGTCTGACGCAGTGATTGCGAACTGGTGGCGCCAGGGCATGGCCGGCAGCGCCCAGGCCCACTATGAGACCGTCTTCTCCTGGCTGGAGGACTACACCGAAGATCTGAAGAAGATCAGTGTGCCGGTCCTCGTCATGCACGGCGAAGACGACCAAATCGTCCCGTTCGCCAGTTCGGTGCCGCGCGCAGTCGACCTGCTCGCGAACGGCACGCTGAAGGCATACCCTGGCTTCCCGCATGGCATGCTGACCACCCACGCGGACGTCCTCAACCCCGACCTTCTCGCGTTTATCAGATCCTGACTGGACGAAGGGACTGCTGACGGCGCTGAGCATCTGCTAGATCTCGGCGTCGATTCGTTCTGTGATTCGTCTCGTAACGTCTTGGGCCACAGACGAAAATCAGGTCGATGCGTTTTGGGCGCGGCTTCCCCAACTTTCAACTCGCGCGAATAGAGAGAAGGATCCAGGCGGGCGCGCACTCGCGACCTCCTTCGCCCCGTCACCCCTCTGCGCGCCGCCATGCGTGCCTCGGATAGACCGTTGCCGCGCGTCCACGTCGCGCGTGCCCCGATGCCGGGCGATGACGAGCCACTCTGAGCATGCGTCGCTGGGCGGACGTATTTCGGCTCTGAACAGTCTTTCAGACCGGCACTACACCAATGTCTGCCTACGGGGGTACAACTGCCCGCGGTATCTCCCCACGTTTGCGGGTGCATGGTCAGCGTTTTCGGAAGGTCCACACCCAGATTTAAACGGCCATTGGCGACTCACCGACGCATACAAATTACTTACAGTTTCAATTATAGTTGATTTATCAACTTGAAAGACGGAGGGGCGATGACGACCGAACAACAATTTGTCGGGACGCTGGAAGCGCGATTGCTGGATGTGCTAGCTGATGGAGCGCAACAGAGCGTCGCGCAGTTGGCGGCAGCCTCGGGTGTAGCTGGCCGGCGACTAACGAACGTGCTTAGGGCACTGGTGTTGAGCGGCGACGTGCATGTTTCGCAGCGCGACAGCCGAAGTGGCGAGCGCCATTTCAGGCGTGGCCTGGCACCCGTCAAAGACCGGGCGGCACGCGTGCACCAATCGACGGACACTGCAAAAAAGTCGCCCACGATGGACCCGGTCTACGCGGCCTTTCATGCGATGGCCGCCCTTGGACACCACCCTGAGCAATACTGATCATGAACTGCAAACCCAAAATTATTCACTGGGAGGACGTTGAACCTACACGTTCCTTCCTGAAGTATTCGATCCCTGCCAGGGATCTTTGTCTGGGCTTGGACGAATGGCCCCTGTTCCTCGAAACGAGCATGGGTAGCGGCAAGCCATTCGAGCGCATGCAGCGGCTGGAAGAGGGTACCCTGTACCGGCAGGGCAGAGATCTCGTCCTGCTTGTGCTTGACCGCAAAGTCCGGTCAGGTCCCTTTCGGGAGAAAGTCTTCTCGATGGTTGTTTCTTAACGAAGCAGGGTAAGCAATCTTTATCGCACTCATCAGAGCAATCCGCCTCACGGATCCTGGACCACACCGTCAGCCTGAAGAGGAGCACGGGAGAGGGACGACCTCGCCGGACACTTTATTGCGCAATCGGCGCTTTTGGCGTACCGGTTTGTCGGGGGGCGAGCGCGCCGTGCACACACTGGCCGGGCGCCCGTGCAGGCGAGACGCGATGCGCACGGGTTGCGTGTCGCGCGGCATCGGCAGGACACGGGCCACTCAGGCGAATCTCAGGTCGCGTCGCGTACCGGGAAAAATCGGTTGTCCGGACGCGGGAGGCCCAGATGATCGCGCAGCGTCGTCCCTTCGTATTCGCGCCTGAAAATGCCGCGCCTCTGCAATTCGGGCACGACCTTCTGCGCGAAATCGTCGAGCCCGTCCGGCAAGTACGGAAACATGACGTTGAACCCGTCCGAGCCTTCCTCTACCAGCCACTGCTCCATTTCGTCGGCGATCATCTCCGGCGTGCCGGTCATCTGCAAGCCGGAGTAGCCGCCAACGCGTTGTGCAAGCTGGCGCACCGTCAGCCCTTCAGTTTGGGCCATTTCGATCACACGTTGGCGGGACGTGCGACTTGCATTGCTCTCGGGAATTTCGGCCAGTGGCCCATCGGGCTCGAGGCCCGAAACGTCATGGCCCAATGCGATCGACAGCGATGCGATACCGCTGTCGTAATGCACGAACGAATCGAGGCGCTCGCGCTTCTCGCGCGCTTGCTCGAGCGAATCGCCTACCACGACGAACGCACCAGGGAGAATCTTCAGGTGATCACGCTGCCTGCCGAGCGCATCGAGCCGTCCTTTGACGTCGGCATAGAAGCGCTTGGCGGCGTCGAGCGACGATTGCGCCGTGAACACGGCTTCGGCCGTTTCGGCGGCCAACTGGCGGCCGGCCTCCGACGAACCGGCCTGCACGACGACGGGCCAGCCCTGCAACGGGCGCGCGATATTCAGCGGGCCGCGCACGGAAAAATGTTCGCCCTTGTGGCTGAGGACGTGCAGCTTTTGCGGGTCAAAATACAGGCCACTTTCGGCATCGCGCACGAACGCGTCGTCAGCCCAGCTGTCCCATAGGTCCGTGACGACGTCGAAGAATTCGCGCGCGCGGTGATAGCGGGCATCGTGCTCCACGTGCTCGTCGAGGCCGAAATTCAGGGCGGCGTCCGGATTCGAAGTGGTCACGAGATTCCATCCGGCGCGCCCGCCGCTCAGGTGATCGAGCGAGGCAAATCGGCGCGCGACGTGATAGGGCGCCTCGAACGTCGTCGAAGCGGTCGCGACGAGGCCGATGCGCTCGGTAACCATGGCGAGCGCGGACAGCAGCGTGAGCGGCTCGAACGACGTCACCGTGTGGCTGCGCTTGAGCGACTCGATCGGCATGTTCAGGACTGCAAGATGATCGGCCATGAAGAATGCGTCGAAGCGAGCGCGTTCGAGCGTCTGGATGCAGCGCCTCAGGTGCGTCAGGTTGAAGTTGGCGTCCGGCCACGCGTCCGGATGACGCCACGCGCCGGTATGCAGGCTGACTGGGCGCATGAAGGCACCGAGATGCAGTTGTCGTTGACGTTTCATGGTGGAGCGCCGAGGGCGTCATCGGGAAACAGGGAGCACCAACGATACGCCGGATCGGCGCATTGCGCTGGACGTCACATTGGGCCGCGTTCGGGATTGCCGCCCGATTTCGCAGGCTTTTCACCTCGGCCCCGGGGCAGCCCGAGGCTGTTCTGGCGGTTGGATCCCAAAGCGGCGCACGGCATGCATCCGCGCGCCGCCCTTTTTTTGTTACTGCCTGACGGCAACGGTCTGCTGCACGGGCAACAGCGCCCATTGATGCTCGCGCACCACGAGGTCGATGCTTTTCACGCCGTCGATGCGGCGCGTATGCGGATCGAAGGTCGCCTTGCCGAATACCACGCTCGGCACGTCGTGCAGCTTCGGTAGCGCGTCGTGCACGCCCTGGCGTGTCGTGCCGCCCGCGCGCAGCGCATAGGCGGCGATGATGGCCGCGTCGTACGCGTAGGCGTTGAACGCGTCGGGGTCCCGATGATATTTTGCCTTGAAGCCCTGCACGAAGCGCTGAACCTCGGGGCGCGGGTCGCCGGGAAAGAAGCTCGTGTTCGTTGTCACCCCATTCACGGCGTCGCCGCCCAGCTCGAGGAATTTCGGTGAATAGACTGAGCCCGCCGCGACCACCGGCAGGCCGATCCCGCTTTCGCGCGCCTGGCGCACGATCTGCGCGCCATCGGCGTAATAAGCGATCAGCACGAGGGCGTCCGGGTGCGTGTCCCGCACACGAATGAGCGTTGCGCGAAAGTCCTTGTCAGTGGGCTGATAGCCTTCGGCGGCAATGACCTGCGCACCGCGTGCGTCGGCGGCCTTCACGAACACGTCCTTGCTGGCGCGCCCCCAGTCGGTGTTCTGATAGAGCACTGCCACGCGCTTGAAGCCCTGCTTCACGGCGAGATCGGCGATGAGCGGCTGCGCGTCGGCCTGGCTGACCGATGGGCTCCAGATATAGTCGCCGCCCTTGGTGAAGTCAGGGTGCGAGTTCGTGAAGCCGAGCTGCACGAGGCCCGCGCGCTGATAGATCGGCGAGGCCGCCATCGAAGCCGGGCTCGAAAAATCGCCGAGCTCGATCAGGATGCGAGGATCGGAGACGAACTTCTGCGCGATGGTGACGGCCTGGCGCGGGTCGCTCTGGCTGTCCTCGAACACGTAGCGCAGCGGATGACCGTTGATGCCGCCTTGCGCGTTGATCTGCTCGAGCGCGAGATCGAAGCCCGCTTGCCATTGGGCGCCGTACTGCGCGTTCGGGCCCGTGAGCGGACCGCTCACCCCGAACCAGACAGGTTCGCCCGTCGCAGCCGCGGCTTGCGCGTTTGTGCCAAACGCGAGAAAGCCCGCACCGCCTGGCGCGAGCACGAGCGCAACCGCGAGGCGGGCGAGCAGCTTGCGTCTTGCACCGCGAAATGATGTCGTCATGGCTGTGCTTCCTTTGTGGATTCGTTGAGTTCGCATGAATGGAAAGCGATTTCCTGTCGAGTCTCCAACGTGCCCTCCCTCTGCACAACAAAGCGATTCAACTATCGATATGCGGTTCACAAGGGCCCGGTTCCGCTTCGTGAAGTGCGCCGGGCGCGTCGTTCAACAGGCACAAAGCGCATTTCAGCAATGCGAATAAGCATTTCACAGCCGCGCTTAAAAGCTTTGACACGAAACTTGGTTGGTCCGCCTCTTTGCCGCGTGATTAGATCTCGGCACATCAATCCGTTGTACGGGAACAGAGCATGGCAAACGGGGTAGGCAAAGAGGGCGGCGCATTGGCGTCATTCAGGTGGCTGCGCGCGCTGGCGTGCTTCGGCGCGCTTGCGCTGCCGTGCGCGGCGCACGCCGCCGACCCATACTGGGTAGGCGTGAGCGGACCGCTAACCGGTCAGGACGCCCAGTACGGCGAGCAGTGGAAACGCGGCTTCGACCTCGCGCTCGATCAGATCAACGGCAGCGGCGGCATTCATGGCCACCCGCTGCAATACGACTTCGAAGACAGCCGCAGCGACCCACGCCAGGCCGTGGCCATCGCACAGAAGTTCGCGGGCGACAGCCGCATCCTGCTGGAACTGGGCGACCTCTCGAGCGGCGCTTCGATGGCGGCTTCGCCCGTCTATCAGCGCGCGGGGCTCGTGCAATTCGGCTTCACGAACTCGCATCCCGACTTCACCAAGGGCGGCGACTATATGTGGAGCACGGCGATCAGCCAGGCGGAGGAGCAGCCGATGCTCGCGAAATACGTAACCGGCGGCCTTGGCTTCAGGAAGATCGCCGTGCTTTATCTGAATAGCGATTGGGGCCGCACCAGCGAGGACATCTTTGCGAAGGCCGCGCGTGCACACGGCGCGCAGATCGTGGCCGCCGAAGGTTACCCGCCCGACGAAAAGGATTTCCGCGCAACACTCACCCGCGTGCGCAGCGCCAACCCCGATTCGATCGTGCTGATCTCCTACTACTCGGACGGCGCGCAGATCGTGCGCCAGGCGCGCACCGCGGGTGTCACGCTGCCCATTGCCGCCGTCGGATCGGTGTATTCGCCGAAGTTTCTCGAACTCGGCGGGAACACCGTAAGCGGCGTCTATACCGAGTCGAACTTCTTTCCCGGCGATCCGCGCCCCGAGGTGCAGAGCTTCGTGCAGCGTTATCGCGCGAAGTACGGCGCCGATCCCGACACGTTCGCCGCGCGCGCCTACGACGCGATGATCCTCGCGGGTGAATTGTTGCGCCGCTACGGCGCGACGCGCGCCGCTGTGCATGACGGCCTCGCGCAAATCGACGATGTGCCGAGCGTGATCTTCGGGCGCTTTCGCTTCGACCCGCAAACGCGCCGCGTGGCGGGCGCGAAGAATCAGGATCTCGTCGTCAAGGACGGCAAGTTCGCGCGCTGCGCGCGCAGTAGGCGCCGTGTTTTTCGCACTTCCCATACGGAACTTCCGCGACCATGAGCGCATGGCTTGACTACACCCTCAACGGCCTGATCGTCGGCAACATCTATGCGTTGCTGGCGGTTGGGCTGGCGCTGATCTTCGGCGTTTCGCACCTCATCAACTTCGCGCACGGTTCCGTGTATATGGTCGGCGCGTTCATCGGCTGGCTGTGTCTCACGCGGCTCGGCCTGCCGTTGCCGCTCGCGCTCATTGCCACCGTGGCGGGATGCGCGCTGCTCGGCATGGCGATCGAGCGCATCGGTTTGCGTCCGCTGCAAGGGGCCGCGCGCATCGCACCGCTGCTCGCCACCATCGGCATCAGCTTCGTGCTCGATCAGCTCGCGCAGCTCGCCTTCGGGCCCGATCCGCGCCCCGTGCCGTCGCCGCTGCCGAACTGGACGCTCGCGGTCGGCGGGGCCACGCTGGGCTCGCTTGACGTGCTGATCGCGGCGATCGGCATCGGTGCGGCCGGCGTGCTCTATGCCTTCCTGCGCTTCAGCCGCCTTGGCTGGGCCGTGCGAGCGACGGCCCAGGACCGCGACGCCGCGCAGCAGATGGGTGTCGACGTCAACGCGGTCAACCGTGCGGTGTTCGCCATCGCGTGCGGCCTCGGCGGACTGAGCGGGCTGCTCGTCGGCATGTACTACAACAGCATCGACCCGGCGATGGGCTTCCAGGCCACGCTCAAAGGCGTCGTGGCGCTGCTGATCGGCGGGCTCGGCAATGTGCCGGGCGCGATCGCGGGCAGCCTCATTCTCGGGCTCGTGGAGAGCTATGGCGTGGCGCTCTTTGGCACGAGCTATCGCGATCTGTTTGCGTTCGTGCTGCTGCTGGCGTTTCTGGTGTGGCGTCCCAACGGCTTGTTCAGCGCAAACCGGCGCTTGCCGCCGGAGCCGCTCACGGGCACCTTTGTTTCGAATCGGCGGGCGCTGAGCGTGCCCAGGCCCGCGATCGCCGCCCTGATCGTGATCGCGGCCGCGCTGCCGTTCGTGGTCGCTTCGCCGTATGTGCTGCAAACGCTCACGAACGCATGGATTTATGGCCTGCTCGCGCTGAGTCTCACGCTCGTGGCGGGCACTGTAGGGCAGATCTCGCTGGGCCACGCGGCGCTGCTGTTGATCGGCGCCTATGCCTCGGCGCTGCTCAGCGCCCATTTCGGATGGACGCCCGCGTTGACCATTGTGCTGGCAGGATTGCTGACGGCGGCGCTCGGCACGCTGCTGGTCTATCCGTCGTTCCGCCTTCGCGGCCACTACGTTTCGATCGCAACGCTCGGCATTGGCGAAATCGTGGGACTGATCGTGCTCAATTGGGACAGTCTCACGCGCGGCCCGATCGGTGTGTCGGGGATCGCGCCGCTCTCGCTTTTCGGCTGGACGCTCGAAGGTGCGCGCCAGGTTTACTGGTTCACGCTCACCGTCCTGATCGTGCTCGCGTTGCTGCAACTGCGGCTGCTGCGTTCGCATCTGGGCCGCACATGGCGCGCGGTGCGCGAAGATGACGTGGCCGCGCGCGCGTACGGCGTGCGTCCGAACCGCTACAAAGCCCTTGCGTTTTCGTGGGGCGGCTTCGCGGCGGGGATAGGCGGCGGCATTGCCGCGCACCTGTACAGCTATATCAACTACCAGACTTTCGATTCGCAGGTGTCGATTCTCGGCCTGACGATGGTGATTCTGGGCGGACTCGGAAACGTTGCGGGCGCACTGATCGGCGCGACGGCGCTGATTGGCCTGCCTGAGCTGTTCCGCTTCGCGGCGGAGTATCGAATGCTTGTGTACGGTGTCGTGCTTCTGTTGCTCGTGCGATTCAGGCCGCAGGGTCTGTTCGGTTCGGTCTGAAGGGGGATCTGCGATGTCCATCCATTCCACGGCGCAAGCCGAAATCCTCTTCGACGTGCGTAATGTCACGCGCCGGTTCGACGGACTGACCGCGGTTGCGGGCGTGAGCTTTTCCATTGCGCGAGGCGAATGCGTGAGCGTGATTGGCCCCAACGGCGCGGGCAAGTCCACGCTCTTCAACCTGCTCGCGGGCGCCGACATGCCCAATGAAGGCGTGATCCGTTTCGAAGGCGAGGATGTAACGGGCTATGCGCCCGAGCAGCTTGCCGCGCGCGGTCTCGCGCGCACGTTTCAGCACGGCCGCGTATATGGCAACCTGAGCGTGCTCGACAACGTCCTGATGGGCGCGCATGCACGCCTTGACGCCGCGCGCAAAGGCTTGCCGGTTGCGGGGGCAGTGGTGGAGTTGCTGCGCGCGTTGTTCCAGCCGCCCGCAGTGAGGCGAGAGGAGGCGGCGCTGCGCGCCGAAGCGCACGCCGTGATCGCGCGCTTTGGCGAGCGTCTCGCGCCGCGCGTCGATCAGCCCGCGCATAGCCTTTCCTATGCGAACCGGCGGCGCGTGGAGATCGCGCGCGCGTTGATGCTCGGCCCACGCATTCTGCTGCTCGATGAACCGACCGCCGGCATGAACGAATCCGAAACGGCCGAGATGCTCGCGCTGCTGCTCGATCTCAAGCGCGAAGGGCTGACCATTCTGCTCATCGAGCACAAACTCGAACTCGTGATGACGCTGTCCGACCGCGTGCTCGTGCTCGACGAGGGCCGCGTCATCGCAGCGGGCGCGCCGCACGAGGTGCGTCATGATCCGGCAGTGATCGAAGCCTATCTCGGTCATCGCCATGTCGGCGCCGATGATCTATCGCGTGCGGTGGGCTTATGAGCGAGGCGCACGTCATTCCACTTTTCAACGACGCTTCACGCGAGCGCCGCGCCATGACCACGCCGCTCCTGAAACTCGAGCGCATCGACACGTTCTACGGCCAGAGTCAGGTCCATTTCGGCGTGACTGTCGAGGTGCCGCGCGGCGAGATCGTCTGCCTGCTAGGCGGCAACGCGAGTGGCAAATCGACGACCATGAAGGTGATTCTCGGCCTGCACAAGCCGCGCGCGGGCACGGTGAACTTCGACGGCGCGCCGCTCGACGGGCTAAGCACCGCACAGATCGTGCGCCGCGGGATCGCCTCCGTGCCGGAGGCGCGGCGGCTGTTCGGTGACATGAGCGTACGCGAGAATCTGCTGATGGGCGCCTTCACGCGGCGCGACCGCGAAGGCATTGCCGAGGACTACGAACGCATGCTGACGTTGTTCCCGCGTGTGAAGGAGCGGCTCAGCCAGCGCGCGGGCACGCTCTCCGGCGGCGAGCAGCAGATGCTGGCGATGGCGCGCGCGTTGATGAGCCGACCGAGGCTCGTGTGCATGGACGAGCCGACGATGGGACTGTCGCCGCTTTATGTCGACAAGGTGCTCGACCTGATCCGCACGATCAACGCACAGGGCGTGACGTTCTTCATGGTCGAGCAGAACGCGAGCCTCGCGTTGCAGATCGCGCATCGTGGCTACGTGCTGCAAACCGGGCGTGTGGTGCTCGCGGGCGAGGCTGGCGCGCTGCTCGCCGACGAGCGCATTCGTGACGCTTACCTGGGCGGCCCGCTCGCGGCGCAGACCGCCTCCTGAGCGCGCGGCCCGTGTGTCCGCCACTCGGCGCGACGTGCAGTCGTGCCGCTCATTCGCCCGAGCCATAGCCCGGCGGCGCCTGGAAGCCGCCATACGCATCTTCCAGCAAGCGTGCGAACGCGATCGGCGTGCGATCTTCCAGCCACGGTCCGACCGCCTGTGCGCCGATCGGCAGTCCGTCGTCGTCCAGGCCCAGCGGGAAGCTCGTCGCGGGCAGGCCGGGCAGCACCGGCAAGCCGGCCCAGTAGAAAAAGTCGCTAAAACGCAGCGTACGCACGCCGTCCGCGAACGTCACGGCGAACCCGCGCTGGTCCTTGGGTTCGCTGTGATCGTGGCGGAAAGCCGGCGTGGGGGCGACGGGCGTGACCACCACGTCGAACGCTTCGAAGAGCGCTTCCCATTGCGAGCGCAGCGCGAAACGGCGCTCGTTGGCGGCCAGCCAGTCGCGATGCGAGATCGAAGGCGCGCGCAGCGTGGCGGCTTCGTGGCTGTCGTCGTCGTGCGCGAGGGCGGCGAGGCGCGCTTGCGCAGTCTTGTCGGGCAACGGCTGCACCGCCGATGAACCGAGCAGCGTCCGGTACACCGTGTGC
Organism: Paraburkholderia sp. J11-2; assembly: GCF_905220185.1. NCBI lineage: Bacteria > Pseudomonadati > Pseudomonadota > Betaproteobacteria > Burkholderiales > Burkholderiaceae > Paraburkholderia > Paraburkholderia sp. J11-2. The sequence goes on along the minus strand of NZ_CAJMYY010000007.1, from coordinate 203,473 downwards.
GAAGTGCGCAGATCAGGCAGCAGGCCTTCGGGTAGATCGGCAGGGCGCCGGAATTTCACGCGCTGCGCGTTCAGGCGCTCGACCACGCGATCGACAACGAGCCGCTCCGAGGCGCTCGGCTCCACGCCCGGCCAGCGATCGATCACGAGCACGCGAAACTCGGCGAGCCGCGAGTGGCGCGGCGGCGGCAGCGTGACGCGCCACGCCTTGTTCAACTCCGGGTCGCGGTTGAGCAGCAGGCCGAGCGCGAGATCGAGATCGGCGGCGGAGCGCGCCAGCGGCCCGGCCACGCCGAGATCGCGCGGTGCGTGGCGGCCGGGCGGCAGGCCCGAGCCCCGCGTGGCGATGAGGCCATAGCTCGCCTTGTGCCCATAGACGCCCGTGAAATGCGCCGGAATACGCACGGAGCCGCCAATATCCGAGCCGACTTCGAGCGCGACATAGCCCGCCGCGACGGCCGCCGCACCGCCGCCCGATGAGCCGCCAGGCGTACGCGCAAGGTCCCACGGATTACTGGTGTTGCCATAGACCGCGTTATAGCTCTGCAAATCGGTGAGCCCGAGCGGCACGTTGGTCTTGCCGATCACGACTGCGCCTGCCTCGCGCAACGCGGCGACCACCGCTGAATCGCGCTGCGCGCGGTTTTCAGCCAATTCTGGCTTGCCGACCGTCGTGACAAGCCCTTCGGCATCGAACGATTCCTTCACGGTGATGGGTACACCGAGCAGTGGCTTGCGCTCGCCGCGTGCGAGCGCGGCGTCCGCGGCACGGGCGTCGGCGCGGGCGCGTTCGTCGTCGCGCACGACGACTGCGTTGATCGCGCCGTCGAAGCGGTCGATGCGCGCGAGGCTGTGTTCGAGCAACTCGAGTGCGCTCACGCGGCCTTCGGAGAGCGCGCGGGCTTGTTCGCTCGCGCTTGCGAAGGTGAGCGCATCGAGCACGCTGGCAGTGTCGTTGTCGGTGTCGGTGTCGTGCAGGTTGGTGGTGCTCATGGTGTGGCTTTCCTTGTGGTCGGGTCGGCTCAGGCCGGTGCGATCCATGCGTCGGACAGGTCTCCGGCCGTGAGATCGATGCTGTTGTTGAGGTTGTGCACGCGGCGGTTGTAAACCTGTACCGCCGAGGGCACGGTCACGAGCGGGAGCACGGGCAAATCGCGGCCGACGATCTGCTGGATCTGCTTGAAGTTCGCCGCGCGCCGAGCGTCGTTCTGCTCGACGGCCGCTGCCTTGAAGAGCGCGTCGACCTCCGGACTCTGGTAATGCGACGCGTTGATCCAGATGAGCGGATGCGTCACGCCGTCGCCCCAATAGATGCGCTGCACGCCCACGGTCGGGTCGTAGAGGCGCCCGAGCCCGTTGATGTTGAGATCGAAGTCGCGTGCGGTATAAGCGCGGCGCAGATACGTGGGCAGATCGCCGTCGAGAATCGTCGCCCTGATGCCCACGCGAGACAGCGCCGCACGCAGGTATTCGGCGCTGCGCCGGAAATCGCTGCCGGTGATGTAGTTGATCTTCACCGTGAAGCGCTGGCCGTCCGCGCCACGTTTTTGACCCGCGGCGTCGAGCAGCGCATTGGCCTTTGCGACATCGTACGAATAGGCGAAGGTGCTGTCGTCGTAGTAGTCGGCGAGCACGGGCGGCACCGGCGAATTGACAACCTGCGAACGGCCGTAGAACACGTGATCGCGCAGGAAGTTGCGATCGACCGCATGCGCGATGGCGCGGCGCACGTCGGCGTTCGCGAACACCGGATTGTCGAGATTGAATTCGAGGAACGCTGCATTGTTGAGGTACGCGTCATAGCTGTCGTCCACGCGCAGATGTGGCAGGCTCGCAAGCCGCGGCAAGTCGGCGAGCGCGACGTTGGTGGCGGCGTCGACTTCGCCCGTTTCGAGCGCCGCCGAAATCGCGCCTTGGTCGGGCGTGATGCGATACACCACGTGGTCGAGATGCGGCGCGCCCTTGCGCCAGTAGTCCGGGTTGCGCTTGAGGCTGATGTACGTGCCGCGCACCCATTTGTCGAAAACGAACGGACCCGTGCCGACGGGCGCGAGCACGTTCGGGTTCGTCGCGGGATCGCCTTCGCCGTAGCGGTGTTGCGGCACGATCGGCAGTTCGGCCGAAGCGAGCGCCTTGAGCAGATACGGCGTGGGCTTGTCGAGCACGAGTATGGCTGTCAGCGCGTCGGGCGTGTCCACGCGGGAGACGTTCGCCAGCGTGATGCGCCCGCGCGGGCCGAGGCGCTTTTGCGTGAGTACGGAAAAACGCACATCGTTCGATGTGAATGGCTGGCCGTCGTGCCAGCGCACGTCGGGACGCAGCGCAAACGTATAACGCAGGCCGTCGTCGCTCACCGACCAGCGCACCGCGAGCAGCGGCTGCGGACGGAACTGTGCGTCATAGCGCAGCAGTCCCTCGGAAATTTTCGCGCTGATGTTGCGGATCACCGTATTGGTGTCGAGCAGCGAGACGAGGCCGGGGGGCTCCTGCTGGACCGCGTAGGTGAGGGTGCCGCCCGCTGCAGGCGTGGGGGATGCGGCGGCCGTCTGTGCGCGCGCCGCGAGCGGCATGCCGGCTCCGCTCGCGAGCAGGCTCGCGGAAAGTTGCAGGAAAGCCCTGCGGTCGATACTCATCGTGCCTCCAGTGGTGGAAACGGGATTCGGCGCGCCTCGCGCGCCGCAATGCGTTCGTGCCAACGCGGGAACTAGTCGGGCTGCCGATAGCCTTTGCAGGTATCGTTGTGCAGGTTCGCTGTACGGAATTCGTCGGCGTAAGGACAGCGGCCGGCAACGCTTTGCTGCGCGAAAATGCGCGGCTTATGAGGCCTGACCGAGCACGCCGAGCCATAGCTGCCCGATCAGTAGTACTCAAGACGTTACCTCCTGTATGCAGGCGCTGGCGCGAGGCGTATCACCGTGTGGCGCAAGCGTTCGCGCCCGCAGCGGTCCAGACGGGGTTGAGAGCGCGCGTTTCACGCCAGGGCGAGCGCGCGTGTGCGGCGAGAGCCGCTCATTGCCGATTATGGTTTTCGCCTTGAACGACGGCCAATATCAATTCGAGATTTACATATCGGCCGCCGATAATACGAACATCGAATCATTTCCGGTATCCGTCGTGCAGGTGAGCGACTTCAAGCCCGAAATCACCGTGCGGATCGTGCGTTCGCCTGCCATCGGCTAGATGGAGTCCGCAATGGCCGTGCTCTCACAGCGCATTGCGCAATGCTTCAAGACCATATTCGAAATCGTGTGCTGCTTTTGATGAAGGCCCCCATAAGGATATAAGAAGAGCAGCGTTCACCTGGCCATGAGCGAGCAATACAATCAGCCGTTTCACACGCCGTTCCCTGCTGCCATGCCCCGCCAGATCCGCTTGAACGCTTTCATGATGAATTGTGTCGGGCATCTTGCGCCCGGACAGTGGACCGGCCCCGCCGACAATTCAATCGGCTACCTCGATACCGACTACTGGGTCGACCTCGCAAAAGTGCTGGAACGCGGACTCTTCGACGGACTCTTCCTCGGCGACGTGACCGGCATCTACGACGTTTTCGGCGCAAGCCCCGCAGCCGCCGTTCGCACGGCCGCGCAGGTGCCGATGAACGATCCCGTCCCGCTCATTCCCCTGATGGCGCACGCCACAAAGTCGCTCGGCTTTGGCGTGACCGTCTCGGTCGCTTATGAAGCCCCCTACCTGCTTGCACGACGTTTCACGACGCTCGATCACCTGACGAAAGGACGCGTAGCCTGGAACATCGTGACGTCGTATTTGCAAAGCGGTGCCCGCAGTCTTGGCGAGACGCAACTGCGCGCGCACGACGAACGCTACGATCGCGCCGACGAGTTCCTGGAGGTTTGCTACAAGCTGTGGGAGGGGAGTTGGGCAGACGGGGCCGTGAAGCGGGACGCGGCGCGAGGCATCTACGCCGACCCGCAACAGGTTCGCCCGATCGTGCACAAGGGCCGTTACTTCCAGAGCGAAGGCATTTTCCAGTGCGAGCCGTCGCCGCAGCGCACGCCGCTGCTGTTTCAGGCCGGCGGGTCCACACGCGGCACGCAGTTTGCCGCGAAGCACGCGGAATGTATCTTCGTTGGCGCGCCCACGCGCAACGGTCTTCGCAAATCGGTCCAGGCGATCCGCGCGGCGCTCGAAGAAGCGGGACGCGCGCCCAACAGCGCGTTGCTGTTTGCAATGTGCACCGTCATCGTCGACGAAACCGCGCAACGGGCACAGGCGCGTTACGAAGCCTACCGGCAACGTGCGAGCTACGAGGGCGCACTGGCGCTGCTTTCAGGCTGGACGGGAATCGATTTGTCGCGTTACAAGCCCGAGGATACGCTGCACTATGTCGATACGGATGCGGGCCAGTCCGCGCTCGCGTCGTTCAGCAAGCTCGATCCGGATCGCGAATGGACGGTGCGTGACGCGGTCGAGTTCGTGACGATCGGCGGACGCGGCGCCGTGATCGTCGGCGATGCCGCGCAGGTCGCGGACGAACTGCAGTCGCTGGTGGAGGAAACCGGCATCGACGGTTTCAATCTCGCGTGGGTCGAATCTCCGCGCACGTTCCACGATGTCGTGGATTACCTCGTGCCCGAACTGCAGCGGCGCGGCGCATACAAGACATCTTATGAAGAAGGCACGCTGCGCGAGAAACTGCTCGGACAGGGTGCGCATCTCGAAGCGCCACACGTGGGCGCGCGCTTGCGCTTCGATTCCGGCGCGGCGTAGTGAGTACGAGCCCTTCATCCACTTCCTTTCACGGTAGAACCCCCTATGCCCCGCGTTAGCGAACCCGATCCTTCCAACTTTTCCGCCGGACTGCGTGAACGCTTCGATGCATTCACCGGTAATGGCGCACACTTCGCCGATCAGTTCTCCGTACTTTCGCACGTCGGGCCCGCGGTCGAGCATTTGCCGCGCATGCTGCTTGCACTGAAAGCGCGAAATGCGGTGCCGTACCGGTACGTCGAAATGGCGATCGTCGTGGTCTCGCTGCTGAACGACTGCGAGTACTGCGTGAGCAATCACGCACCGCGTCTCGCGATCGAAGGCGTGAGCGAGGCCGGTGCGCGCTCGTTGCTCGAGTATCGGGACCATCCGGAACTGGATGCCGTCGACAAGCTGGTGGTGGAATACGCGATCGCGGTGACCAACGCGCCGCAGCGCATTCGCGACCATGTATTCGAGCGTCTGCGCGAGCACTTCAGCGAGGCACAGATCGTCGAACTGACCTTGCGCATCGCGCTGTGCGGCTTCTTCAATCGCTTCAACCAGGCGCTGCAGATCGGCGAAGACCCGACTGCCGTGCATCCGGCTTAACCGCTCCCTTTCACCGTTTTTCACCGCTTTTCACCGTTCGTCATGTCCGATTCCACCTTCGACCGCCGTGCCTTCCTGGGTGTGGCGAGTGCCGCCCTTGCCGCACTTGCCGCTCCGCGTCTCGCATTTTCACAGGACCGTGGTCCTGTCCGCATCGGGCTGCTCGCGCCACTTACCGGCGCGGGCGGCGCCTATGGCGAAGGCATGGTCAACGCCGCGAAAAAGGCTGCGGACTTCATCAACACTGAGGGCGGCGGTGTGCTGGGCGGCCGCAAGATCGAGATCCTCGTCGAAGACGACGAAAGCAATCCGACCGCAGGCGTTGCCGCCGCACGCAAGCTGCTCGACGTCTCGAAGGTCGTGGCGATCACAGGGGTGTGGAGCAGCGCGGTTGCGATGGCGATCAAGCCGCTCACCATCGAAAAGGGCGTGCCGCTGTTCGTGACCGGCTCCGGCGACGAAGTCACGCAAGGCGACAACAAGGGCCTCGTATGGCGCTTCCAGGCGCGCGGCACCGACTGGGGCGCGGCCTTCGCGCGCGCCGCGCTGAAAGACGGCGCGCATACGGCTTCGGTGCTCGCGTTGCAAACGCCGTTCACGTTGAGCATGGTGAATCCGTTCGTCGATACCTTCAAAAAGGGTGGCGGGAAGATTCTCGACGTGGTGTATTACAACCCGGATCAGGCTTCGTATCGCGCGGAAGTGGAGAAGGTGTTCGGCAAGAAGCCCGACGCCGTGTTCCTGCCGAGCTATCTGCCGGATCTCTCGGCGATCACGCGCGAAGTCTATCGCAGCGGCTTCAGCGACTCGCGTATCTATGCGAACTCGTCGGCGGCGGACGCGGAGGGCGCATTCATCAAGAACGTCGGCAAGAGCGTGGCCGAGGGCATTCATCATATTCAGTCGATTCCGAGCGCAAGCTCGACCGCGTACAAGACCTTTGCGCAGCGGGCGAGCATTCCGGCGAACACGCTCGCAATCTTTCCTTCCAACGTGTGGGACGAGATTTCGGTGCTGGCGCTTGCGATCGAACGCGCGGGCAGTGCCGACCCCGCCGTGTTCGCGAAGTTCATCTTGCCGGTCGTCAACGGCACGGGGCCGAATCCCAAAACGGTCGAGAATCCGGTCGATGGCCTCAAGGCGCTGCGCGCGAAGCAGGCGATCGCCTACAGCGGCGCGGGGTCGAGTTTCCGCTTCACGCCGACCGGCGATCAGCTCAACCGCGAGTACGGGCACTTCGTCATCAAGAACGGCGCGAATCAACTGGTCGACACGCTCGGATGAACGACGACATTGCGTTGAGCGCCGAGCATGTCAGCGTTGCTTTCGGTGGCGTGCACGCCCTCGACGGCGCATCGCTCGGTTTGCGGGCCGGCCAGATCACCGGGCTCGTTGGGCCGAACGGCGCGGGCAAGTCGAGTCTCTTCAATGTGCTCGCGGGCACGCTGCGACCGCAGCGCGGCACGGTGATGCTGCGCGGACGCGACATCACACGGCTCGCGGTCCATGCGCGCGCGCATGCGGGCATCGGACGCACCTTTCAGCTGTCACGCGAACTGGATAGCCTCACGGTGCTCGAGAATCTGTTGCTCGCCGCGCCCGCACAGCGCGGCGAAAGTCTCGTGGGCGCAGTGTTCTCGCGCCGCAGCGTGAGGCGCGCCGAAGCGCTGGCCACGGAACAGGCGCTGTCGCTGCTCGCGCGCGTACGTCTGACACATCTGGCCGACGAACCGGCGGGGGTCCTCTCGGGCGGTCAGAAGAAGCTGCTGGAGCTATGCCGCGCGCTGATGCTCGAACCGTCCATCCTGCTGCTCGACGAACCCGCCGCGGGCGTCAATCCTGCGCTCATCGGCGAACTCGGCGAGTTCATTGTGGATCTGCGCAATGAAGGCATGACGTTCGGCATCGTCGAACACAACATGGAACTGATGGCGGCGCTGTGCGATCACGTGTATGTGCTCGCGGAAGGCCGTGTGCTGACCCAGGGCACGTTCGACGCTGTCACCGCCGATGCGCGCGTGCAGGAAGCCTGGCTCGGAGCGCCGGCATGAGCGCGGCCCTGTCACTGCAACGCGTGCATGCGGGATACGCCGGCAAGGACATTCTTCATGGCGTCGATATCGAGCTGGAGGCGGGCGGCGCGCTCACCGTCGTCGGGCCCAACGGCTCGGGCAAATCGACACTGCTCAAGGCGGTGGTCGGGCTATTGCCGCTGTCGCGTGGATCGATCGCGCTAAGCGGCAAGCCTGTCGAAGCGTTGAACGCGCTCGCGCGATCGCGTCTCGGGCTCGCGTATGTGCCGCAGGAGCGCAATGTGTTCGCCAATCTCACCGTTGGCGACAACCTGCGGCTCGGCTGGGAGTTTCTGCATCCACGCATGGAGATATCCGCACGGCGCGATCGGCTCGATTACGTTCTGCAGCTCTTTCCCGAGATCCGCGACCGCCTTGCGGCGAGCGCCGGCTTGCTGAGCGGCGGGCAGCGCCAGATGGTGGCGATCGCGTCCGCGCTGATGCAGACCCCTTCGCTGCTGGTGCTGGACGAGCCCTCAGCGGGCCTCTCGCCGCGCAACGCGGCACTGCTGTTCGAATCGATCGCGCGCATTCGCGCGACGGGCATCACGCTGCTGATGATCGAGCAGAACGTGAAGCTCGGCCTCGCAGCAGCGGATCACGGTCTCGTGCTCGTCGCGGGACAGGTTCGCCTGCTCGCGCCAGCGCAGGAACTGCTCGCCGATGACCGGCTGCATCGTCTTTACCTCGGCACGCAGCCCGGCGTGCCCGAGACTCTCTGATTACCTCGCACCATGTTGCAGATCCTTTTCAACGGTCTCGTCTCCGGCCTGCTCGTCGCACTGCCGGCACTGGCGCTGGCGCTGAGCTTCAGCATTCTGCGTTTCGCGAACTTCGCGATCGGCGCAATGCTCACGCTCGGGGCCTACGTGATCTACTTCTTCAATGTCGCGCTGGGCTGGCCAATCCAGTTCGCGGCGCTGGCCGGTATCCTGCTGGGCGGACTGATCGCGGTCGTGATCGACTGGCTGGTCTATCGCCCGTTGCGCGGCCGCTCCGGCGTGACGCTGCTGGTCGCGAGCATGGGTGTCGCGCTGGTCATGGAAAACGCGGTGCGCTTCGTGGCGGGCGGCACGCCGCTGGGCTACGACGTGGAGCCGGCGCGGCCGACGCGTTTCCCGTCGCTCGATTCGCTCGGCGGCTTGCGTGTGAATCATGAGCAGTGGCTGATCGCTGCCGTCGGTCTCGGCAGTCTCGTCGCCGTGTGGGCGCTGTTCGGCTATTCGCGTCTGGGACGGGCGATGCGGGCGGTCGCGGACAACGCGGCGCTTGCTGCGGTGCGCGGCGTCTCGCTCAACCGGACGGTGGCCGCGATGTGGTTCGTGAGCGGCGCGCTCGCCACGGCCGGCGGGCTGCTCGTCGGGCTCGACGCCACGCTCGATCCGCAAATGGGCTGGAACTACCTGTTGCCGGTGTTCGCCGCGGCGATTCTCGGCGGCATCGACAAGCCGATGGCCGCCGTGTTCGGCGCGCTCGTCATGGGCGTGGCATCCGAACTCTCGACGCTCGTCATTGCGTCGCACTACCGCACCGTGGTCGCTTTTGCCGTGCTCGCCGCGCTGCTGCTCGCACGCCCCTGGGGAGTGTTTGGGCAGGCGCGCGTTACTCGATAGGTCAAGGACATGGCGCCGTATTTTCTTTCTCTGATGATGCTGATCGCGATTGCGGGCATCGCAGCGCTCGGGCTGAACGCGCAATGGGGCCTGACGGGTCTCGTCAACTTCGGGCTCTTCGGTTTCTACATGCTGGCGGCGTACGTGTGCGCACAGCTCACGAAGATGGGTCTCAACCCGTGGCTCGCGATGGTCTTCGCCGTCGTCGTTACCGCGTTGGCGAGCGCGTGTGTCAGCCTCATCTCGATACGTCTGTCCGACGACTATCTCGCCATCGTCACGCTCGGTGCGGCGGAATGTCTGAAGCTCGTGGTGGTTCATGAGGAATGGCTCACGCGCGGAAGCCTTGGCATCTCGAACATCGCGCGGCCCGTCGCGGGCGACGCGTCGCTTCTGCTCCTCACGCTCGCGCTGCTCGCGGGCGTGTTCGTGCTATTCGAACTCGTTGCGCGCGCACCGCTCGGGCGTGCGGCCCGCGCGATCCGCGACGATCCGCTGGTCGCCGCGACGCTCGGCAAGAACGTGCTGGCGCTGCGCCTGCGTCTGTTCGCGCTGGGCGGCGGCGCGATCGGGTTGGCAGGCTGCCTGCATGCCTTTTACTACCAGTACATCGACCCGACGCAATTCGGTCCCATTCTCACCGCGTATGCGTTCATGAACGTGATCATCGGCGGCAGGGGCAGCAATCGCGGCATGCTGCTCAGCACGTTCACGGTGGTGCTGCTGCTCGAGGGCACGCGATTCCTGAACGACTACGTGACATGGTTGTCTTCGAGCCAGCTCGCGGCGTTGCGGCTCATGCTGGTCGGACTGGGGCTGATACTCGCGCTGATCTTCAAGCCCGAAGGTTTCGTGCGCGAGTACCGGCTCGAAGTCGGGCGCGGTTCGCAATCGAATCAGGCCGCTAACGGCGTAGGGGGCGGGCGCCGGAGGCGGTCGGCGGCAAGCGCGGGTGAGCGATCGGTGTGAGTGCGCAAGCGCGCAAGCGCCCACGTGCGCTCGCGCGATCAGCCGGTTTGCGCAAGCGCGGTGTCCTCGCGCCGCCGCGGCGGATTCCAGTCCCGCCCCGGCACCGATTCGAGCAGCGTGCGCGTATAGGGGTGGGCCGGCGCGGAGAATATCTCGCCCGGCGCGCCGTACTCGACGATGCTGCCGCCCTTCATGACCGCGACGCGGTCGCACAGTTGCGCCGCCACGCGCAGGTCGTGCGTGATGAACAGCATCGACAGGCCGAGTTCGTTCTTCAGCCGCGCGAGCAGCTTCAGCACCTGCGCTTGCACCGAAACGTCCAGTGCCGATACCGGCTCGTCGGCGACAAGCAGCTTGGGCTCGAGTGCGAGCGCACGCGCGAGCCCGATGCGCTGACGCTGTCCGCCGGAGAATTCATGAGGAAAGCGCGTGAGCGCGTCGGGCGCGAGACCGACCAGCGCGAACAGTTCGCGTGCGCGGGTATAGGCGCGCGCCGGCTCCACGCCGCGCGCGATCGGCCCTTGCGTGACGATGTCGCCAACGCGCCGCCGCGGGTTCAGCGAACCGTACGGGTCCTGGAACACCATCTGTACGCCGAGGCGGTGCGCGCGCGTTTCGCGGGTGCGGGCGCGGTGGGCCAGGTCGCCGCCGTAGCGGATCGCGCCGGCGTCGGGGGCGATGAGTTGCATGATGGCGCGCGCGAGCGTCGATTTTCCCGAGCCGCTTTCGCCGACGATGCCGAGCGTCGCGCCTTGCTGCACCTCGAACGAGACGTCGCGTAAGGCGGCGGTGGCTTGCGCGCGCCGGCCGCGGGCGCGGTACGTCTTCGTCAGTCCCTCGACGCTCAGCAACGCCGGCGCGGCCCCTTGCGTGAAGGGCGGCGCGGCGTCGACGCGAGCTGCCGCAGGCGCCGGTGGCACTGCGTCGATCAGCGTCTGCGTATAGGTATGACGCGGCCGGTTCAGCACTTCGCGGGCCGCGCCTTGTTCGACGACTTCGCCATGCCGCATGACCGCGATGCGATCGGCAACTTCGGCCACCACGCCGAAGTCGTGCGTGATGAACAACACTGCGGTGCCGTTGCGGCGCTGCAGGTCGCGAATCAGATGGAGGATTTGCGCTTGCGTCGTAACGTCGAGCGCCGTGGTCGGTTCGTCGGCGATCAAGAGCGCCGGTTCGAGCGCGAGCGCCATGGCGATCATCGCGCGCTGACGCTGACCGCCGGAGAGCTCGTGCGGGTAGCGGCGCAGCGCGTGTTCCGGTGTGGGAATCTGCACGGCGTCGAGCAGTTCCAGCGAGCGCGCGCGAATCTGGCCGCGGCCAAGGCGAGTGTGCGTGCGAAAGACTTCGGCAATCTGGTCGCCGATCGTGCGCAGCGGATTCAGTGCTGTCATCGGCTCCTGGAAGATCATGCCAATGCGGCTACCGCGCCAGCGGCGCAACTGCGCGTGCGGCAGTGTCAGCAAATCGGTGTCGCCACGCCACAGCAGATTGCCGCCCGTCACGCGCACGCCTTCCGGTAACAATCCCAGCAGGGCGCCGGCGGTCATCGACTTGCCGGAGCCGCTTTCTCCGACCATGCACAGCAGTTCGCCCTCGTCGAGCGAGAGCGATACGTCGCGCAACGCGTGCGGCCGGTCGGCGCCTGCGGGCAGGTCGACCGTGAGGTTGCGTACTTCGAGCAGCGTAGTCATCGCGTTTCCGGGGTTAGAGGCGCTGGCCGCCGCTTGCGTCGATTTTCTGGCCCGTGACCCAGCGGCCCTCGTGGCTTGCGAGAAAGGCGACGATGTCGGCAACGTCGTCGGGCTGGCCCACGCGGCCTAGCGCGACGGTTTGCGCGATGGCCACGCTCGCGACCGGGTCGCTCGCGTCGCGGTTCAGGTCCGTCGCGGTCGCGCCGGGCAGCACGGCGTTCACGGTGATGCCGCGGCTGCCGAGTTCGGCGGCGAGCACGAGCGTCAGCGCTTCGAGCCCGGCCTTGGCGGGCGCATAGACGCTCATGCGCGGATAGGCGGCGCGCGTGCCCATCGACGAGATGTTGACGATGCGCCCGCCGTCGCGCAGCAACGCCAACGACTGCTGGATCAGGAAGAAGGGCGTTTTCAGGTTGACCTGCATGATGCGGTCGTAGTCGACGGGCTGCACCTCGGCAATGCGTGCGCGCAAGCCCTCGCCGGCGTTGTTGACGAGGATGTCGAAGGCTTCGGGCAGGCCGCGTTCGCGCAGCGCGGCGCGCAGGCCGTCGAGCAGCACGCGCACGCCATCGGTGGTGGCGAGGTCCGCGCCTAGCACGAAGGCCTGGCCGCCTGCATCGGCGATTTCGCGTGCGACATGCTCGGCCTTTTCATGCGCGCTGCCGAAATGTACCGCGACGAACGCGCCACGCCGGCCAAGCGCAAGCGCGATCGCACGGCCGATGCCACGGCTCGCGCCCGTGACGAGCGCGACTTTGCCCGCGAGGCTCCCGGGCGCGGCATTGACGTTCAGGGCGGCGCTCATGCGAGGACTCCCGGCGCGGCCAGCTTGCCGCGACTCCAGCCGCCGGCGGCTTCCAGCTCGCGTGCGCGCTGCAGCAGCGCGTGGCGATCGACCTTGTTCGTGCCCGCCCACGGCAGTTCCGCGACGAACGCAATACGGCGCGGGTGCTGATAGGCTGGCCCGTTCGCCAGCGCATGCTGCTTGAGCGCATCGGCCGACAGCGCGCTGCCGGGCTGCCGCACGACGAAAGCCACGGGCACGGCGGCGCGTTCCTCGTCGGGCAGCGGCACAACGCTCGCCTGGCGCACTTCGGGGTGCGACTCGAGCAGTTTTTCGACCTCGACCGGATAGATGTTCTCGCCCGCGCAGACGAACATGTCGTCGGCGCGGCCTACGAAGTAGAAGAAGCCGTTCGCGTCGCGGCGCATCACGTCGCCGCTGTTGTACCAGCCGTCGTCGAGCACTTGCGCGGTCTTTTCCGGCAGCCGGTGGTAGCCATGCATCACGGCGGGATTGCGCATGAGCAGCACGCCTTCGCTTTCATCCGGGCCGTTCACGAGACGCACCGCATCGGCCGAAAGCGGGTAGCCGAGGGCAAGCGGGGGCGTGGGCAAGCCTTGCGGATGCGGCCCGAACACGCTCGGCCCGGCTTCTGTGGTCCCGTAGCCGTGGACGATGCGCGCCTGCGCGAACACCGCCTGGATGCGCTCGAACAACGCGAAGCTCATCGGCGCGGAGCCGAGCATGATGCGCCCGAGCGCGGAAAAGTCGCGGCCGGCGTAGTGCGCGGGGTCCTTCACGATGCGCGCGAACATGGTGGGGACCGCGGCGAGCACGGTAATGCGGTAGCGTTCGAGCGCATCCACGTAGGCGGGCACGTCGAAGCCTGGCTGGATCACGAGCAGGCCGTTCACCGAGAAGGCGCGCTTGGCCATGAACAGCCCGTTCATATGAAAGAGCGGCTGCGCGAGCAGATAGCGCTCCGCGCCAGGGTCGGCGGGCTTGACCCAGGTCGCCCCGAGCGCCCACAACTGGCCCGCGTGCGTGAGCGGCACCCCCTTGGGCTTGCCCGTCGAGCCCGACGTGTAGAGCATCTGCGCGACCTGGCCGGGGTTCGCGGCGACGGCTTCGAAGTCGGCTGGCGCGATGCGCGCCGCGAAGCCTTCGGGCCCGACGTCGTCGAAGTCGATCACGGGTACGCGCGCGGCCAGCGCCTCGCGGCGGTCCGTGTCGACGAACGCCAGCGCCACTTCGGCGTCCTGTAGCACGTAGTCCAGGTTCTCCTGGGACTGCTTGATGTTGATCGGAACCGCCACGAGTCCCGCCCGCATGATGCCGAAGTAGGCGATCAGATATTCGGCCCGATTCAGCGAGGCGATGGCGACATGCGTGCCAGCCTGCAACCCGCGCGCGAGGAGCGCGGCCGCCACGCCGTTCGCGAGACGGTCGACCTCGGCGTGTGTCCATGTAACGGGACGCGAGGCGTCACGCAGATCGATAATGGCGGGGCTGTCGAGATCGAGCGAGCGATCGACCAGGCTGCCGAGATTGGTCCATCGTGTCATGATCAGGAATCCTTCTTGATGAGTTTGAAAAATCGCGACCGCGCGCCTAGCGCTTGCGGAACACGGGATTGAGCGCGTCGTTCAGGCCGTCGCCGATCAGGTTGAGCGCCAGCACGACGAGCATGATCGCCATGCCGGGCTCGGCGCACAGGTACCAGGAGGACCTGATGAGCGTGCGCCCCTCGCCGATCTGGCGGCCCCAGCTCGCGAGGTTCGGGTCGCCGAGCCCGAGGAACGACACGACCGATTCATAGAGGATCGCGCCCGCTATGACGAGCGTGCCCATCACGAGCACGGGCGGCAGCGCGTTGGGGAGGATCTCGCCGAACGCAATGCGCCACGGGCTGAGTCCGACGGTGCGGCACGCCGCCACGAAGTCGCGGCTTTTGAAGCTCAGGCATTGCGCGCGCGTGAGCCGGGCGATTGCCGGCCACGAGACGAGCGCCACGGCGATCACGGTGTTTTGCAGGCGCGGGCCGAGAATCGAGACGATAGTCAGCACGAACACGACGTTGGGCACGATCTGGAACAGCTCGGTCGTGCGCATGAGAAGGGCGTCGATCCAGCCGCCGTACCACGCGGCGGCGAGGCCGATCGCGACGCCGATCAGCGTTGCGACGAGGCTGGCGCAAAGGCTCGCGAGCAGCGTGGCGCGCGCACCGTGCGCGAGCAGTGCCGCGATGTCGCGTCCGAGTGCGTCGGTGCCGAGCGGAAAGTCGTGCGTCTGGAAGGGCCAGGTCTCGGGCGCACCGACGATACGCAGCGGGTCGCCAGGATAGAGCCAGCCCGCCGCGACGGCGACGGCGACCGTGAACACAAGCAGCAGTGCGCCCAGCACCGCGCCTCGATGGCGCAGGAACTGCCGCCATGCGCCGCCGCGCGCGGGCGAGGGCTCGCGTGCAACGGGCGCGGTGCCGGCGAGCGGATCGAGCGTCGTCATGGCGCCTCCGTACGAATGCGCGGATCGAGCCGCGCGTAGAGCAGGTCAACCACGAGATTGGCGAGCACGACGAGCAGCGAGCTGAGCACGAGGATGCCCAGCACGACAGGGTAGTTTCGGCTCATCACGCTGTCGAACAGCACGCCGCCGATGCCCGGCCAGCTGAATACGGCCTCGACGACGATGCTGCCGCCGAGCACCGCGCCGAGCTGGATGCCGAGCAGCGTGAGAACGGGCAGCAGCGCGTTGCGCACCATATGGGAGAGCACGACGCGCAGGCGCGTGAGGCCCTTGGCGTAGGCGGTTCGAACGAAGTCGAGGCGGCTCACTTCGAGCATCGACGCGCGCATCACGCGCGCATAGGTGGCGGCATAAAAGAGCCCCAGCGTGGTGGCCGGCAGCACGAGGTGCCGCGCGACATCGAGCGCGGCATGCCACTGGCCCGCGAGCCCGCCGCCATAGTCGGCGCCGATGGTGGTCATCCCGCCCACGGGAAACCATTCGAGCCGCACCGAAAACAGGATGATGAGCATGATGCCGAGCCAGAAGCTCGGCGCCGCGAAACACAGCACGGCCGCGGCGGAAACGAGCGAGTCCCACCACGTGTTCACCTTGACCGCGGCGATCACACCGGCGCTTACGCCGACGAGCACCGCGATCGCGATGCTGGAGAGCATCAGCACGAGCGTGGCGGGCAGGTGCTCGACGATCACGTCGAACACCGGTTCGTTGTGCCGGTACGAGTAGCCGAGATCGAGATGCGCGACCGCGCCGATGTAATGCAGCAATTGCTGCCACAGCGGTTGATCCATGCCGTAAAGCACGCGCAGACGCTCGATCAGCGCGGGGTCGGTGACCTGCTGGTCGGCGGTCATCACGTCGAGGAAGCTGCCCGGCACCGAGTGAATCAGGAAGAAGTTGAGCACGATGACGCCCAGCAGCAGCGGAATGGCCTGCAACAGCCGGCGTACGATCAGGCGCGCGATCATGGCTGCGCCCCTCTCACGCGGCCAGCCAGACCGCGTTGAGCGAGTCGCCCTGCACGTTCGAGCTGGTGGTGAAATCGCGCACGTTCGCTCGTGCGAGCGTGAACGACTGCATTTCGACGAGCGGCACGATCGGCACCTCGGTCGAGGCGAGGCGCGCGAAGTCGTGCGCGAGCTGCTTGCGCTTGTCGGGGTTCGTCTCGGTGCTGAGTTTGTCGACGAGCGCATCCATGGCCGGATTCGAATAGCCGGTCGCGTTACGGAACGCCGCGCCCTTCACGATGCCATCGGTCGTGAAATATTGCGTGACTACCGGCACCGGTTCGAGCGGCGCGGTGAAGTTCGAAATGGCGATGTCGTAGTCGTAGTCGGTGTAGATGCGCTTGAGCGCGGTCGCGCGGTCAACGGAATCGAGCCTCACCTTCACGCCAACGTCTTCGAACGCCTGCTTCAGGTACTGGCCGAGCTTCGCGTTCTCCTCGAACCACGCGGCCGCGAGCAGGTTCACGGTGAAGCGACCGCCCTCGCGGTTCGGCAGCCCCGCCGCGTCGAGCAGCGCGCCTGCGCGCTTCGGGTCGAAGGGGTAATGGGGCACGTCGTCGGTGAAGAAGAGCGGATTGCTGTGAAAGATCGGCGAGACGGCGGGGCGGCCGCGCCCGAAGTAGATCGTGTCGACGATGAACTTGCGGTCGATGGCATGCAGCAACGCCTGGCGGACTTCACGGCGCTGCACGTTGGCGCGGCGCTGGTTGAACTCGACCGTGACCGTCCACGCGGAATCTTCGTAGCCCCTGGTATCGACGACCACCTTGCCGGTTTTCACGAGCCGGTCGATATCGCGCACCGGCACCGGGTTTGAGTACGCGAGTGCAAGCTCACCGGTTTCGAGTGCTGCCGAACGCGAGGCGGAGTCGCCCCACCACGAGACGACCAGCTTGTCGAGATACGGCTGACCCGCGCCCCAGTATTGATCGTTGCGCCGGTACTCGACGTGGCTGCCGCGCACCCACTCGCCGTATTTCCACGCGCCAGTACCGACCGGCGCGTTGTTCAGCGGATTCGTGAGGATTTCCTTGCCGGCATAGCGGTGCTTCGGCAGCAGCACCTGGTACTGACCCGCGAGCACCGATTTCAGGAAGAAGTCGGGCACGGGCCGCGTGAAGCGCAGTTCGACCGTGAGCGGATCTAGGGCCTTTGCGCTTTGCAGCGTCTTGAGCGCGATGCCCGCGGAAATGGGCTTCCAGTATTCGAGCACATTGAAGACGACGTCGTCCGCCGTGAACGGCTGGCCGTCGTGCCAGCGCACGTTCGGGCGCAGCTTGATGGTGTAGGTCTGGAAGTCGGGCGAAGCGCTCACACTCGTGGCGAGCACCGGCTGGAACGCAAGCGTGCTGTCGAGCTTGAGCAGGCGCTCGAGGATCTTCGTGGACGTCTGCAGCGGGCTGGAGCCGCCGCCGCCGGGCACGAACAGCGCCTGGGGTTCAAGTCCGCCCCAGCTCGCCACCAGCGCGCCGCCGCGTCTGGGCGCGACGGTTTGCGGGGCGGGCGTGGCCGCGATGGCGCGGCCCGCCGTGGCGAGACCGCCGATGCCGCTAACGCCGGCACCGGCCGCGAGCGCGCCGCGAGCGGTCAAGGAAAGAAAGGAGCGTCGGGAGTAGGGCGGATTCTTCTTCATGACGAAATGGGGCGACCCGCACGGGCCGGCGTAGCGTGGGTTCTGGAGGGATCGCGAGCCGTCGTGGTCTCACGCGGTGGCGTAGCTGGCGCGGCCGATGGCCAGCAGCACACCTTTGTCGTTGTAGAGTTCGACGTCGGCCACACTCACGCTGCGGCCGAGGCGTCGTACGGTGGCGACGGCCTCGATGCCGGTCTCGATGGCGGGCCGCAAATAGTCGACGCAGAAGTTGATGGTGGGCAGACCGCGCCCGACCAACATGCCGACCGCGAAGTCGCCGACGGTATCGATGATCGCCGCGAGGGGGCCGCCATGCCATTGACCCGTGCCCGCGCCCCGCTCGAAACCGGGCTGAAACGGTATGTGTACGCGCAGCGCCTGCGCTTCGTGGTCGGCCCCGGTCACGCGCATGCGCAGCGAGGCGATGTAGGGTGAACGGTCGAACGCCTGCTGGATCTGCTCGATCGTGAGGATGTCGCGCGCTTCGCTCATGACGCCACCAGCACCTTGCCGACCACTTCGCGGTTTTCGAGCGTCGCCAGTGCCTGCGCGCCTTCTTCCAGCGGCCACTTCCGGTCGATCAGCACGCGCAACTGGCGACGCTGAACGAGATCGAGCAGTTCGTGAAGGTCTTCGCGCTCCCAGCCGTTCGAGCCGCGAATCTGCAATTCGAAAGTCCAGATGTAACGGATATCTTCAGGCGGGGCATAGCCCGCGGTCGCTCCGCAGGTGAGCAGGCGCCCGCCAAGACGCAGGCAGCGCAGCGAACGCGTCCAGGTGTCGCCGCCGGTGAAGTTCACGACCACGTCCACGCCGCCGCGTTGCGCGGCGTTGCGTCGCCGCGCGGGCTTGCCGAACTTCGCGTGTACCGCCCGCATGAAGTCTTCTTCGGTGTACAGAATGACGTGATCCGTGCCGAGATCGCGCAGGCGCTGTGCCTTTTCCGGCGAACCCGCGCAAGCGATCACTTCCGCGCCCGCGAGCTTCGCGAGCTGCACCGCGCACACGCCTACGCCGCCGCTCGCGCCGAGAATCAGCACGCGCTCGCCGGCCTCGATCTGGCCGATGCGGCGCATCATGCGCAGTGCGGTGCCGTAGGCGACCGGCAATGCGGCCGCTTCGTCGAAGCTCACATCGTCGGGCAAGCGGATCAGCTGATGCGCCGGCACGCGGCACAGTTCGGCCAGGCCACCGTGCGTGGTTTCGCCGACGAGGCCGCCGTCGACGCGATCGATGGGGTCGACGAGCACGCGATCGCCTGGCCGCCAGTCGCGCACGCCTTCGCCGACCGCGACGATTTCGCCCGCCACGTCGAGCCCGATAATGACGGGAAAGGGCAGATTGATGCCGGGCATGCCACGCCGTGTGAACACGTCGTGGTAGTTCAACGAAGCGGCTTTCACGCGGAGCACGACATCACCGGGACCGGCCGCCGGATCGGGGAACGCAGTTTCGAGCCGCAGCTTGTCGAGGCCGCCGTGCTCGCGCAAAACAATAGCTTTCATGATGGAGACGAAAACGTGGATAACTTCGAAGTACGATGAATATTGGTTACCAGCGAGCGAGCCCGTCTAGCGTTTGCGCCGTGATGGCGAGGCCATGCCGGATCACGCTGTCGCGCCAAAGCGAAGAAACGGGTACGAACGCATCGAGCAGATCGGCGCGCAGTTGTGCGTCGCGCTCGGGTTCGGGTGCTTGCGGGGCGCGAAAACGCAGCCACTGGTCGAGCCGCGACGCGAGGCTCACATTCGGCCCGCGCGTGCCGAACTCGACCACGGCGCCGGCCATCGGCCGTCCCGCGAGAAACCGCTCGACGCCGCGGAACACAAGCCCGCGATAGTCGGGCCGCGCGAGACCGTGCGGGCGCTGACCCAGCACGCGCCCGGCGCCCCACCATTGCGCGGCGCGCTGCTGAAGCTCGCTGCCTTCCGCGTTGAAGCAGAGAAAAAACGGCTCGCCGTATTCGCCGATGCCGGTATGCCAGTCGATGAACGCCACGCGCTGTGCGTGCGCCAGATGGTCCTCGACCACACGCTGCAGCGTGAGGTTCGACCATTCGCGTTCGCGGCCGCCGTAGATCAGACCGTCAGCGTGTGTGTACTGACCGCTCGCGAGCGTGTTGAAGAGGGCGTCGGCGCCGTGTGTGTCGCGAAAGCGGTCGGTTGCCGCTTTCGCGGCCGCGAGCGTGTCGTGGTCCCAGCGCGGCGGAATCAGCCACTCGTGCAGCGCTGCGTAATGCGGATTGTGCGGATGCGGCTCGTCGTGATCGACGAAATTGCGATTCAGGTCGACGTTGTTTTCGGTGGTGCGCGAAGCGTGCGCGAAACCGTAAGGGTTGAGGCCGTGTACGAGCGTGACGGCGACATCGGGCGGCAGGCTGGCTGCCGCGTTCTCAAGCCACGCAATCTGCACAGCCGAGCCCGCGGCGCCTTCAAGACCGTGCGTACCGCTGATAGCGAGAAGCTGCTTTGGCGCGTGCTGCGCTCCGAGACGCGCGACGTCGATGCTGAGCGCGATGCCGCCCGGTCCGCTTGCATGCGGATGCCGGTAGCTCGCGAGTTGCGCGCCAGCGCGTTGGGCGCTGGCGACGAACCGTTCGCGCGCCGAAGCATAGTCGGGAGCGAAGTAATGCCAAAAGGCGGCTGCCTCGCTCATGCCGCGCCGCCTTCGACGAAGCGCAGCGCAACGCCCGCGGCGTGCGCGGCGGCAACGCGCACGGAGCCGTCCGCGATCGTGGCAAAAGCGACGTCATTGCGCTCGAACAATTGGCGCAGGGCATCGAGCGAGCGAACGCGAAGATCGAGCGCCACATAACGTTCACTGCCGTCTTGCGTGGCCGCGACCGCGCCGTAGCGACGTTCTGCCTCGGCGGGCGTGACGAACTCGACTGTCGCTCGCCCGGCCGGCAGGCGATAGTGATCGTTGCCGGCACGCTCGACGATGCCGGGCCCGAACAGCCGCTCATAAAGGTCCGCGATCTGCTCAGGTGCAGGCGCAGCGACGACGAAACCGACAATATCCGTCACGCCGTTCGGATGGCGCCGGTCCTCGTCGCGCCACACGAGTTGCGGCGTGAAGTGATGGCAGAAGAACGTGCGGCCGTTGCGTACCAGCTCGGCGCCCAGACGCACGGTGCGAAAGCGTGCGTCCTGTGCGCCGTCCGGCAGTTGAACGGGTCTGAAAAATTCGGCGGGCGGCTCGACGGCAATGCCGCGCGCGGTGATCGCTTCATGCAGCGCGAGCGAATCGTCGGTCTTGAACACGAGCCCGGACAGGCCGGGGGGCGCGTTGACAATGTCGGGACGGTCCACGCTCTTGCCGTGCTCGAAGCCGAGGAGTTCCAGATAGTTCTCGCCGAAGATGGCGAGGTGGTTGCTCGACCCAAGCGAATGATGACCGCGCGCGGTCAGCGCGAAGCCGAGCTTGCGATACGTGTGCGAGGCGTCGTCGAGCTGGTCCTTGACGTTGACGACGACGTGATCGAGAACGGGGGCGGGGATGCGGCTCATCGTGGTGAGGGTCTCCTGTGGGCAGCGGCGGAACGCACGCCACGTAGCCCACTGCGATTGCGTCAGATGGAAGGTCGCTGAAGAGTGTAGTGACGGCTCGGTCCGCAACAAACCAACCTATCGTGATTTGCTCAGCGCGATTCGTTCGAATGTGGGCAGCTCACTTGTGTGCGGCGTGCCGTGGGTTGTGTCATACGTTTTGTTCCGCCAGCGTTGATCAAATATAGAGGAATCCAAATCAACATCGCAGTAGATGAATGACCCGCTTCACGGATCATCGCTTTGCGCTGAGGTGCCCACGATCCGCTTGCCCGTCGTAAAGCTTAGACAAATAACTTGTTTTGAAAAGGAATGTGGAGTGCCTAGACTCGGTGCCCGCGGATTCGGCAAGGCAGCACTTTGCTGATCGCCGCCGCATCTTCATGCCGGTCCGCTGCACTTACACACGCACGTTGTCGACTAGTCCACAATCACCGAAGAACTCATCGCAGATGAAATTCAACAAGTTCAGCGCAGCGGCTCTCTCGCTCGGCCTCGTTGCCGGCGCCGCGCACGCGCAAAGCAGCGTCACCCTTTACGGCATTGTCGATGCCGGCTTCCTGTACAACAACAACGTGAAGGGCGGGGCGCTGTACGGCCTGTCGTCCGGCACGTCGTCGCGCTGGGGCCTGCTCGGCGCCGAGGATCTCGGCGGCGGCCTCAAGACAATTTTCGATATCGAAAACGGCTTCACGGTGGGTACCGGCGCACTGGGGCAGGGCGGCCTGCTGTTCGGACGCAAGGCATTCGTGGGCCTGAGCAGCGTGACGTGGGGTACCGTCACCGCCGGGCGGCAGTACTCGGCCAGCAACGACGCAACAAGCTCGTTTGCATCGGGTGCGGACTGGGCCGCTTCGGGACTCGGTTACGGCACGCGCGCTGCCGACGTCGACAACGTCGATACGTCCAACCGCATCCAGAACGCCGTGAAGTACACGAGCCCGAACGTCGGCGGCTTCACGCTCGGCGTGCTCTACAGTTTCGGCAACGTTGCCGGCAACTTCGGCCAGAACTCCGTCAAGGACGTGGCGCTCGCGTATGCCAACGGGCCCGTCAAACTAGGCGCGAGCTACATGTTCACGAAGGACCCGTACTACGCGACCTTCGGCAATCAGGGGAACTCCTCGACCTCCGCCACCGGCACCAACAACAACATGCCAAGCCGCATTTTTGGCGGCTATGCGTCGGCCGGTTCCCAGCAGATCGTGACTGCGGGCGGCTCGTACGTGCTCGGGACGGTAACGGTGGCGGTGCTGTATTCGAACACGCAGTTCCAGAATCTCGGCGAGGTCAACGCCGGCGGAAGCTACGGCACGCAATACCATGGTGGTACGGCCACGTTCAATTCGGGAGAACTGAACGTCAAGTACGCAGTCAATCCCAGCCTGACGCTTGCCGCAGCCTATATCTATACCCACAACAGCGGCGCCGGCAACTACGACAGTGCCCACTACAACCAGGTGAACCTGGGCGCGACCTACGCGATCACGAAGCGCACGTCGCTCTATGCGGATGGCTTCTATCAAGCTGCTGCGGGGACGGATTCGACCGGCAAGGCCGCCGTGGCGAACTTCAGCGGCTCGACGTACTCGAGCACGAGCCACGCGGTTGCGGCCATTTTCGGGATGACGCATCGCTTCTAGGCGACAGGCGCTCTCAAGCCGGCACCGTTATTTGCTTATATCGATCCGTCGGTTCACGCGCGTGAACCGCATGGATACGATCATGGGGTCTTCTCCGGGACACCCTGAAGTGGAGTTACCCGCCGCGCACAACGTGGCGGTTTTTTATATTGGATCGATCATCGCAACGGTTTATGTGCGCGACGCTGTGTTCGAGCAACGCGAATCCTGAATCCAGGGCGCCGGAAAATAACGATTTGCGCAAACCATATGTGCTTTGCGTTGAATCGAAGCACGCTGGCGCGAAGCACAGCGTGATGACGAAGTGAGGCTCACGCTGATTTGCTATCGCCAAAGCATTCTTTGGCTCCGCGCGATTCGCGCACAGCTATGAAAGGCCGCGGGCGCTCCTGTCCGCCTGTGTGCTCACGGAAACCTTCATGCGATACAAGGGATACAACGTCGAACCGTCCGCGCATGCGTTGCCAAGCGGACGCTATGCGGCGAACCTGACCATCGAGAACAGCTCGCCCGCGCTTGAATCGTCGTTTTGTTTCGAAGCGCTCGATTACTTTTTCGAGGCCGATCACGCCGTCGCGCACGCCTCACGCTGGGCTCGACTATGGATTGATCAGCGCGGCAAGCCGGCTGCGAGATGAGAGAGCGGATCGGCCACAGCTGCGATTTTTCCGCGCGAGCGTCGTGAATCGGCGCTGCACTGTGAGATCGCGATCGAACAGCGCGCGCGGTGTGCCTTGTCTTGCCCATTTCGCCGCGTCGGCGTTGCTGCCTTGATCGAGCATTTCCTGATGCGGAAAAGCACAGCAGATTGCTGGGCGCGAGACCCTAACTGGACCGCAGTCGCGCCTCCTTGGCGTTGCATCCGCTTCTGCACTTTTCTTGGGTTCCTCGGCGTCGACTTGTCCGGTAGCCGATCGCCGTGGGTCTTGTGGCCGGAGCCCGTCAGACCAATCGAGCGGCCAAGTAACCCCCCCAAAAAATGTCAGTGGCGGTCACTCACTGGGCGATTTCCGATCTTTCCTTGCACTGACGCAAAATACTGTATAAATTAACAGTATGTGTTTACGTCCAGTAGGAGCGTCGCATGAAATCGCCAATCCGCATTGTGAACGACGAAGACCGTCAGGCGTTTGAATGGCTGCTCGCAAATGTAGGTGCGGATCGCGTTGCGGCGGCGGCCCAACGGCTTGCTGGCGGAGGAAAGCGGCCGTTCGTTTCCGCGCTGTGCCGCTACCTGGGTGCGTGGCCTCCTTCTGCACGTCGTACCCGCAAGATCGAGCCCGTCCATACGGCCGTCGGCGACCTGCATCTGGCGCGCATACGCGAGCTGCTTGCGCAACGCAATGCGGTGAAAGTTGGCGCACATTGATCTGCCAACTCACCTTGGTTTTGATTTGCATCAGAGCACAGCATTGGCCAAACGCTTACGTTGACTTCTCATCGCGGCGCTGTCTTGTTTGACGTCTTGCGTCATCCCCGCTGCAAAACCTGTGGTTCGCCCTTTCTTGTCTGACTGGCTTAAGTCCAATCTGACAAGTCAATTTTCCGCATGCCTGTTCGAAACTCGCCTCCGTCATAGTTCGGGGTCAACGAGTTTGCGTAATGAATTGGGGAAACTCCTGACTCAATCCCTGGTCATCTCGCGGATTTAACAAAGTTAGAATGAAGGCTCTAGATCGACGCCGGCATTCGTCTCTGAACGGGCAACGTCTCTTGCGTTGCGAAGCCATACATCAAGCGCGGTCGATACAGACATAACGATTGATGAAATACACGGGGGATAAATTAGTATGTCTAATCAACAATTCGCAACCGGGGAAAGCGGACCATGGGCCGCAAATATCACTACGATGAGCGCTCATCTGTTCGACGGTTTTTGTGAACTGGCACGCCTGAATCTCGCGACTTGCAGGTCGATATTCGCTGGGTCCCGAGAGCATTTCGAAGGCATCTTGTCGGCGCAGACGCCGGAGCAACTGGTCCGCAACCAGGTCGATATATTGCCGTGGGTCGCTTCGCAGACGGCTGGCTACACGCGCGCATATATGGAAATCGCGGCGGAAACTGCGGCAAAGCTGAGATAGCGCGCATCGCGTTCGAGCGACGAGTGCGCTCACTGGCGCGATCCAATGCGAAGCAGAAAAAAGCGGGATCATGCGGGAGGGAAATAACATGTTGAGCCCCCACGAACTTGCCACGTTGATGCTGATAAAGAATGCGCCCGGGCGTATCGAGCCGGACCGCGAGGAACTCTGGGCGCTTCGCGACCTTCATCTGGTTATTGTCGATACGCCCGATTCGGGTTTCCCAACGCCCCGAGTGACGCCGCAAGGCGATGCGCTTCTGAGAGCGGTTGCCCGAGTGCGCTGATTGGCGGTCGAGACCGCATAGCCTGTCACATGAACCGGCTATATTCAGAGTGCGTTGCTCACAAATGGGTTGCGATCCGCATGGATCTGAGGAGGCTGACGTGGACCAGTCCTGGCTGGGTATGGCTGCCGGCACGATCGTGCTTGTGATAGCCGCAGTTAGTGTCACCGCTCACTACCGCCGCGAACGGCGCCGGGCCGATTTGCTGCGCAATCTCGATCACCACGATTGGTGTCGCTGGACACGCGTTCGACGCTGAGCCGCCTCGTGCTGCGTTATGGCGCTGCGGGCAGAGGTCTTCAATCGATGCCCATTTGCTTAGGATAATTGATCGATTGCCTACGCTCGACCGGTGTGTCCGCCGACGACATGCTACGATCGACGGCATCTCACTTCAATTTGTGCGAGCCATGGCGACGTTGTATGACTTGCTGGGCGTAAGCGACGACGCGAGCGACGCGGACATCAAGCGGGCCTACCGCAGGGCCGCGATGAAAGCGCATCCCGACCGTAATATGGGACGCGAAGCCTCTGCCCATGCGCAGTTCCAGGAGATCACGGAGGCTTACGCGATTCTTTCCGATCCGGTGCAGCGCAGCGTCTATGACGCGGTCTATGCCGAGGAGATGGGGCGCCTTGCCCGTGAGCAGGAGGAACAGGCGCGTTTGCAGGAGGCGGCGCGCCAGGAGGCGTACGCGCGTTACGTGGCCGTGGCCATGCGCTTTGCCGAGCAGGGCTACAACCGCGACGTCGTGTTTGGCGCACTGCTCGCAGGCGATTGCGAAACCCAGTTGGCCGGGCGTATTGCCGACGGTGCGCTCGCGCTGCACCTTTCGCGTCAGGCGGACAACGCCACGCCGCGCGAAACCGGGGAACCGGACGAGGCAATGCAGCCATCTGCAACGCATCGTGCAGGCGACGAAGCGTCGCAAAATGCCGACGATCGCCGTCACGCAAACCTCTTTAGTGCGATCTGGCACGGTATGTTCGGGTTGCATCCCTGATCCTGAACCCGTGCCAAATTCAGGCGCATGTGCAGGAGCAGGGGTACGATAGTGAGTGAAACATTACTCAGCGTGGTCACCCTATGACTTCGAACTCACATGCCTCCCACGATGTCGACACAGAGGCGTTGGCTACCTTGTCAGAGTATCTGGAGCTTGCACTCGACAAGGGGGGAAGCCTGATTCTCGTTCGCACGCCTGGCGGCAAAAGCGAGGTGTATCTGGGTGACCCCGCTCTGTTGCAGGAGGAGTGGGCGCACCTTGGCGCAATTCCAGAGCCGGTGGCCCGGGCGATACTGGAGGGCACGCGCTCCGGGCTCAACGAACTGACTATCCAGGCGCAAAGCTATCGTTTTGTACGGTTGTTCGCTCAGGTCGCCGACGTGGGGGCAGTCGTCTTCGTCGCAGCCTGACCGATCTGCCGCGCCCGCCTGGTTTCGCCGCCGCAAAGATCGTGCGATCACGTTGAGAGGGGGCGCGCGCGAAAGCCACTATGATTAGCGAATGGTGTCCACGTGCAGGAGACGATTCGTGGCAACGTACAAGGAACTCAAAGCGCAACTCGCGGAACTCGAGGCTCAAGCGGCGATTGCCCGTCAGCAAGAGTTCGAGACGGTTCTCGCCGATATCCGCGCAAAGGTGGCCGAATTCGGTTACACGGAGCAGGACATCTTTGGTAGTCGCCGTGGCAGGCCGGGGCTTTTGCATCACGCGGCGGCCCCGAAATATCGCGATCCCGCAAGCGGCGCGACCTGGTCCGGCAGGGGCCGCGCACCGAACTGGATCAAGGACGCGAAGAATCGCGACAAGTTTCTGATAAGCGAATAAGTTGCCTGATATCGGCAGTCAGACCGACGTCGTCCTCAAAAAAGGTCGCGCAGCGGCAGGCGACGCAAATCGTCGGTGACCGGAACGCTGGCAAGGACCACCAGCAGCATCGACAAAGGCACGCCCGCGGCAAATCCGAAATGGCGGAACGCCAGTGCGCCTAGCGTTCCGCCAAGCAAAAACATGCCGAGCAGGGAACCGAGTACGCGTACGCGCTGCATATCGGCTGCCACGTGCTCCGATCCTGAAGCCGGTACGCCCCAATTCCAGTACAGCGCCTTCCCCAATTCAATGCCCAGATCGGTCACGATGCCAGTCACATGCGTTGTGCGGATTTCTGCGTGCGAGATTTTCGTGATCATGGCGTTTTGCACGCCCATGACGTAACAGAGCACGGCAACCGTCAGCGGCACGAAGAGAACACGATGAATCTCGAGATTCGCGCCGAGCGCGGCGAAGCACAGGAGCAGGGCGGCTTCGAGCATGAGCGGCAGTGCGTAGACACTGCGCGCGCAACGGCGGCGTCCCCAGTTGATCAGAATGGCGGAAGTCGCGGCGCCACTCACAAAGGCAAGGACGGAACTGATTGCGGACAACGCGATGGCGCTATTGCCGAGCGCGGCGCTGTCGGCAAGAGACGAGACGATGCCCGACATGTGCGACGTGTATTGCCCAACGGCAAGGAACCCGCCGGCATTGATCGCGCCGGCGACCCAGGCCAGTGCGCGGCCGAGCCGCAGGTTGGCCTGCTCGGTGCGTTCGACGGAGGTGAAGCTGCGCAGATAGTGAATGGGCACGACGGCGTTCCGGGGCTACGAGCGTCGAAACGCACAGTCTACGATGCGTACGGATTGCATGGCCCCGCGCGATGCGGCGTTGGGGTGCGGTTGTTTGCCGCAGGGCCCGCCACGTTGTCGTGAATTCGTGTAGCTCGATTGCACGTGTCTTTGCCACGCACGAGCCGGGTTTTTGCGGTGCGCGTCGGTGGGAGATCGTTCAGGCTCGCGTGCGAGGCATCGTTTGGACGATCAATCGGTAAAGATTGTTGAGATTCTCACCGGTTGTCGCGAACAGATTGCGATTCGCGCTGAACGGCGCGTCGGTCTTCACGCGGTTCGACACCGACGTCTGTGCATTCGGCACGGTAACGCTGCGCCGTGCCGATACCAAAGCGATGCGGTCATGGCGAGCGCTCTTGACAGGCGCACGACCTCGCGCCGAACCTGGACCGCACGTCACTGCGCTGGCTCGTCGGGAGCCTCCTGTGCTCCCTTGCCGCTGCGCGTTGGGGTGAGTATCGGCGGCTCGTAGCCGCCCGTATCCACCGCGAAACCCGTTTTGGCCACGCCGGCCATACCAGCCGGCGGGCCGTAGTTGTTCGAAGCCCGTGCGGGACCGGCGCCGCTGCCCGTGCCGGTTATGGCTGGCGGACCGTAATCGGTCGCCGCCGCCGCGGCAGTGGGCCTCGGTACCGCAACAGGGGCCAAGACAGCCGGCGGCGGGGCGTTGTGTGCAATCGGCGTAGTGGCTGCCCCAGCGGTCGTGCTTCGGACCGAAGGGGTCACGTTCGTTGGCGCGGCGTAGTCGCTCCTGGGTGGTGCGGGCACCGCCGCCGCGCTCTTGGGGGCGTCCGAATCGAGGACGTGCGACGGTGGGTCGTACGCGTTCATAACCGGCGCGGGTGGGCGAGGTGGCACTATTTCGACTACGGCCGAAGGTGTACTCACGCCAAATGAGCTGCGGCCCAGATGTCCGCCAGGCCCGCTTGCACTCGCGCCGCCCGCGGAGCTACCCGCCCCCGAGTTGCCTGCGCCGGAGCTGCTTCCGCCGGAACCGCTTGCGCCAGCGCTGCTTCCACCAGAACTGCCCGCGCCCGAGCTACCTGCGCCGGAACTGCCTGCGCCGGAGCTGCCTGCGCCGGAGCCGCCCGCACCCGAACTGCCTGCGCCTGAGCTGCCTGCGCCTGAGCTGCCCGCGCCGGAGCCGCCCGCACCCGAGCTACCTGCGCCGGAGCTGCCTGAACCCGAGCCGCCTGCACCTGATCCGGAGCCCGATCCAGAGCTTGAGCCCGATCCGGAGCCTGAGCCGGAGCCAGCGCCCGACCCAGAGCCCGACCCAGAGCCCGACCCAGAGCCCGACCCAGAGCCGTGGCCACCGCCTGCGCCGTTCCCGCCACCGTTCCCACCGCCGTTCCCGCCGCCGTTCCCGCCGCCGTTCCCGCCGCCATTACCACCGCCGTTCCCACCGCCGTTCCCACCGCCGTTCCCGCCACCATTACCACCGCCGTTCCCACCGCCATTACCACCGGCCGCAGCATAGGCCGCGCCCGACAGGGCTAAAACGAGCACCCAGACCACGGCCTGCTTGATTGATCGGTTCATCGTCCCCCCCAATTTCGCGCAAGCCGACTCAAAAACCGCGTCTGGCTCGCGCAAAGCCGCTCCGCGCGTCGCTCCACAGGCGCGCAAGCGATATACCTCGACTCGCTCCCCTGGTGCGTCGTCGGCATTGTTCAGAGCAACTATCGTCGTTGCGGCCCCGCCGGTTACTAGCGGAGCGCAATAACGTATCGCTGCAAAGCGCGATGACTTGAAACGCAAGTCATCCACTACTTGATTTGCATTACGAAGCAATACGATTCATATGATCCACTCGCGCGGTCAACGCGGAGCCGCCTTATATGGATTGTCGGGGCTAACCGTTGCGATGGGGTGCGTTGGCGAAGAAATGCTAGCGAATGGCGGGGAAGGGACGCCCACGGCAGGGGACGGTAGCGCGCGAACAAAGCGCTTTCAACGCGCGAACCAGACGCCCCACATGCCTGCGCGGGGTCAGGCCCGGCAGCGTGCCCTAATGCGGAGTCACTGCGCGTGCATCTTCGCTGCCGCGAAACCGGTTTTCCGACTCGAACATGTGCCGCTTCAGCGCACGTACATTGTTGGCGACCCGCATCGCCTTAACCATCGCACCGAGCGCGAAGCGTCCGACAATGGGTCGTTGGATCGCGTCGCGCTCGTCGAACTGCTTGCGCGATTAAAGGCCATGCGGTTACGGGTGCCAGCGATAAACCACGATGCTCGATCCGTTGTAATTGTCTTTCGTGATCACGTATTCGCCGCTCGAGCGCAGGTACGCGCGTATGCCATACATCGAATCCACGTCGTTGCCGACATCGATTGCGGCTGGATTCGAGTTCGTCAGCGTCGTGACGAGACTGCCGGTGTCGAGGTCGAACACGTCGATATTCGGCACCGTATGCACGTAGCCGACGAACAGATAGTGTCCGGCCGCTGCGATCGATTTCGGATTCGGACTCGTGAGATCGATCACCGGACCCGGCGCGCTTGTGTTGCCCGCTTGCCAGCCGTGATAGACCTCGATGTGACCGTTCATCGCCGTCCAGTCCCAGCTTCCCGCAATGCCTTGCGCGAGGATCATCGTGTCGCTGTCCGCTTGATAAACAATGCGCGTGAGCGGCCGCACGGTGCGCGGAATCTGGATCGTACTGGCTGGGCCCCATGACGGTTTGCCGTTCGCGTCGAAGCCCGCTAGCGGGTAGTGGAATATCTGGTTGGTGCGGTCGAGACCGGCCCAGACGTCGCCATTGCCGTCGATCGCGAAGCCGCCCGTCACCTTCGTATTCGTATTGAACGCCTTGCCTGGAATCGAGCCGTCGGGAATGGCGATATACCCGCTAGACGGATGGAAATGAAAGAAGTTGAACGTGTCGGGATTCTGACCGGAGGCGACGAGAATGCGGTTGCCGCCCGCGACGACGAGTTGGCCGAAAAACTGGCCGCGCTGATAGTCGCTCATGTTCAGTCGCGGATCGGTCGGCCAGGTGAACGGATCGATCGTGTTCGCGACGAACGTGCCGCCTGACGTACCGGTGTAGATGGTGTTGCCGCTGTAGAAGTTCGCGCCGTCCGTTGCCGGGTCGGGCGCCGCGATGGCCTCGAAATTGAGCGCCTGCAATGTCCACTGCAGCGTGCCCGTTGAGTTGTACGAATGAATGTCGGTGCTGCCGTTGCGCCCGAGATCCCAGTCGCCACCCCACGCGTTATTGAGCACGTAGAGATTGCCGGCTGCGTCCTTGCCGATCCCGACGACGCGCGTGAAGCGCTTGTCGCCGACTTGCCCCTTGATGCCCGTGGTGGTGTCGAGATAGCCGCCCTGCACGCCGAAGGTGCCGACCAGCGCCGGCACACCGGTCAGGGTGTAACACTTGATGTTCATGTCGGGCCCTTGGTCGCCAACCAGCAGCTGATTCGTCGGTGCGTCGAAATCGAGCGCCGATGGACGGGCGCTCGCGGCCATCTGGATCGTGTTCAGCAGTGCGCCGCTTGGGCTGAACTGCGCGAGCACGCCAGCGTTTTCGCGCGCCACCCAAACGTTGCCGGCACCGTCGATGGCAAGTGCGCCGGGTTGCTGCACGCCGATGTCGCGCTGCCAGACGCCGTCGGTCGTGTACACGCGTACGCGGTTGCCGTAGTAGTCGCTGGCGTAGAGCAGTGTGCCCGCTGTTGCGAGACCCGTAATCACGTCTGCGTTCTGGATTCCGGTCCACGTGCTGACTGCAATGCGCAGGTCGCGCGCATTCGCGTTCCGGTTGTAGCGGCCCACGGAGCCGCTGCCGAATGCGCGGCTGTAACCGAGCGCGACGAAGATCGACGTCGCGTTGCCGGTAATGGCACTGCCCTGAAATTCGTCGTGCGCCCCGACGGTGCCACGCGCGGCGCCGTTCTGATAGAGCGAGCGCTACGCCGCCCGCGTTTTCGTCCCAGCGCGATGACGTGTAGATGACCCCCTCGGGCGCAACCCACATCGAGCGTGCGCCGTTACCAACGTGGGCGGCGAGCGTGCCAAACGTGTTGGCGAGCCAGTCGGTCGTGTATTGCGCGTGACTGGCGGGCGCAATGGCGGCGACGAAGACACCGATGAGTGCTGCACGAATCCGGCTTTTGGACATACGCCGTATTTCCCATAGACATCGCACCAGGATGGCGCGAATCGCGGCGCATAAAGTGACCGCACTGGAAGCACCGTTGCATCCAGGAGGTCATGCTTGTGCGCCCGTGCCTATGAAGTGTAGTCAGGAAATTGCGCTCGGCGTGTCAACCCGTTCATGGGTTTGGGTCAATGGTGCGCAGCGGATTGGCCAACGGTATGCGCGTTGAGTTGACGATGGTAAATACGTGTCGTCGCGACGAAGCCGCCATTCCGGAAAGCCCGGTAGCGGGGCACGGCGAAAGGCCGCCCCCTCTAACACGAGTTGCGTGGTTTGGAACATCGCCATGTGTTTGGCGAGCGTGAGTTAGTCAGGGCCGCGTAGCACGTGCGATGACTGCTCGCACGCGTCGCTCAACTCGAGCGCGTCTTGACGTAACGCCCGGGCGCGGGCTCGGTCGGCTGGAACTTCGCACTTCCAAGCTTTGTGCGCGCCTTGACTCGCCCACCCGCGTGCGGTTGCAGCCAGGCGATCCAGTGGTTCCACCATGTGCCTGAAGCCTGCTGCGCAGAGGCGAACCAACCATCGGCGTCACTTGCAGGGTTGCTGTTCACATCGCCGCCTGCCCAGTAGCACCGTTTGTTCTTCGTCGCCGGATTAATGACGCCAGCGATATGTCCGCTTGCCCCGAGCACGAACTGGGTCTCCCCGCCAAGAAGCTGGGTGCTGCGCCACGCCGATTTCCACGGAACGATGTGATCCTCCTGGGTTGCCAGCACATAGGCCGGCATGTCGACGCGGCCGAGGTCGACCGGAACGCCGCACATGGTGAGCTTACCGGGCACGCGCAGGTTGTTTTCAAGGTACATGTTGCGCAAATACCAGGTGTACATCGGGCCGGGCAGGTTGGTGCTATCCGCGTTCCAGTACAGCAGGTCGAAAGCCGCCGGGCTTTTCCCCTTCAAATAGTTGTTGATCACGTTAGGCCAGATCAGATCGTTGGCGCGCAGCATCTGGAACACGAAGCCGAGTTCCCGCCCCGGGTAGATGCCGCCGCTTCCGATCGCCCGCTCACGCTGCAACACGGTTTGCTCGTCGATGAATACACCGAGATCGCCCGGATCGGTGAAGTCGAGCATGGTCGTCAGCAGCGTCAGGCTCGCAACCTTTTCTTCTTCGCGCGCGCGTATCACCGCAAGCGCCGAAGAGAGGATCGTACCGCCCACGCACCAGCCTACCGTGTTGACCTTGTCCGCACCGGTAATGGCAAGGGCGATATCGATCGCCTCCATCACGCCCGATTCCAGGTAGTCGTCCCACGTCGTATGCGCGGTTTGCGCGTCGGGGTTGCGCCACGACACCATGAATACCGTTTGTCCCTGCTCGACAGCGAAGCGAACAAACGAGTTTTCAGGCTGCAGGTCGAGAATATAGAACTTGTTGATGCAAGGCGGCACGATGAGCAACGGGCGTTTGGCTACGTGCGTGCCAAGCGGGGCGTACTGGATCAGCTGAAACAGGGCGTTCTCGAAGACAACCGCCCCTTTGGACACAGCAACGTTCTGACCCACCTCGAAGGCGGCCTCGTCGGTAATCGTAATGGTGCCGCGGGCGAGGTCTCCAATCAGATTGGTCATGCCAGTCCGCAGGCTTTCGCCGTTCGACTCGATGGCCATGCGGATCGCCTCCGGGTTCGTGGCGGCGTAGTTCGTGGGGCTCGCAGCATCGATGAACTGGCGCATGAAAAAGCGCAGTCTGTGCTTTTCGCGTTCGTCATAGCCCGTCGCGCCGATCATGTCTTCGAGCAGGCCGCCATTGGCGAGGTAGCTCTGCCGCAGCAGGCTGTACCAGGTGTTGCTGGTCCACTCGTCCGCCCGAAACCGCTGGTCGCGGCATGCCTCGCTGCCTGCAGGCTGCAGGTTCAGCATGTTCGTCCACAGCGCCCACTGCTGCCCCCAGTAGCGAGAACCCGCTTCCTGCAACACGGCTGGCGCAACGGCTGCGCTCGCGGGAATACCGGCCAGCGCGTTCAGGAAGTCTTTCGCCGAGCGGGAAAATCCGTGCGCGACCTCGTCGGGCATATTGAAGAGATTGCTCATGCCCGTTCCAATGCAGTATTCGCGAAGTCGTTTGCCGAACGCTCTTCGATAGCGCGATCCGCGCGTGAAGTGGGCATGACGAGCGCGTCGCCGTCGATCACGACCTTGCCCTGCACGGTGCAGACGGTGTCCAGCACGACGCGCCGCTTGCCGGGAATGAGTTCGCGCACCGTCACGGTGGCTTGCACCGTGTCGCCCGGCCTCACGGGCGCCTTGAAGCGCAGATTCTGCCCGAGGTAGATCGTGCCGGGGCCAGGCAAGCGGCCGGCGATTGCGGCGGAAATAATGCTTGCACTGAGCATGCCGTGCGCAATGCGCCCCTTGAAGGGCGTCTTGCGCGAAAACTCTTCATCGATGTGCACGGCGTTGTTGTCTCCCGACGCGCCGGCAAACAGCACGATATCCGCATCGGTGATGGTCTTGGCGAAACTCGCACTCATGCCCGGTGCCAGATCTTCGAAGTCGTATCCTGCAATATCATTCATACGTTATCCTAAAGATATGATTGTCGCTTGATCTGTTGGGGCATGCGGCGAAGGCGGTTCACCTCACCTCGCGTAGCGCGGCGGAGGATGCTGTCGCGGCCCGACGATCATGTCGCGATTGTTCACACGAAATGTCGTCAGTACAGGGTTCGTGGTCGAATTCGCACAATACGGCAAACACGGATAACGCATTTATGATTGGACGCCACAGTTTTAAGATTTCGCGCCATCATCGGCTTCGGAACGGGGCGCAAAAAAGGCCGCAATCGGCACGCGCCACGTTTGCGCGAGCAGCACGCCAGCGAGCGCCACGCCGCCGCCCACGAGGTGATGCGCGTACAGCCGCTCGCCGAACGCGCCGACCGCGAGCACCGCGGTGAACACAGGCAACAGATTCATGTACATGCTGCAACGGTTCGGGCCGAGGTGCTTCACCCCTTGCATCCAGAAAAACGGCAGCACGACCGATGCGAGCGATCCGGCGTAGGCGATGAGCGGCAGGCTCGCGCGCGTGGGCAGCGCTTCGGCGAGCGGAAGGCGCGCCATCGGCACGAGCATGAAGAGCAACGCGGCGATCGCCTGGAAATAAGTCGATTGCCACGAAGGCAGTCCGACATGCCAGCGCCTGAGCAGCACGCCATAGAGTGCGTAGGCGGCGCTTGCGCAAAGCATCAGCAGATCGCCCGCATGCACGCCGCCCGCGAGCAGGGCGGCAGGACGCCCGCCCGTGATCAGCCACACGAGTCCCGCGAACGACAGCATGCCGCCAGTGGCCATGCCGGCCGTCGGCGTTTCGCCGAGCAACACGACCGAGAGCAGCAGGGTGAGCAGCGGCACGAGCGCGGTCATGATGGCCATGTTGGTGGCCGTTGTCGTTTTGGCGGCTTCGTAGGAGAGGCACTGGAACAGCGCCATTGCGAGCAGGCCGAGAAAGGCGAGCCTGGGCAGTTGCGCAATGATCGCCGCGCGGTTGCGCCACGCGCCCACGGGCACGAAGAGGCTCATCAGCGCGACGGCGAGCACGAGGCGCCAGAAGGTGATGGCGTACGGATCGATGGTGTGCGCGGACAGGCGCGACACCATGACGTTGCCGGACCACAGCGCAATCGCAGTAACCGGAAAGAGCGAATAGAGCGCGGAGCGCGAGGAAGCAGCGAGCATCGGGGTAGGTGTGCGAGTGGAATGAACCCGGAGATTGCGCGCCCAGAACGGGGGCTGTCTCGCGCTAGAATGGCAACTCCTGTCGCAAAACTGCCACCGAACATCAACTCAACTTCGACCCCGCGCCCACGCCGATGACTGTCCTCCCGCCGCCGGACGTGCACGTTCCCTTTGAAAACACGCCAATGCCGGTCGCGGCGCTCGCCGCCGACTACCCACACGGCGCGTTCGTCGCCACGCATAGCCATAGGCGCGCGCAGCTGCTCTATGCGGTCGAGGGTGTCATGCTGATCGAAGCGCAGGCGGGCCGCTGGGTCGTGCCGCCAACGCGTGCGGTATGGCTCGATGCCGGGCTCGAGCACACGGTACGCATGAGCGGCAACGTGCGCATGCGTACCGTGTTCGTGGAACCCGGCGCTGTAGCGGATCTGCCGCAAGGCAGCTGTGTGGTCGAGGTGCCGCCGTTACTGCGCGAATTGATTCTTGGCGCGGTGCAAGTGCCGCTCGACTACGCGCCGGGCGGCCGCCACGACCTGCTCATGCGTTTGCTGCTCGCCGAACTCGCGGTGATACCGCGACTGCCGCTGTATTTGCCCTGGCCTGCCGACGCGCGATTGCGCAAGCTTTGCGACGCGATCATCGCCGCGCCGGATGCGCCCCACGAAGTCGCGCATTGGGCGCACAGGCTGGGCATGGCGGAGCGCACGCTGCACCGCGCGTTCCAGCGCGAGACCGGCATGACGCTTGGGCGCTGGCGCCGGCATGCGCGGCTCTTTCTGGCGCTCGAGCGTCTTGCGCGAGGCGAGAAGATCGTGACCGTGGCGCTGGACCACGGTTATACGAGCCAGAGTGCGTTTGCCGCGATGTTCAAGCGGCATTTTGGTGTTGCGCCTTCCGAGTTTTACCGCTGAGATTAATTGAGCACGCGTTCATGCCAGCAAGACGGCGATCGGCACGACGTTGCCGATTTTCTTATTGCCCAGGCGAGCGCGCGCCACTTGCACGCAAGATCAATCGCACCACTTCCTCGGTGCTCGCCTCGAACCCCGCCGTGGAAAGTGCGCGCTTGCCCGAGAGCGCGCGAATTTGCGCCTCGAAATCGGCATAGTGCTGCGTGGTTGCCCAGATCATGAACAGGAGCGTCTTCGGATCGACGGGGGCAAGCAGTCCTTCGGCAATCCAGCGATCGATCAGCGTGACGCGTGTCTCCATCCATGGCTTCACGCGCTTGAGCAGGATGTCCTGCATATGCGTCGCACCACTAATGATTTCGTTCGCCCACACTTTCGACCCAAGCGGCCTGCGCCGCGAGAGTGCCATCTTCGCGCGCACATAACCGCCAATGGCTTCGACCGGATCGTCGCTCGCGTCGAAGGTGTTGGCGGCCGCATTCCATTCCTCGAACAGGTCGTCGAGCACGCGCCAGTAGAGCGCGAGCTTGGTCGGGAAGTAGTAGTGCAGATTCGCCTTCGGCAGGCCCGCGCGCTCGGCGATCAGCGCCGTGCTCGCGCCTTCGAAGCCGCGCTCGGCGAACACGGCCTCCGCGCAGGCGAGCAGATGCGCTTCGTTCGACTCGCGAATGGCGGCTTTGCGACGGCGCGGCTTGTGCGTTGCGTCAGCCGCTTCCCGTTCGTGCGCCGTGCCGCGCAGCGCGTGGGTCGCGGCTCGCGTGGTGGGTTCGTCGTCGCGCATGATGATCGGTCCGTTCAGAAGAAAAGAGGCGGCGCGCGGCTCCCGCGCCTTTGACGGCTTCATTGTAGTCACGATGTAAGCGCCTCGTGCATTCGCCGCACTCGGGGAAAACGCGTGGACCGGCGCGGGCGCTTTCGCGCACTGCAGCATCGATGGCACGCTTCTCGCTGGTAACACCGCATTGAATTCGCAAAGTTTATCGTCTACAACCTGTCCAATCGGACAGGATTCGCGGGGCGAGGTTTCGGCAATCGCGAAGAGTCACCGAGGCGTGCACCGCCATGGTTCTTCCCGCCCCAGAAGGTGGCACGAATGCACGTTTGACGAACACGCACAGGAGGACACGCATGAACGCAGTAAGCGAAGCCGCGCTGACGACCGCGATCCACGTGAATGGCCAGCGTTTGTGGGACAGCCTGATGGAAATGGCGAAAATCGGCGCCACGCCCAAAGGCGGGGTGTGCCGTCTCGCGCTGACCGACCTCGACAAACAGGGACGCGATCTTATCGTGCAATGGGCGAAAGAGGCGGGCTGTACGGTGAGCGTCGACCAGATGGGCAACGTCTTCATGCGCCGCGCGGGGCGCAACAACGACTTGCCGCCCGTGATGACCGGCTCGCATGCGGATTCGCAGCCCACGGGCGGGCGTTTCGACGGCATCTATGGCGTGCTGGGCGGGCTCGAAGTGATCCGCTCGCTCAACGATCACGGCATTCAGACCGAGCGCCCCGTTGAAACTGTGATCTGGACCAACGAAGAAGGCTCGCGTTTCGCGCCTGCGATGGTCGCCTCCGGCGTGTTTGCGGGCGTCTTCACGCTCGATTACGGACTTTCCCGCAAGGATGTCGATGGCAAGACCATCGGCGAGGAATTGCAGCGTATCGGCTACGCGGGCGAGCTGCCGTGCGGCGGGCGCAAGATTCACGCGGCGTTCGAGCTGCATATCGAGCAGGGGCCGATACTCGAAGCCGAAAACAAGACCATTGGCGTCGTGACGGATGCACAGGGCCAGCGCTGGTACGAAGTCGTGCTCACGGGGCAGGAAGCGCACGCGGGCCCCACGCCCATGCCGCGCCGCCGCGACGCGCTGCTGGGCGCCTCGCGCGTCGTGCAGCTCGTGAACGAAATTGGCCTGCGCCACGCGCCGCTCGCCTGTGCGACGGTCGGCATGATGCAGGTGCATCCGAATTCGCGCAACGTGATTCCGGGCCGCGTGTTCTTCACCGTCGATTTTCGCCATCCGCTGGACGACGTGCTTGCGCAGATGGACGCCGAACTGCGCGAAGGCATTGCGAAGATCGCAGAGCAAGGCAAGCTGGAAGCGCAGGTCGAGCAGATTTTCTATTACGCGCCGGTGCCGTTCGACAAGGCCTGCGTGAGTTCCGTGCGCGCGGCGGCGGAGCGCTTTGGCTATTCGAACCGCGAGATCGTATCGGGCGCGGGCCACGACGCGTGCTATCTCGCGACGGTCGCGCCGACTTCGATGGTGTTCGTGCCATGCATCGACGGCATCAGTCACAACGAGATCGAAGACGCGACGATCGACTGGATCGAGGCGGGTGCGAACGTGCTGCTGCACGCCATGCTCGAACGCGCGAGCGAGCCCGGCTGACGCTTTTGACGCTAGCGCAAGCGGCCTGAGAGCCGCGTTGTCATTCCCGTTGTCCCCACGTACCGGCTGTGCGTCCCGCACAGCCGGCGAGTCCGTGTTTTGCCTCGCAAGGAGCATCCGGATGTCCCAGCCCAACTCGAATGCCGCCGACGGCATCGCGCCTGGCCGCCTCACCGCCGAACAGCTAGGCTGCAACTTTGCCGACGTCGCGCCGCCGCTTTCCGCCAACGCCGCTGTCATTGCCGCCGACCGCTGCCACTACTGCTACGACGCGCCGTGCGTAGCGGCCTGCCCGACCGGCATCGATATTCCGGGCTTTATCCGCAAGATCGGCAACGGCAATCTCAAGGGCGCGGCGCGCGATATTCTGGGCGCAAACCCGCTGGGCGGCACGTGCGCGCGCGTGTGCCCAACCGAGATTCTCTGCGAAGGCGCATGCGTGCGCAATCATCAGGATGGCGAACCAGTGCAGATCGGCGCGCTGCAGCGCCATGCCACCGACTTCCAGATGGCGCGCGAAGCCGCCGGTGCACCGGCGCTCTTCAAGCGCGCCAGCGAGACGGGGCGCCGCGTTGCCGTGGTCGGGGCCGGGCCGGCAGGGCTTGCTTGCGCGCATACGCTTGCGCTTGCCGGGCACTGCGTGAGCGTGTTCGACGCGCGCGAAAAGGCGGGCGGCCTCAATGAATACGGCATCGCGGCATACAAGGTCGTCGACGACTTTGCGCAGCGCGAAGTGCAATGGCTGCTTTCCATCGGCGGGATCGAAATACATCAGGGGCAGCGCCTTGGCCGTGACATCACCCTAACGGAGCTGCGAGCCGCGTATGACGCCGTATTCATTGGCGTGGGCCTCGGCGGCACGCAAGCGCTTTCCATCGAAGGCGAAGCGCTCGATGGCGTGCTCGATGCCGTGGAATTCATCGCACGCCTGCGCGAAGCCAGCGATCTCTCCACGCTGGCCGTGGGCCGCAAGGTGGTGGTGATCGGCGGCGGCAATACGGCCATCGACGCCGCCGTGCAAAGCCGCAAGCTGGGCGCGGAGCAGGTGACGCTTGTGTATCGGCGCGGCGCGGCGCAGATGAGCGCTACCTGGGCCGAACAGGCATTCGCTCGCGCACAGGGCGTGGCGCTGGTCGAATGGATGAAGCCGCTGCGCATTACGGGCGACACGCGCGTGCAGACCGTGGAGTTCGAGCGCACAGTGCTCGACGCAGGCGGTGCGCTGCGAGGCACCGGAGAAATGGTGCGTGTGGAGGCCGACATGGTGTTGAAAGCCATTGGCCAAAAGCTCGTGCCCGAAGGCCTGGCTGGCCTTGATGGCCTGCAGCTGAGCGCAGGCGATGCGCGTATCGCCGTGGATGCGGACGGCGCGACGTCCATCGAAGGCGTATTCGCTGGCGGCGACTGCGCGGGCCACGGTGCAACCGACCTCACGGTACAGGCCGTGCAGGACGGCAAGCTCGCTGCGCGCGCGATCGACCGCTACCTTGCGAGTCAGTCCGCCAGAGCAGCTTGAACTGCGCGGCTTGAACTGCGCGATCAACACATCGAAACCAGACAATTCGAAGGAGTCGCATCATGGCCGACCTGCGTTGCACGATCGCCGGCATTGAATCGCCCAACCCGTTCTGGCTCGCGTCTGCGCCGCCCACCGACAAGGCCTACAACGTCAACCGCGCCTTCGAGGCGGGCTGGGGCGGGGTGGTGTGGAAAACACTCGGGCTCGACCCGCACGTAGTGAACGTAAGCTCGCGCTATGGCGCGACCACCTGGCGCGGCCAGCGCATTGCCGGGCTGAACAACATCGAGCTCATTACCGACCGGCCGCTCGACGTGAACCTCAAGGAAATCGCGCAGGTGAAGCGCGATTGGCCCGACCGCGCGCTTATCGTCTCGCTGATGGTGCCGTGCACCGAGCAAGACTGGAAGTGGATCTTGCCGCTGGTGGAAGACACCGGCGCCGACGCGGTGGAGCTGAACTTCGGTTGCCCGCATGGCATGAGCGAGCGCGGCATGGGCGCGGCCGTGGGCCAGGTGCCCGAATACATCGAAATGGTCACGCGCTGGGTGAAGGAGGGCACGCGCCTGCCTTGCCTCGTGAAGCTCACGCCCAATGTGACCGACATACGCCATGGCGCGCGTGCCGCGATGAAGGGCGGCGCGGACGGCGTCTCGCTCATCAATACGATCAACTCGATCGTGGGCGTCGATCTCGACGTGATGGCGCCGCTGCCCACCGTGGATGGAAAAGGCACGCACGGCGGCTACTGCGGCCCCGCCGCGAAGCCCATTGCGCTTCACATGGTCGCGGAAATCGCGCGCGACCCGCAAACACACGGCCTGCCTATATCCGGCATTGGCGGCATTTCCGACTGGCGCGACGCCGCCGAATTCATCGTGCTCGGTGCGGGAAGCGTGCAGGTCTGCACCGCGGCGATGCATTACGGATTCCGAATCGTCAGCGACATGATCGATGGCCTCTCCAACTGGATGGACGACAAGGGCTACGCGAATCTCGACGCCATTCGCGGCCGCGCGGTGCCCAACGTCACCGACTGGCAGTACCTGAACCTCAACTACGACATCAAGGCGCGCATCGACCAGGACCGCTGCATTCAGTGCGGCCTGTGCCATATCGCCTGCGAGGACACGTCGCATCAGGCCATTACCGCCACGCGCGACGGCAAGCGCCACTTCGAAGTGGTCGACGCGAATTGCGTCGGGTGCAATTTATGCATGCATGTCTGCCCGGTCGACCAATGCATCACGATGGAGCGCGTCGACTCGGGCCGCTACGCGAACTGGACCACGCATCCGAATAACCCTGCACGCGTGGCCGACCCGAAGGCCGCCTGACGCATTGAAACCGCACTGAGCCGAACCGAACGAAACGAAAGAAACCAACGACAAGCCACGGAGAACCGCAACCATGAGTCAACCCTTGACTGGCGACGCCAGCGCGCGCCGCGCCGAAAGCGAGTTATACAACGACGATCTCGCGCCAACCGGCGCTGCGCAGCGCACGTGGCGCTGGTATCACTTCGCGGCGCTCT
Organism: Paraburkholderia sp. J11-2; assembly: GCF_905220185.1. NCBI lineage: Bacteria > Pseudomonadati > Pseudomonadota > Betaproteobacteria > Burkholderiales > Burkholderiaceae > Paraburkholderia > Paraburkholderia sp. J11-2. The sequence goes on along the minus strand of NZ_CAJMYY010000007.1, from coordinate 161,410 downwards.
GGGTGGGCATGGTGATGAACATCGCCTCGTACATGCTCGCGGCGGGGCTCACCGAGCAGGGCATGTCGCCGTGGCAGTCGGTGCTCACGGTGCTGCTCGGTAATCTCATCGTGCTCGTGCCGATGTTGCTGATTGGCCACGCAGGCACGAAATACGGCATTCCCTATGCTGTGCTCGTGCGTTCCTCGTTCGGCACCCAGGGCGCGAAGCTGCCTGCCATGCTGCGCGCCATCGTGGCGTGCGGCTGGTACGGCATCCAGTCGTGGCTGGGCGGCAGCGCCATCTATACGCTCATCAATATCCTCACGCATAACGCGCTGGTGGGCGACGCGCTGCCGTTTCTCGGCATTTCTATCGGCCAGGGCGCGTGCTTCCTTGTGTTCTGGGTGCTGCAGCTTTATTTCATCCTGCACGGCACCGATTCGATCCGCTGGCTCGAAAGCTGGTCCGCACCCATCAAGGTCGTGATGTGCGTGGTGCTCGTGTGGTGGGCCTGTTCGAAGGCAGGCGGGGTGGGTTCGATGCTCTCGCAACCCTCCCAGTTCGTCGCGGGCGGCAAGAAGGCGGGGCTCTTCTGGGCGACGTTCTGGCCCAGCCTCACGGCCATGGTGGGCTTCTGGGCCACGCTTGCGCTCAACATTCCCGACTTCACGCGCTTCGCGAAAACGCAGAAGGACCAGTTTGTCGGCCAGGCCATCGGCTTGCCTATTCCGATGGCGCTGCTTTCGGTGGTTTCCGTGGTCGTGACTTCGGCGACGGTGGTGATCTACGGCAAGGCGATCTGGGACCCTATCGACCTCACGAGCCGCATGGAAGGCGTTGGCGTGGGCATCGCGCTCGTCATCCTCACGCTCGACACGATGTGCTGCAATCTCGCCGCCAATCTTGTCGGCCCGGCCTACGACTTTTCCAGCCTCTGGCCCAAAGCCATTTCGTACAAGGCGGGCGGCCTGATTACCGCGGGCATCGCCATTGTGATGATGCCGTGGAAGATTCTCGCCACCACGCAGGGCTACATCTTCACCTGGCTCGTCGGCTATTCGGCGCTGCTCGGGCCCGTGGCGGGCATTCTCATCGTCGACTACTTTCTCGTACGCGGCACGCGCCTGAATACGGCCGAGCTATTCGAAGAAAGCGGCGAATACGCTTACTCGAACGGCTGGAATATGGCAGCGGTGATCGCCCTCGTCCTGGGCGTGCTGCCCAACCTGCCGGGATTCCTCAACACCGCGTTTCCGAACGCGTTTCCCTCCGTGCCCGACGCGTTCAAAAGCATCTACACCTATGCGTGGTTCGTGGGGCTTGCCATTGCGGCGATCGTGTACGGCGTGATGATGAAGCTCGGCAAGAGCCGGAGGCCGAGCGTGGCGAGCGCTTGAGGCATGGCGGCGTGAAATCGTTCAACTGAAGGAGACATGGCATCATGGCGATCCTGATTCGAGGCGGCACCATCGTCAATGCGGACAAGAGCTGGCGCGCGGACGTGCTGTGCGAAAACGGCGTGATCCAGGCCGTGGGCGAGAACCTCGACGCGCCTGCGGGCGCGACCGCGGTCGACGCGGGCGGCCAGTACGTGATGCCGGGCGGCATCGACCCGCACACGCATATGGAACTGCCGTTCATGGGCACGACGGCTAGCGACGACTTCTACACGGGCACGGCGGCCGGCCTCGCGGGCGGCACGACGTCGATCATCGATTTCGTGATTCCGAGCCCTAAGCAGCCACTCATGGACGCGTTTCGCGAATGGCGCGGCTGGGCCGAAAAGGCCGCCGCCGACTACGGCTTTCATGTGGCGGTCACGTGGTGGGACGACAGCGTGCATCGCGACATGGGGCTGCTCGTGAACGAACACGGCGTGTCGAGCTTCAAGCACTTCATGGCATACAAGAACGCCATCATGGCCGACGACGAGATTCTCGTGAACAGCTTTGCGCGTTCGCTGGAACTGGGCGCGTTGCCCACTGTGCATGCCGAAAACGGCGAACTCGTCTTCCAGTTGCAACGTCAGTTGCTTGCGCGCGGCTTCACGGGGCCGGAGGCGCATCCGCTTTCAAGGCCGCCGGAAGTCGAAGGCGAGGCGGCGAATCGCGCCATTCGCATTGCGCAGGTGCTGGGCGTGCCGGTGTACATCGTGCATGTCTCGGCGAAAGACGCGCTCGAAGCCATCGCCCGTGCACGCAGCGAAGGGCAGCGCGTGTTCGGCGAAGTGCTCGCCGGGCATCTGGTGATCGACGAGTCCGTCTATCGCGACCCGGACTGGACGCGCGCGGCCGCCCATGTCATGAGCCCGCCGTTCCGCACGAAAGAGCATCGCGACGCGCTTTGGCGCGGCCTTCAGGGCGGGTTGCTGCACACCACGGCGACCGACCACTGCGTGTTCTGCGCTTCGCAAAAGGCAATGGGCCGCAACGATTTCACAAGGATTCCGAACGGATGCGGCGGTGTGGAAGATCGCATGGCGGTGTTATGGGATCAGGGCGTGAACACGGGAAGGCTTACGCCAAACGAGTTCGTGCGGGTGACCTCCACGAACGCCGCGCAGATATTCAACCTGTACCCGCGCAAGGGCGCGGTGGCCGTTGGCGCCGACGCCGATCTGGTCGTGTGGGACCCGGAGGCCACGCGTACGATCTCGGTGAAGACGCATCACCAAAACGTCGACTTCAACGTCTTCGAAGGCATGACGGTGCGCGGCGTGCCCACGCACACGGTCTCGCAAGGCGAACTCGTGTGGGCGAACGGCGATCTGCGTGCGCGGCGCGGCGCCGGGCGTTACCTGAAGCGTCCGGCGAATCCCGGTTATCTGCAGGCGTCGCGGCTTGCGAAGAGCTTGAAGGAAACGCAACCGGTGCATCGTGAGGGCGATGCGTCCTGACGTCGACCGTTGTTTCAAGGCACCAGACTTCTCACGTAGTTGATCGGGGCGTGATCCGCGAGGTCGCGCACCACGACGTTACCGATGCGCCACGCGCAATTGAGCAGATAGTCGTCGCGCGCGGCGCTTCGGTCAGCTTGCACGAAGGCGTCGTCTGCGTGCGGCGCAAGCTCGCCCTCGCGCGTGATGTAGTTCGACGCTCCCGCGTGGACGTATCCGCTAAGCGTAGGCGGCGGCAAATCGGTGATGAGATCGCAGCAGTCGACATAGCGCGTGATGTGCAACCCGTTGAGTGTTGCGACAAACGCCGCGTTGCCCACTCGCGGCGAGCCGATCGTCACGAGGGCGCTTGGCTTGCATAGGCTGGCGAAGAGCGTCGCGATGGCCGCACCAAGGCTATGGCCCGTTAATATGAGTTGCGATCGAGTCGGCCCGGTCTTCTGCAACCAGTTCTCCACTGCGCTGCGCAAGCCGCGGGCAGCGCCCGCAAATCCAGCGTGAACCTGGCCAGCGCTTTCCGGCCAGTCCGTCAAGTTGAATTTCAGATCATCCGCGATATCGCTAATCGACTGCGGGTCCGTTCCGCGGAAGGCGAGGATGGCGAGGCCGTCGGCTTGCCTCACGGCGCCAAATCCGTGCACGTCATCGCCTGCAAAGTTGAAGGTGACAGCGCCTTGAAAACCGACCAGAGCGAGCGCTTGGTCGAGCTGTTGGCGTTCAGCGGCGCCATTCTCGTAGCGTATGTAGGCAAGGCGGGCGAATTCGGCACACAGTCCGTCGATGTCATAGTTGACACCGGCGGTGAACACTGTTGGCCTGAGTCCCGGTGAGTTGAGCGCGTTGAGCGACGGATCGTAGGGGATAGTCGGCATGTGTACCTCCATTTTCGCGTTGAGCTTCTTCTTTGTTGCCACGCATTCGCGGGGCAATGGCAGATCACTGCGGGGCTCGAATCGATAAAGCGGGCATAGAATCGCTTCCGGGATAAAAGCGCTTCAAAAGCGTGCCGCTTACTGCATTAGATTGCGCATCTGCGAGTAGCCCAACTCGCGATGCGATTCCCACTGGATGTCGTCGAAAAACTGGTTCGCCGTGGTCTCGTTCGGAAACGTGCGGTTCTGCTTGCGATACTCCCGCACGTCGGGCGGCGCGGCAGACGTGACGCGCGGCTTGATGACCAGTATCTGTCCGTCGCTTGCGTCGGCGAACTTGACGGCAAACTGGAGCGCGAGAAACTTGCGCTTCTTCCTGAATTCCCCGATCGACAGGGCGATATGGGCCGGATTCAGGCGCAATGACGACGGGAGCGAAAGCCGTGTGGCCGGCTCGCGAATTTCGGCGCCGAAATCGACGCGCGCGCGGCGAATCAGGTTAGCGATATCGCCGAACCGGTATTTCGGATCGTAGCCATTGTCGATCAGCACAATGAATTTCAGCTTACGCCTTAGCAATTCATAGGCGCCCGTGTTTTCGAAATGACCGCCGTCGGTGAGATACCAGCGTCGGCCACGAGGTCCGTCGAATTCGCCCATCAGTTCGTCCATGAGGCAGAACTGCGTGCCGAAGAGCTTCTCGGAGAGAAAACGGTGAGGGAGGTTCGCATCGGGTATCGGTACACGCTTGCGCTCGAAGTTCACCGCACCGAACCGGAACGGCTTCGAATACGTGTCCCACCAATAGCCCAGGCGGATATTGGCCACGCCAAGCAGCAGCGAGTAGCCGACGTGCGTATTCTGGCCGAGCCCGGTGCTCACAGCCGCACCGGAAATGGCGACCCAGTCTCCTAGCGTCATCGATTCGAGCCAGATGTCACGCGTGCGCAAGTCGCCGCGCACGTAACACGCCGGCGTCGAAATATCATTCGCGCTTTCCCATTCGCACTCGAGCACGCCGAGCCTCGCGCCCACGGTCATGCCTGCTGGTCCGATACTGAAGGCGAGCCCCCGCGCGCCGCGCTGCACCAGCGACGAGTCCCAGTCGATCGTCTTGTTGATCGTCGCGTTGATGAGATGCACCGGCGCATGGCTGCGTGAGTGGAAATATTCTCCCATCGTGATGCTGTCGCCGGCTACGAGATTGGTCACATCGCGCATGGCGGGCGTGCGCAACCGCTCGGCATTCGTTGCGCCCAGGAAAGCGCGGGTGAGTCGTGTGCTATAGAGCCGCTGATAAGTCGAGAGGTTCAGGAACTGAATGCACAGGCCGTCGACGATCGCGAGCATGAGAAAGGCGACGCACAGGATCGCCATGCGCGTGGCGTAGTCGTGCCCGTTGCCGTAATGCCGCCATATGACCATCGAGATCGAAAGGGCCACGGCGGACCAGAACGCCAGCGTCGCGAGCGCGGCGAAGATGGCGGCGACCGAAGCGAGAACGAGGCGCGGAATCTTGGCCAGACCGCCGACGATGTTGTCGCCTTGCGCTAACAGGAACCGCGCGAGAGTCCATAGCACCGCCCCGATGCCGGCCAGCGCGCCCAGCGGGCCGGAGTTCGTCGCGCTAAGGAAGTTCATGGAGACATGGCGAGTGGCCTCGTATGCGAGGCCGCCGAGCGCGTCGACGAGTGCGAGAAGCAGCAACCAGAGCACGATCTGAATTGGACCGGCGCCGACACGATGTCCACAGAGGCGAAGCGGTGTTGTGAACGCGTTCGTGAGCGCATTGCGCAAGCGGTCGACGAAGGCGCGGCTGTCCGAGCGCGGCGAAGAGGAGGGCGTCGACCCGCGGAACCACGATTTTCCGGAGCCGCTGCCGCGCTTGCCGACATACAGCCATGCAATGATGAGATACAGGGTGCCGAGCACGCCGGTGCTGATGACGAATATCGCAGCGAGAAGTTTGCCGGATGGATGCTTGAGCTGGCCCAGAAGGAGGGTTGCGATCGGCTTTGACGATCCGTGGTTGAAGATGACGATCGTGCTGACGGCCAATGCGGTGACCACGAAGAGCGAGATGAATGGCAGCCACTTGCCGACGAAACCCGTTTTCTGCGCGAGGTTCTGGGTCAGCCAGTAGGCGCGGCTGAGCGGAGAGAAAACAAATGCGGCGATGAAGACGGCGATGGACGCGGGCAACAGCGAGCGGGCCCACCAGATGTCGGGCACGGCCGACTGCAGCGGCGCCCACCAGGGGTCGCCCACGATCAGCGGCGAACACCAGACGTCGGGTACGGACGAGAGCAGCGGAGACCAGCACACTTCCGGCGAAACCAGCTGCAATTGCTTTAGACCGGCTGTGGCCATCGATGGATGCGTCAACCAGGTCGCCGGGTGCGGCGAGAGTACGTAGAACCACCAGACGTTCGATGCTGGCGAGGGCGGCCCGAGGAGCTGCTCCGCCAGGCCGTGCGCGGCGAAGTCCAGCAGGCCAAACGCAAGGAGGATAGTCAGGAGCGATACGCCGATTACGTACTGCACGGCGAACCAGTTTCTCATCGAGAACACGAGATATTGAAGGTAGTCCTTCAAGCCGTTCGGCACGAGATAGTTGCAGTTGTCGCGCAAATAGGCGATGGGCGTGACCGCGTTCGCAGCGTCAGGCTGCGCGTCCGGGCATAGTTTGCCCGACGCGCTTTTGGCTTGGTCGATATAAGCCGACTTTTCAAGCTGCAGGTTTCCGGCGCGCAGTTCGTCCGGAACGAAAAGACTGCCATAGAATGCGCCGATGTAGCTGCCGCCGGATACCGTGGATAGATAGTCGAAATGCTTGAGCGTACCCTTGTCCGCCATCGCCTGAAGGATACCTAACGAAAATACGGCGCTTCGTATGCCGCCGCCCGAGATGGCCAGGCCGCAGGCATCGGTGGCATGAGGCAACGCGGGAAGGCCGACCGCATGCCGGTGTCGCTCGACCTGCGCGTGCTCGCGGCGGGAGAAGTCCGTGGGCAATTGCCAGGACGGCGCGGGTGGGGGCGTCGGCGCCCTGGCGCGTTTGGAGGCGGGCCGCAGTAGGGTCCTGACAAGGAACGAGAGGAGGCCCGGCATCATTCACTCCTGTTCTCTGGACGATGAACGGCGCAGCACTTGTCGCAGTGGCAGGACAGACAGGCGCAGAACGCGAGACCGTGGCGTGTTCGAACTGCGGCGGCGAGCCCTGGCATGCGCGCAAGCCCGCCCGCCGGCTGCTACCGAAGCGGTGCTGGAACCGGGCGAACGTGAAGCGCTAACGGCAGGCGCTTTGCAGATGCGCTTTCGAACACATATGAGGAAATTAAAGGCCGGATAGTGGGACGCGTATGTGATCTGGCGAACACAAGCAGCGCAAACACTTGAGGTAACTCACGTAGCGCTGGGCGCTTGACCATGAGATCGTGTGGTGAGCGACTGGTTTGCTTACAACGTGCGGGTAGGCGTCGGCGCGGTCAATGCCGACTCAATCGTCAATCAAACGCGCTTATTCTGTATCGTCTGCCATGAATGGTTTTATAGATGATGGAGAACGGGCATTCGCTCAATATGGCGCTGATCAGAGACTCGTTATTGCAATAAATTTCCTCGGGGCCAACGGCACGAATGCCATGCACGATCGAATGATAGTCACCGTTGAATGCCAGGCGGCAATCGACTCTCCACTCCTGCTTCAGGTTCAATGGGTAGTTAGCGTCGTCGATGGCCAATGTTTTTTTATACCGTTGATCGTCCAGCAGTGCCGCTTGCGCCTTCGCGAAATCATCGAGGCACTCGTGGCTGGTGACATAGCGCTCCCATGGCAAAACCGCGTGGACTGACGAACAGTCTTTGTAGTAGTCCGCTTGTGCTCTGCTGTTTGCGTGGTGCACCAGTGTCAGCACCCTGATCGAAGACTCGTCTTTAACAAGGGAAAGCAAATAATCGCGGCAATTGGCCAGCGTATATCCCACGCCGGCAACGTCGTCCACCAGCAGGATTCTCTTGCCTTCCTTGATGCAGGCGTCGACAAGATCGAGCGCTTTCTTGTTTTTGATCTCGGCCTTAGCTTCGCGCCGATCGTAGTGAACAAAGTCCACGGGCAGGCCCAACATCTGCGAAAGCATCAGGGCGGGTATGGCGCCGCCTCGCAAGATGCCGAGTATCAAACCCACGTTTTCGTGACTCAGTGGGTCTCTTCTGGACAGGCAAAACGTTTCTATGTCGTCGTAGCCATAGAAGTAGACGGGGCGTTTGGCGAACTCGGTGTCCATCTATTTTTGCTCCATCTTAAGGGCGAAATTCAGGCTCACGTGGCGTCAATTCATCTACAGCGAAAGCGGCAGCGCAAGATGCCGCGCGTACATCAGATCGCGATGTTCAAGCAAAATGGGATCCAGCGCCGCGTCGGTCTCGGGGTCGCGCATTTCGAATGCGGCCCTCACGCTCGCGTCCATCGGACACACATCATCCGGTAGCGGGCGGAAAAGTCCGACAACACTGGCACTGTAGACATCGACCGCGGTCACGGTATTGCCGATGTAATACGAGGACCCCGCCGCCCGCTGCGCCTTCAGACGCGCGGCCAGCATTCCCAGCACGGCGGTTACGCGCCCGGTCGCCGCCGCGCCGGTTTCCTGGCTGTACCCATATTTCTTGCCCAGATATTTCGCGACCCGCTCGGGGAAGCCGCCGCTATTGTGCAAACCTGCATGAATGAGCTGCAAACGGCGCGACCATCCCAAACCGCACTCGCCGCACAGTTCATGCGCGAGGCCAAAAGCCAGAGCGCGCTCCGCGGGGTCGTCCGGCAGCAACGAAGGCGTGGGCACCAGCCGTTCCGCGAGCAGAAGAATATCCGCCCAACCGCGGCGCGGCCGCTCCTGTCCAACCATGAGCACGGGCGCGCTCAACTCCCCGGTCCACTTTTTCAGGGTCTCGCTGTCGTAGGCGAGTCGCACGGCGGCCCACTCGATACCCTTGATATGCAGGATGCCCTTGGCCGCCTCGCTCCAGGGGCTAGGAACGCCGCCGACCACGACCATGCGCAATCCGTCCCGCTGGACTGCTGTTTCGACATCGATATATTCGAACGGCATCGATCTGCTCCCTCAAGGCCGAGTCCAGGTCGATTCCTGGACCACCGTGCGCGAAGCGTCACTGTACGCTATTGAGCCGCCGTTCGAGCGAGCGTCACTGCGAGTGCGGCGCGTTGCCTTGCTTGAGCGTTGGATCGAGCAACGCGTCCTTTACGTCAAGCGAAGACGTTTGCCCGAGATTCGCGTAGTCATGTTCGAGCCATCCGTCCGCCACCTCGCGTCCGCGCTCGAACAGCGCCTTGAGCAACGACCAGGACGTACTGCTCTTGGAGACGAAGCCGAACTTCGCGAGAAAGTCGTCGTCGCGAATCAGATGGAAGCGGACGGTCTTGTAGCGGCTTTTGCTTGCGGCTTCCTCGCCAACCGAGTCGAGCACGCGGTTGACCGCTTCGATCGCGTTGATCTCCAGCACGACGGAGGCGTTGAAACCGATTTCGTTGAGCCGCTCCAGAATGCCGCGTGCGTTTTTAGGCGGCATGTCGTGGCGCGCGAACGGATTCACGAGAATCAGGATCAGGTCCTGCGCGTGGGCGATCAGCGGGGCCAACGGCGGATTGCCCAGATAGCCGCCATCCCAGTACGGCACGCCGTTGACCTCCACGGTACGGAATTCGCTCGGCAGGCACGCGGAGGCGCGCAGCACCTCGACGGAGATGTCGGGCTGCGTGAAGATGGCGCGTTCGTTGGTTCGTACATTGGTCGCGCAAATGAAAAGCTGCGGGGCGCCGCGCGTTGTGTTGAGCGTGGAGAGAGCCGTTTTCGAAAGTGTGGCGTGGATCAGCGGGCCGAGCGGATCGCGATAAAAGGGATTGTTGTAAGGCGAGGCGACGAGCCCCACGACCTCCGTGAAAATGGCGCCGGGACTCCAGTCGATATTCCAGCCGCCGAACGGCCCAGGCTCGGAAAAGCCGAAGAGGGCATTGCCGGCCAGCGTGCCGGCGCGCGACACCGCTTCCCAGAAGGTGCGAAGCATCTCGCGCGCTTTCGCGGCGCCGCCGGTGGCGAGGCCCGCTGCGCACAGCGCCGCATTGATGCCGCCCGCGCTCGCGCCGCTGATCGCCGCGACATTGAGTGGCGTTCCCTGCGATGTCGCTTCGAGCAGTCGATCGAGCACGCCCCACGTGAACGCGCCGTGCGAGCCTCCGCCTTGCAGCGCGAGCGCGACTTTGGGGCCGGACTGTTGCACACCGCTCGGGGATTGCTCGGTCGCCATGGCTTTTCTCTCGTCGTCATCGCGTTGCTGGCCATCGTACGCGCGAGCGGGAATGCGCGTGCTATGGATGCTGCGTCAGCAACGGGTGAGGGCGGGCGTCGCTTCCTCCAGCGCATGCGTCAGCAGGGCGATTGCCAGTCGTTCACCGGCGGCATTGGCCGGAATGCGTCCGTCGAGCGCCAGCGTCGCCAGGCCGTGAACCAGTCCCCAGCAGGCAAGTGCTCCGGCCTCGGCCCAATTCGGCGCCAGTTCCGCCACCCGACGCGCCATCAGTGTGTAAGCGCCCCGGCAGTCACCGTGGGGCAGCGCGAGTCCCGCGCCATCTGCGAACATCAGCCGGAACAGCGCAGGATGCGCGCGGGCGAAGGCAACGTAGGCCAGGCCCTGCGCCGTGAGCGCTTCGTGCGCGTTGTCCACTTGATCCGCGCGCGCGGCGTCTGCTTCCAGCATGGCAAAGCCCTTGAGCGCGACGGCGCCCATCAGCGCGGCCTTGTCCTCGAAATGGCGATAGGGCGCCATCGCCGAAACACCGGCTGCCCGCGCAACGGCACGCAGGCTGACGTCGCTCTCGCCCTGTTCGAGCAGGGCCAACGCGCAGTCAACCAGCCGGTCACGCAAGGACGAAATCGAATCGCTCATGGCTGTTTACACTGTAATCATCGAGGACTATGCTTACAGCGTAAGCAGCCGGGAGCCATCATGCAAGCCTCCGTTACCCGCAGGTCCGTCGATCTCAGCGCCTATCCGAATCTCGTGGTCATCCTCCTGGGTTTTCGCGTGCGGCGGCTGCGCGGCATCGCCACCTTGTTCGGCATCGGTAAAGGCTTGCGGCAAATCCAGTTGAACCCGCCTGCCGGACTGCTCTCGAGCGAGCAGTTCCTGTTCGCACTGAACCACGTGGGGATCCGCCAGTATTGGCGTGACCTCGAAAGCCTCGAAGCTTTCACGCGCAGCGCGCCGCATTCGCGCTGGTGGGGCGAGTTCCTGCGCGACAGCGGCGGTGCGGGCTTCTGGCATGAAAGCTATAGCCGGCAAGGCATGGAAGCGGTTTATGTCGACATGCCGGGGCCCGTGGGCTTCGACCGGTTCGCGCCGGCGTGCGAGCCGACCGGGCCTTTTATGAGCGCGAGAAAACGCATGGCGGCGGACAAGGGCGTGGCCGGTTCAATTGGCGCGTAAATGCGCGCAAGCGCCATCGTTATCAAACACTTCGATATCCTCGTGCAGAATGCGGCGGATTTCAAAAATCGCCTCCGGGGTTTCCTGAACGCTATGTCCCGAAACGATCACCTTTTCGGAGAGTGCGCCGTCGAGGTGCGCGCTGCGATAAGGGACGACCCCATCGTCGGAATCCTCGAGCGGGCCCGTCTCGCGGCGTCTCGCAATAATCGAGTGAAAGCACACGTTTGGGCTGATCAGCAGTCGTGAGGTCGACTGAATGATGGGATTGGTGTCCCGCAACTGCTCAATGCTGTTGGGAACCGCGATGGTCTCTCCCGCCCTGTGGGTGCTATCCGCGTTGGTCGCGCTCTGCAGCATCTCGTCAAGCTCCTTTAACAGCGCAAGCGGCAAGCGCACCAGGTTTGCAACCCAGCGAGAAAGGCGATTGCTTGCGAACGGCGTGCCGCGGTGTGGCGTGGCGATGAAGATCGCGCGCTCGACCTGTGGCATTGGCGTAAAGCGCAGCAGACGATTGAGCCGCTCGTCCTCGCGAACGATGTCGATGCCTTCGGGCAGGTAGTTGTTCTGGACGGTGACCCAGAGCACATCGTCGGACGATGAGACGAGCAGCCGGGCAAGCACGCCGCCCATGCTGTGCCCGATCAGCACCATGCCGTTCGATGCGGGCAGCACGCCAGCGGGATCGAAATGCGCGAGTGTCAGTTGCACCGCCTGGCGTATTCTCGCGAGATTCACGAGAATGGGCACGTTGGTCGGGTAGTAGACCTGCCAGACCTGGAAATGCTCGCGAAGCGTTTCGTCGCCCTGAATGTCGTTGGCGACGTTGACCCACGCCTCGGGACTGCTCGCTAGTCCGTGCAGCATCAGAACGATGCGCCGGTCCGGGTCGAAGGGCTGCATCATGTAAATGCGCGGACGGTCGATGCCCCGCGTGCGGCCGAGCAGAGAACGCAAGGACTGCCTGGCAAAGCCCGAGCGGGCGAGCCAGATGCCATAGCCCGCACTGAAGTTGGCGGCGAGCGGCACGGTCTGGCCGTTCAGCTCTACGCTCTCTACGCGATACGGATCGTAGGCGGAAAAGACCACGTCGTGCGAATCGAGCACTTGCTCGAGCGTGCCGTCGCCAAACGACAGCAGTGCGGTGACGCTCGGCGAAGGCATTTCGTTGAACGGCCGCGCGCCGGGGGCGAGCCAGATAGTGGCGGCCGCGTTCGAATTCCCGTTGCCTTCGGCAGTTGGTGCGCTGCTTGTTGTGCTGTTTTTGGCGCTGTTTTCGTCGCTGTTGTTCGTCTCGCTGGCCGGGTCGGGCGCCGCGGGTTGCGTGACGGCGACCAGTTCCGCGCCCAGGCCGTCGCGGCGATACGTGTTGCGCAGTCCCGCGAATGACAGCCCCGCGGCCGGAATGACTTCGCTGAGTTCGCGTACGCCCTCGGGCAGCCGGACTTCTCTCAGGTCGATGCGTAGGGTCCAGCCTGCTATGAACTGCTTTTTTGGATCGCGGTTGCTGTTGTTCGTTTCATGCGCGCCGCGCAGGAACAGCGCGCCGGCGAGTTCCTGGACCGCATAGTTGTAGTAGTCGCGAACCTGTGTCTGGCGGTCCTCGAATGCGCGCTCGCCAGCCGTGCGTTGACCGAGGAACAGAAAGGCGTACGCGTATCGCGCGGTCTTGAGCCACGAATCGAATTGCGCGTCGCCCCAGGGGTTGCCGGCAGGCGGCGTTTGCGCAAGCGCCATCTGGAGCGATAACTCGGCGAGGCTGGCGAGACGCTGGTCGGTATTGAGCCCGCCGACAGTGGCGATCGTGTCGATACACGCTTGTGGCGCGCTCCGGCACGCACTTTCGTCCAGGGCTGCAACGCGCAACGTGGCCTGTGTCGCCGTACTCAACTGGCCGGTCGAGAGAATATCTCCGCGGCGCATGGCAAAGTACTGCTGCGGGCCGAGCGAGTTCACGCGCACCATCGCGCAGCCGGACAGCAGCGCGGCGACGAGAATGACCGAAAGCTGGGCCAATACACGGGCCACCTGCGGGCAACGCGGCATGCGTGATGAGTAAGGGCGCGTCATGAAGGATCCAGGCCAATCGCGCGGGCGCGCACAAGCGTGTGGCGAAATGGGGGACGGCGCGGCGCTGTGGCCATCAGGTCGATGTATACCAGCCTGATCCGGATTGCGTTCGCGCGGTGATCCGCGGCGCGCAGGTATGTGCTCTCCCGGGTTGACTGGCGAGCCCGGCATCAACAGACTCTAGTCACCCTCGATCCACAAGGGAGCGAACTTGGCCAACCCGGATCTTGTTGAAAGCGAGCCGAAGGGCGTGCACGTCGTCGCTGCGCAGGCGAGCCCGTGCGACAAGCTCGTGATCCGCACGCAGCCCACCACAGTCGACCGTCCGTGCCAGCGCAAGCGTCTCGCGCTCGCGGCGACGATTCTGGGTTCGAGCATGGCGTTTATCGACGGCTCGGTCGTCAATGTCGCATTGCCGTCCATTCAGGGCGAACTCGCTGCGAGCGTCGCGGCGATGCAATGGGTCGTCAACGCGTATCTGCTCTTTCTCGGGTCCCTCGTGCTGGTCGGCGGCTCGATGGGGGACAAGCTTGGCCGCCGCACGGTGTTTATCGCGGGCATTGCGCTTTTCACGCTGGCGTCGGCTGCTTGCGGACTGGCGCCGAATGCGGGCGCACTGATCGCCGCGCGCGCGGTGCAAGGCATAGGCGCGGCGCTGCTCGTCCCCAGCAGTCTCGCGATCATCGGCGCGGTGTTCGACGACGCCGCGCGCGGACGGGCAATCGGCACCTGGGCGGGCGTGGGCGCGATCACGTCGGCGGTGGGGCCCGTGGCGGGCGGCTGGCTCGTCGACGCGTTTTCGTGGCGCGCGATCTTTTTCCTGAATGTCCCGCTCGCCGCGATAACGATCGTGCTCGCCGTATCGTCGGTGCCCAACAGCCACCGGCTCGATGCGCCCGGGCAGCTCGACTGGCCCGGCTCGCTGGCCGCGGCAGGAGGCCTCGGCGCACTGACGTTCGGGCTGACCGAGGCGTCGGCGCGAGGCTTCCAGCATCCGCTCGTATTGGGCGCGATAGGCGCTGGCGTGCTCGTGCTTGTCGCATTCGTCGTGATCGAAGCACACAGCGCCAGCCCCATGATGCCGCTCGACGTGTTCCGCTCACGCGATTTCACCGGCGCGAATCTCGTCACCCTGCTGCTTTACTTCGGGCTCGGCGGCGCATTCTTCTTCCTGCCGTTCACGCTGATCCGCGCGCATGGCTACACCGCGACCGAAGCGGGCGCGGCGCTGCTGCCGGTGCCTGTGATCATCGGCTTGCTATCGCGCTTCACCGGCGGATTGACTAGCCGTTTCGGCTCGCGCGCGTTGCTGACCGTGGGGCCGGGCGTCGCCGGAATCGGCTTCGCGCTCCTGGCATTGCCATTCGTGCGCGGCGGCTACTGGGCCGGATTTTTCCCGGCGCTCGCGGTGCTTGGGCTCGGCATGACGATTACCGTCGCGCCGCTCACCACCACCGTCATGGGCTCGGTGTCGCACGAGCGCACTGGCGTCGCCTCGGGCATCAACAATGCCGTTGCGCGCGTGGCGAGCCTGCTGGCGGTTGCGGTGCTTGGCATCGTGTTCGTGTGGTCGCATCACGCGGCGCTATCGGCGCGGCTCGACGCGTTGCACGTGCCGCCCGACGCGCGCGAGGCGAGGCAGTTGCTGGAGCCTGACGCGCGAGGGGAAATGCCATCGCGCGGCGCCCACGGGCAGCACGAGACGCTGATGGCGCGTGCAGAAGCGGACGCCCTGATCGATGCGCTGCGCGCCGTCGCCGTTGTGTCTGCCGCGTGCGCATTTGCTGGCGCTGGGATTGCTGCGGCAGCCATCCAACCGCGCAAACGCGCTGCAAACGTTTGCAGCTGAAATATTTCGCAAAATTACACATGGCACGTACATTTCGCGAATCGCGGAGGGCTATACACGCACTAAATAAAAATGACAACGACTGAATTCAGGTTTCAAATTCGGGCAAATCGAAACGAACAACAGCACGACAACATTATCTCGTGCACCGTGGCGGGCGCAAAAACGCCCGTGCCATGCGAGCGGCCTTAAGTCTTACGTGCCCCATTTTATGCGCAAACGTTTTCGTATTTGATCTGTCGCGCAGGCGTGACAAATTCAATGATGCAGGCCAATTAAAAAATAAACACGGCGGGAATAATACGTATAATCCGCCGCGCGTGTCAGTTGATCCGACGTTCTTCCGGAATCACCAGCAAGAATTGCCTGCGCTTAACGCCGGTCACCGCCCGGATGGTGATGAGGTTGCTTGCGCAAGTTTTGTTGACCCTATGCGCCTTCTTTCCGGGCGCATGAATATGTGATGAATTCCATGCCAGCACCGCAATGGCGTCCGTTCGTGTCGTTCCTCACGCAAGAGTTGACGCAGAACCTGACGCCCAGGTTTCTGACCCAGCTCATGCGTGCTGCTGGCGGCCAGTTCGCCCGTCAATATGCGCTTGCCGAGGCGCTCACCGTGGCCGCGATGCGCGACGCCATGAATCAGGTTTGGGGCGAGCTGGACTGGGGGCAGGTCGAGATACGCGAGGCTCAGGACTGGCTGGTGCTCACGCATTACCACGCGCCGCTCAAGGTCGTATTCGGCGCGGAGAACGTGGCTTGGGCTGGCGCTTTCCTCGAGGGGGCCTATGAAGCATGGATGCACCAGCTGGGCGCCGATTCGCAGTTGCGAATGACCACGGCAGGCCCAGCGGATGCGTCGGGAACGATGGTTTTCCTGTTCGGTAAGTAGAAGTCGGCAAGTCAGTAAAAAAACACAAAACGTGCTGCGCGCGTCACGCGCCTTCGTGGACAGCACAACGAATACTACGGGGTCGGGGCATGAGCAGTGCATCGGACATTGCGAATCTTTTCGAGGTAGTGGACGCAAGCCCTTTTCAGTATCAGGAAGTGGAAAGGGCGGAGCAGATGCAAGGTCTGCGTGGGCGCTGGTCCACGCTGAACGCGGCGGAGCCGGATACCGTCGCGCCCGCGCCAATGGCGTTGCAGGACGCCGCCGCCGATTCGGCCGAGGCTCCCGCTGCGATCGCCACGCTCGATACGGCCGATACGGCCGATACGGCCGAGACGGTCGAGACGGTCGAGACGGTCGAGACGGTCGAGACGGTCGATAAGCGCGAAACGGCCGCCACGCCCGATACGTTACCCGACGCGCCCCAGCCGCCGCAGCCGGTCGCGTGCACCATTTCCGCTGCCGCTTCAGAACCTCCCCCGGTTGATCAGGTTGAACCCGAGCAGCCTGTCGTTCAACTTACGCCCGAGCCTGTCGTCGCCGCGCAGCAGTCTGCCGCGCTGAGCAGTGTGTTTGCGCGCCTCATGGAACGCAATGAGCCTCGCGCCGATGTCGCAGCACGCGGGGCGCCATGATCTTCAAACGCAAATCGATGCAGCCGCAACGACCACCCGCCGGTGCGGGACAAAGCGACGATGCGGGAGACTGGGACGACACACTGCTGGAAGTGGGGGCGTCGCTGCTCGCGTCGCGCTGGTCGCGCGTGCTCGTAACGCTGGCGGCCGTGCTGCTGTTCACGTCCGCCATGACGGTGCACCTCGCGCTGTCGAAGCAGTGGGTGTTCGCCATCCTTTGCATGGGTGTGGCGCTTGCGCTGAGCCGCATTCGCGGCCGTGTGCTCACGGTGTCGCTGGTGGCGTTGTCGGTGTTCATCTCGTTGCGCTACCTGTACTGGCGCGTCACGCAGACGCTGTCCTTCACCAACTCGCTGGACAGGACCTTCGGTTATCTGCTGCTGCTGGCTGAAGGCTACGCGGTGCTCATGCTGTTGTGCAGCTACTTCCAGACGCTCTGGCCGCTGCATCGCCGGCCTGCGCCGCTGCCCGCCGATACCTCGACGTGGCCCACGGTGGACGTGTATATCCCCACCTACAACGAACCGCTCGAAGTGGTGCGGCAGTCGGTGCTGGCCGCGACGCTGCTCGACTGGCCGGCCGACAAGTTGCGCGTCTACCTGCTCGACGACGGCCGTCGTGACGAATTCCGCGCATTCTGCGAACAGGCCGGCGTGGATTATCTGACGCGGCCCGACAACGCGCATGCCAAAGCGGGCAACCTCAACGCGGCGCTGCCGAAGACGAGCGGCGAGTTCATCGCCGTGTTCGACTGCGACCACGTCACCACGCGCTCGTTTCTGCAGGTCTGCATGGGCTGGTTCCTGAAAGATCCGAAGATGGCGATGGTGCAGACGCCGCACGTGTTCTATTCGCCCGATCCGTTCGAGCGCAATCTCGAGACCTACCGGAAGGTGCCCAACGAGGGCGACCTGTTCTATGGCGTGCTGCAAAACGGCAACGATCTCTGGAACGCCGCGTTTTTCTGCGGTTCCTGCGCGGTGCTGCGACGCTCCGCGCTCCAGGAGGTCGGCGGCGTGGCGACCGAAAGCGTCACGGAAGACGCGCTGACCGCGCTCAAGATGAGCATGAAGGGCTACAACACGGGCTACCTCGCCATTCCGCAGGCGGCGGGTCTCGCCACCGAGAGCCTGGGCCGGCACATCGGCCAACGCATTCGCTGGGCGCGCGGCATGGCGGAAATCTTCCGCCAGTTCAATCCGCTCTTGATCTCGGGGCTGACGATTCCGCAGCGGCTGTGCTACCTGAGCGCGATGATGCACTTCTTCTTCGGCCTGCCGCGCATCGTGTTTCTGATCACGCCCATGGCCTTTCTGTTCTTCGGCGCGCATGTCTTTCATGCGTCGGCGCTCATGGTGCTGGCCTACGTCGTCCCGCATCTCGTGATTTCGAGCATCGGCGCTTCGCGCATTCAAGGACGCTTTCGCCATTCGTTCTGGAGCGAAGTCTACGAAACGGTGCTCGCGTGGTATGTGATGCTGCCCGCGCTCCAGGCCGTGCTGCGTCCCGGCAGCCGCGGCTTCAACGTGACCTCCAAGGGCGGCGTGATCCGGCAGTCCTTCCTGGATTGGGCGATGGCGCGGCCCTATATCGTCTTGCTGCTCATCAACCTCGCCGGGTTCGCGGTGGGTGTGGCGGGTTTGATCCGCAGCCCCGGCTGGCCCGAGGCGATGAGTATTTTGTTCAATCTGGTCTGGGTGACCTACAACGTCATGAACCTGAGCGCGGCGGCAGGCGTGGCGGCCGAGTCGAAACAGCTGCGCCTCACGCCGCGCGTGCAGATCGAGTTGCCCGCCGCGCTGCAGCTCGCCAACGGGTGTCGCGTCACGTGCCAGACCAGCGACTATTCGCAAGGCGGCCTGGGACTGGTGCTGCCCGAGGACGCCCCACTGCCGCAACGCGGCGAGCGCGTCGTGGTCTCGGTGTTTCGCGACGACTACGAGGGCAAGTTCCCCGCCGAGGTCCAGGTGTGCCGCGGCCGCACCGTGGGCGTGAGTTTCCCGGCCCTGACGATCGATCAGGAACGCGACCTGATGCGCGTGACGTTCTCGCGCGCCGACAGCTGGATTGGCTCCTGGGGCCGCTATCGCCGCGACCGGCCGCTGCGCAGCCTGTTCGAGGTGCTCGGCGTCGGCATGCGCGGGCTGAAGGAGTTGGCCCGCCATCTGTTGATGGGCGGACGCGAGCGTTTCGCACGTTCGGCCGAGGCGCAGGCGAGCGAGTTGGGATCGAAGCAATCGTGAGCCACGCCTATTTGTTGCATTTGCGCGCGCTCGCGTGCACGCGCCGGTTGGCGCCGCGGTGGGCTTCGGTGCTCGCCGGTCTCGCGTTCGGCGCCAACGTTGCGCTGGCCGCGAGTTTGCCCGCCGCGCCCACCGTGCCCGCCGTAGCGGCGCCTGCGTTCGCTTCGCAGGCCGCGTCCGCGGCGCCGGCTTCGCCCGAGGCCGGGCAGCCAGCCGCCGCCGACTCGGCCAACACCTATACCTATCGCATTCCGCTACTACGGCAAAACGCGGCGCAGGGGCTGACCTTGCTCGGCGAGGACGCGTATGGCGGGATGGACTTCGGTTTGCGCCGCGACGAGCGCGTGGTCAGCGCGCGGCTCGTGCTCGACTATCGCTATTCGCCTACGCTGCTCCCCACGCTCTCGCACCTCAATGTGCTGGTCAACAGCGTGGTAGGGGCGACGCTTGCACTGCCCGAACCTGCGCCGCGCACGTCGACGCAAGTGACGGTGGACCTGCCGGTGTCGCTGCTCACCGAGTTCAACCATCTGAACCTCGAGTTGATTGCGCACAGCAAGGCCAGCGATCAGGGCAATGATCCGCTGAGTCCCGACTTGTGGCTGAAGGCCGGCCCGCAGAGCGCGCTTGAACTGACCGTCGCGCCGGCAGCGCTCGCTAGCGACCTGTCGCAACTGCCCGCACCGTTCTTCGACGTGCGCGACGTGCGCAGGCTGAGCCTGCCCATCGTGATGCCGCGCACGCCGGGAACCGGCCGCCTCGAATCCGCGGGAATCGTCGCCTCGTGGCTGGGCGCGCAGGCGGGTTATCGCGGCTCGCACTTTTCCGCGAGTCTCGGCGCGCTGCCCGCGCATGGCCATGCCGTCGTGCTGGCGCTGCGCGACGAGTTGCCGGGCCTCGGCCTGGCCCCGGCCGCGCTGGACGGCCCGAGCGGTCCGGCGCTCGCGATCGTGTCCAACCCCAACGACCCCAACGGCAAATTGCTGCTGGTCACGGGCCGCGACGAGCCGCAACTGCGCACGGCGGCGATGGCACTGGTGCTTGGCGCGAAGACGCTGGCCGGCCCTCAGGTCCGCATCGATGGCCCGGTTGACGCGTTACCGCGCAAGCCTTTCGACGCACCGAACTGGCTGCCGGGCGACCGCCCGGTGGAACTGGGCGAGCTGCTGCCGGCGGACCGTTTCACGATCCAGGGCTTGCGCCCCGGCGCGATCGATGTGGACCTGCGTCTGCCGCCGGGCCTGTTCGGTTTCAACAACGCCGGTGCGGTGCTGAATCTGCGCTATCGCTATACGGCGCGCCCGGAGTCCCGGCATTCGGAGCTGCACGTGCTGGCGGGCAATACGCCGCTCGCGGCCTTGCCGCTGCCTGGCGACGCGTCGGACGGCCATGCCGTGATTCGTATTCCTACGTATTTGCTGCCGCCGTTGACGACGCTGCAATTCGACTACCGCTACGAAGCCGTCAAGACGAAGGACCATTGGCAAGACGTGCCCGGCGGCCCGCTGCTGAGCGCCATCGATCCGAGTTCGACGATCGACATTTCGCAGTTGCCGCGTTACACGGCCATGCCCGACCTGGGTGCTTTCACCAACGCGGGCTTTCCGTTCACGCGCCTCGCCGATCTGTCCGAAACCGCTGTGATCCTGCCGGCACAGCCGGTCGCGGACGACTACGGCGCGTATCTGACGCTGATGGGCAGCATGGGGCAGGCCACCGGTTATCCGGTGCTGGGCGTGACAGTAGGCAATGCGTCGCAGGTTCAAACGCTGCGCAACAAGGATCTGCTCGTGCTGGCTTCGGGCGACAACCAGCCCTTGCTCACGACCTGGCGCGCCGAGTTGCCGCGCGGGTTCTTCGCACCGGACGCGACGCCGGGCAACGGGTTCGCCAGGTGGTGGGACAAGCTGACCGGCGGCCAGGCGCAGGCCAGACGCGAAGCCGATATTGCCGCGCTCTATCGCAGCGACGACGACGACGGCATGGTGGCCGGGTTCGAGTCGCCGCTGGCGCACGGCCGCAGCGTGGTGCTCGTATCGGGCAATACGCCGCGCGGGCTCAGTGCGGTCGTGGACGCGCTGCAAACGCGCCATTACCGCGTCGACGACACGATCGGCGGCAGCCTCGTGGTCGTGAACGACGGCATCCTCACCACGCTGAACAAGGATCAGAGCTATTTCATCGGGTCCTTGCCGTTCCGGCTCGCTGTGGAGTGGTTCTTCGCGAGCCACATCGTGCTGCTGCTCGTGTCGACGCTCGTGAGCGTCGTGCTCATCGGTCTGCTCGGCGGCGTGCTGCTGCATCGGCGCGCCCTGAGCCGCCTGAACCTGGACATCCCCCAGACATTGCAACGTGAAGAAGGACGACGAGGTTCTCATGTTTAAAAGACGGCCTGCTATCTCCCGGGCACGCCTCGCGCGTTGCATGACTGTTCAGCCGGCGTTGCTGCTCGGCTGCGTCTTCGCCTCGGCCGCGCACGCCCAGGCCGCGGCAGGCGGCAATGCCGCAAGCAACGCACAGACGCAGCCCGCCGCGGCAACCGTGGCAGCAGCGGCAACGCCATCGTCGTCGGCGGCGTCGACCGTGACCTGGTCGTTGCGGCAACTGGGTGCGCAATACGCGCTCAACCTGCGCGGTGTCGACGGCAGCAATACGCTGCCGGTCGGCGTGCGCGACGATCGGGTCGTGAGCGGCGCGCGCCTTAACCTGCGCTATGCGTATTCGCCTGCGCTGCTGCCCGATGTCTCGCACATCAACGTGCTCGTGAACGACCAGGTGGCGGCTTCGATCGCGGTGCCGAAGGACACGGCCGGCGCGAGCCTGCAGCGCACGATCGCGCTGCCGGCGTATCTGTTCACCTCGAACAGCAAGTTGCGTCTGCAACTGATCGGCCACTACACCACGCAGTGCGAAGACCCGTTGCATTCGAGCCTGTGGGCCAACATCAGCAACGAAAGCACGCTGAGCCTCGACACGCAGCCGCTCGCGCAGGCCAACGATCTGGCGCGCCTGCCGAAGCCGTTCTTCGACGGCCAGGACATCCGCCGGCTGACCCTGCCGGTCGTGTTCGCAGGCAACCCCGACGCGGCCGCGCTGGAGGCGGCCGGCGCCGTGTCGTCGTGGTTCGGCGCGTTGGCGAGCTATCGCGGCGCGGACTTTCCGGTGTCGCTCTCCACGGTGCCCGCGCAGGGCAACGCGGTCGTCATCGTCGAGGGCGCGCAGCAGGCGGCGCTCGCGGGCGCACCGCTGCAGGGCCCGACCATCGCCATCGTCGGCAACCCGAACGATGCGAACGGCAAGCTGCTGCTCGTCATGGGCCGCGACGGCAAGGAACTCAAGCAGGCGGCCGATGCGCTGGTCACGGGCAGCCAGACGCTGTCGGGCGCGAGCGCGCTCATCACGCATTTCGCCGATCTCGCGCCGCGCAAGCCCTATGACGCGCCGCGCTGGCTGCGGACTGATCGCCCCGTGTCGTTCGGCGAACTGATCGACACTAAACAGTTGAGCGTGTCGGGCTACAGTCCCGACCTCATCCGCATCAGCACGCGCGTGCCGCCCGACCTGTTCGGCTGGCACGCGCCCAACGTGCCGATCGATCTGCATTACCGCTACACGCCGCAGCCCTATATGGTCAATTCGTCGCTGCTCTTCAGCGTCAGCGACCAGTTCATGAAGTCGATCCCGCTGCTGCCGCTCGAGCGCCTCGAAGGCGGCGACAAGCTGCGCGCCGAAGTGCTGCCCGACAGCAGCCTGCCGCGCCAGGCGAAGCTGGAAGTGCCGCTCGAGACGCTCCTGCAGCCGAACACGCAGCTGCAGTTCCGCTACATGTACGACTACATCAAGCAGGGCGAGTGCCGCGACATCATCATCGACAACGTGCGCGGCGCGATCGATCCCGAATCGACGATCGATCTCTCGACCTATCCGCACTACATCGCCATGCCGAATCTGGCCGCCTTCGCGCAGGCGGGTTTCCCGTTCACGCGCATGGCCGATCTGTCCGACACGGATGTGGTGCTCGGCGCCAATGCGGGGCCGCAGGAATACAGCACGTACCTGGCCGTGATGGGCCGCATGGGCGACTCGACCGGCTATCCGGCGCGCGGCGTGACCGTGCTGCGCGGTCAGCGGATCGACGCCATGCCGACGGCGAAGGACCTGCTCGTGATCGCCACGGGCGCCGATCAGGCGTGGCTCAAGGACTGGGCGCCGTACATGCCCGCAGCCTATGACCACGGCGCGCAGTTCTCGCTCTCGGATCTGCCGGGCCGCGTGCGCGGATGGTTCCACGCCAACCCGCGTCTCGACACGGCGCCTGGCCGCCTCTCGCTCGCCTGGACAGGGCCTGGCGTGAGCGCCGTGCTGGCGGGCTTCGAGTCGCCGAAGGCAACGGGCCGCAGCGTGGTCATGCTGGTCAGCAATCAGCCCGAGGGCCTGAAGGATGCGGTTGCGGCGCTGCTGGGCGTGCCGAACTACGACAAGCAGCCCATCCAGGGCAGCCTCGTGTCGATCCGCGGCCAGCAAGTCGATTCGCTCGTGGGCGAGCACACCTACTACGTCGGGCATCTCGGCCTCTGGCGCGGCCTCGACTGGTGGCTGGCTTCGTTCGGCCTCTCGCTGGCTTCGCTGCTCAGGGCGCTCGGTGCTGTCGCGCTCGTGCTGCTCGCCGCGCTCGGGTTCGTCGCCTTGCGGCGCCGTCAGGCACGGCGCGATGCCGCGGCCGAGGCACGGCTGCGCGCCGGGCAGCACGCGCAACAATAATCAGGAAACCTTCATGTTAGTCAGCCGCAGCCAGGCCTGTGTTCTGGGTTTGTTGCTCACCTCGGTCAGCCACCCCGCGTGGGCGCAGGACGCCAGTTCCAGAATGCTGCTGGAGCAGGGCCGCTATTGGCAGGCGCATGACAAGCCCGATCTGGCCGCGCAGTCCTGGTCGAAACTGCTGCTGACCGACCCGAAGCAGCCCGAAGGCCTGTATGGCATGGGGTCGATCGCCGTCGGCAAGAAGCAGTTCTCGGTCGCCAACGACTATCTGGCGAGACTGCGCGCCGCGGCGCCCGACAGCCGCTACGTGCCGCTGCTCGAGCAGGACTTGCGTCTTGCGGTGGAGCCCGGCAAGTCCACGTTTGCCAAGGCGCGGCAGATGGCGCAGGACGCGGTCAACCAGAACGACCCGAAGGCGCTGTCGGCGGCGATGGCGCAATACGACAAGGCCCTGGGCGGCAAGCCGCCGCAAGGCAGCGTGGCGCGCGAGTACTACACCTTCCTCGGCTATACGGAGGGTGGCGTGGACCCGGCCATTCAGGGCTTGACGCGCCTGGACGCGCAAACGCCCAACGATCCGTACACCCTGTTGGCGCTGGCCCAGCATCAGGTGCGCGACGAACGCGAGCGCGCGGCCGGCGTCGCCTTGCTGGAAAAGCTGGCCGTGCGGCCGGACATCGGCGGCGCGGCCACGGAAGCCTGGCGCTCCGTGCTGACCTGGGTCACGCCCACGCCGAAGAACCGGTCGTGGTTCGAGGACTATCTGAAGCTGCATCCCGATGACGACGAGATCCGTCATCAACTGCTCTCGCCGCGCGCGCCGGGCGCCGCCGCCGTGCCGGTCATGGACCCGCGCCTCACGCGCGGCTTCGCGGCGTTCAAGGCGGGCGACATCACGACCGCCGAGCAGTCGTTCACCGACGTGTTGCGCGACAAACCCAACGACACCGACGCGCTCGGCGGCCTGGGTCTGGTGCGCATGCAACAAGGCGACCTCGCGCAGGCGCAGACGCTGCTCGCGCGCGCCGTCGCGCGTCCGGGCGCCGGCGCCAACTGGAACAAGGCGCTCGCTTCGGCGCGCTACTGGCTGCTCGTGAATCAGGCCGAAGGCGCGCAAAGCGTGGGCGACTACGCCGCCGCGCGCAGCAAGCTCGACCAGGCGCTGCGCATGGACCCGGCCGAACCGGGCGGGCGCAACGCATCGGCCCGCCTGTATGCGGCGCAGGGCGATCTCGCACATGCGGAAAAAGTCTACCGGGAGGTGCTGGCG
Organism: Paraburkholderia sp. J11-2; assembly: GCF_905220185.1. Lineage (NCBI taxonomy): Bacteria > Pseudomonadati > Pseudomonadota > Betaproteobacteria > Burkholderiales > Burkholderiaceae > Paraburkholderia > Paraburkholderia sp. J11-2. Next base: position 136,437 of record NZ_CAJMYY010000007.1, on the reverse strand, counting down.
GCACACCCGAACAACCGCGAAGCGGTGAGCGGGCTCGTCGATATCCTCGCGGCAACGGGGCGCGCCGACGAGGCCCAGAAGTGGGTCGACGGCATGTCGCCCGAGCAGCAGGCCGGCATCGGCGGCCTCGATCGTCTGCGCGCGGCAGTCGCTTCCGGGCGTGCCGACGCCGCCGAGCAGCGCGGCGATCTGGACGAGGCGCACCGCATTCTCGAAGACGCGCAGCGCGCGGATCCCGACAATCCGTGGCTCCGTCTGGAACTGGCGCGCTTCGAACTGAGGCAGGGCCATGCCGACGAGGCGCGCGAACTCGTCGATGGCCTGCTCGCGTCGAACCCGGACAATCCGGACGCCCTCTACGCGAGCGCGCTGCTGGCGATGCAAATGGGCGACTGGACGCGCGCGCAGGACACGATGGCGCGCATCCCCGCTGCCGCGCGCACGCCGAGCATGGTGGCGACTGCGCAGCAGATCGATTTCCAGGCGGTGGCGGCGCAAGCCTCGCAACTGGCGCGCGACGGCAATCTCGACGACGCGCGCAACATGCTGGCGCGGCTCGAGGCGTCGGCGGGCAAGGACCCGGCGCGGGTGAGCGCGCTCGCCCAGGCCTGGGTGGACGCCGGGAACCTGCCGCGCGCCATGGCCCTGATGCACGGGCTGATGCTTGATTCGACCAGGAGCGGCGTGAAGGGCGGCGGTCCCGATGTGCAACTGGCCTATGCGGGCCTGCTGCTCAAGACCGGCCAGAACGTTCAGGCCCAGGAAGTGATGCGCGGATTGCAGACCGTGACGCTGACCGCGGACCAGCGCCGCCAGCTCGACGATCTGAATTACCTCTACGCCGTACGTCTCGCCGAACAACAGCGCCAGCAAGGCGATCTTGCGCAGGCTTACGACACGCTCGCGCCGGTGCTCGCGAAGCGGCCCAACGACAGCCTGGCCAACGCCGCGCTCGCGCGCATGTATGCCGCCGACGGCCAGTACGGCAAAGCGCTGTCGCTCTATCGGAAGGCGCTCGCGAACGACCCCGACAATCCGGGGCTGCAACTGGGCGTGGCGATGACGGCGGTGCAGGCCGGCAAGGGCGGCGTGGCGGACGCAGCCTTGAAACAGGCCATTGCGAAGGCGCCGAACGATCCTGACGTGCTGGCGGGCGCCGCGCGCATTTACGTCATGCAGGGCAAGACGCGCGAGGCGCAGTCGCTGCTGGTGAGGGCCATTGCCGCGAAGGAACAGCGGCTCGGCGTGCAGGCGCAAGGCGCCCATGTGGCGGGCAATCCCTTCGTGCACGACGACGATCGCCGCCGCCGCGCGGCTCGCGACAATCGCCGGAGCGCGGCCAATGCGCTCGCGGCACAAGGCACCGCAGGCACCGCGGGCGACGCAGGCGCCGTGTCCGACGGCGCGCTCGCGAACGATGCGGCAACGATGCCCGGCTTCGCGTCAACAACGGCGTCCACGGCGGCGGGCGAGCGTTCGCCGGTGCGCGCGTCCGCGCTGCCTACGGTGGCCGGCACGCCGATCGGCGAGCGGGCGCCGCAGGACGCCGTGGCCACGAGCGCGCCTCAGGAGGGCGCCATTTCGCTCGACGACATGCGCAACGAACTCGACGATATCCGCTCGGAGCGCTCGCCGGAAATTCGCGGCGGCCTGTTCGTCGCGTCGAACAACAGCGCCGGCGGGACCTCGCAACTGACGAACGTGCAGCAGCCGCTCGAAGCCTTGCTGCCGGCCGGCAACGGCAAGCTGTCGTTGCGCGTGACGCCGGTTGAACTCGAAGGCGGCACGCTCGGCACCGATGTCTACAGCAGCAGCCAGTTCGGCGGCGGCCCGGTGGCGGCGCAGGCGCAGAAAGACGGCACGGTCGCGGCTCCCGGCGCGCAGAGCGCTTACGGCGTGGGTCTGGGCGTAGGTTATGAGACGCGCAAGTGGGCGTTCGACATCGGCACGACGCCTTTGGGTTTCCAGTACACCAACGTGGTCGGCGGCGTGTCGTTCAAGGGCAGCATCGGCGCGAAAGACAGCGGCTGGTTCAACGCTGGCGTGTCGCGCCGGGCCGTGACCGACAGCATCACGTCGTTCGCCGGTTCGACCGATGCACGCTCGGGCCTGAGCTGGGGCGGCGTGACCGCCACGGGGCTGCATGGAGCGATCGGCCTCGACAATCAGGAATACGGTTTCTACGGCTACGGTTCCTTGAAGTACCTGGACGGCCATAACGTCCAGTCCAACGAGGGCGCTGAAGTCGGCGCGGGCACGTACTGGTACCTGCTTCGCAGTGCCAACACCATGCTGACCGTCGGCATGAACCTGAGCGGCGAGTTCTACCGCCACAACGAAAACAACTTCACCTACGGCAACGGCGGCTATTTCAGTCCGCAGCGCTTCTATGCGTTCACCGTGCCGGTCACCTGGGCGCAGCGCTCGGATCGCTGGACCTACAAGCTGCAAGGGTCCGCAGGGCTGCAGTACTACCACGAGGCCGGCGCGCCGTATTTCCCGACCGACAGCACGCTGCAGTCGGCGGCCGAATCGGCGGCTTCGACGCTTGGCTTGAGCGATGGCGCGGTGCATCCGGCGCAGTCCAAAACCGGCATCGGCTACAACCTGCTGGCCGCGGCGGAATACCGCTTCAGCAATCACCTCACGGGCGGCGCGTCCGTGGGGGCCAACAACGCGTCCAGTTACCGCCAGTGGGTGGCCGGACTGTATCTGCGCTTTAGCTTCGCACCGCAAACGAAGTCGCTGGACATGCCGGTCATGCCTTACCAGTCGCATTACAACGATCAGTAGCCCGATCGATTCGACGATCGATCGTTTTTCAGGAGTCACAGATTCATGCTTGCTTCCGTACTTGCAGGTCTCAGCATTCTCATGATTGGCGATAGCCATTTGAGCGAGCCCGGTTATCTCATCGACACGTTGCAGGACCAGCTGATCGCCGCCGGCGCGCAGGTGCATACCTACGGCGTGTGCGGCAGTGCGCCGGGCGACTGGGTGAAGTCGGTGCCCGGCACCTGCGGCGGGGCCTCGCGTAACGGCAAGTCGCCGCTCGTCGTCGATCACAACGCGAAGACCCAGCCGATCGATCAGCTGGTCGCCGCGAACAAGGCCAACCTCGTCATCATCGTCGAAGGCGACACGATCGGCGGTTACGGCAAGGACGACTTTCCCAAGAGCTGGGCGTGGCAGCAGGTCACGGCGCTCACGCAAGACCTGGCGGCCAGCAAGACGGCGTGCGTCTGGGTCGGCCCGGCCTGGGGCACCGAGGGCGGCAAGTACCAGAAGACCTTTGCGCGCGTGAAGCAGCTTTCGTCGTTTCTCGCTACCAATGTCGCGCCGTGCCAGTACATCGACTCGCTCACGTTTTCGAAGCCGGGCGAATGGGCGACCGTCGACGGTCAGCATTTGACGACGACCGGCTACAAGTACTGGGGCGCGGACATCATGAAGGCGCTGGTTCAACTGCCGGCCGTGCAGCAGCACAAGTAAGGCGCCGCCGCCTCGCGACATCGAAAGAGTGGAAGAACAATGAAAAAAGTCCTTTTCCAGCCGCTGCGCTTCGTTTTTCGCGGCCTCGCGCTGGCCGGCTTCGCGCTGTCCGCGCAGTCCGTCATTGAACCGGCCATGGCCGCCGATATCCCGCTGTACCCAACCGGGCCCGCGGAGGATGCGTCGTTCGTGCGTTTCGTCGACGGCGGATCGCAGCCGGTGGACGTGAGCTCGGCAGGTTCGAAAGCCCGCCTGACACTCAATGCCGCGACGCCGGCCAGCCACTTTTTCCCGATCGCCGCGGGCAAGCCGGTGGCCGGAACGCTGACGGCGGGCGGCGCCCACCAGGACGTGAGCGCAACCGTGCAGCCCGGCGAATTCGTCAGCATCGTGGCGCTCGACGGCGCGCAGAAAGGCGCGCGCTCGCAGGTCGTGACGGTGCGCGAAAAACCGGACGACTTCAACGCGCTCAAAGCCTCGGTGGGCTTTTACAACCTCGATGCGCGCTGCGCCGCACCCACGCTGAAGGTGCCTGGCCGCGACATCGTGCTGCTCGACGGCGTGGCCGCGGGGCAGGGCAAGCGCCGCCAGGTCAACCCGGTCGCGCTGTCGGTGCAACTGGCGTGCGGCGGCCAGCCGGTGGGCCAGCCGCTGAGTCTGGGCACGCTCGTGGCGGGACAGCGCTATACGGTGTTCCTCGTGCCGGCCGGGGCGCAGTCGCGCATCTTTTTCGCGAACGACGCGGTGAGCCGCTGAGCGCATGGTCTTCGCGTCCCTCGAATTCCTGACACTGTTTCTGCCGGCCTTTCTCGCGATTTACGTCGTATCGCCCGCGCGCTGGCGCAACGCGGTGCTGCTCTTTTGCAGCTGGTTCTTCTACGCCTGGTGGAGCCCGGTCTTTCTGCTGCTGTTCATTGCGCTGACCTTTTGCGGCTGGCTCGGCGGCGTGGTGATCGACAGCGCGCCGAGCCCGCGTGCGCGCGGTGGCTGGCTCGCGGTCTTCATCGCCGTGAATGTCGCGATCCTGTGCTGGTACAAGTACGCCAACATCGTGGTCGATAGCCTCGACAGCGTGCTGGCGGCGGGCCACGCGGGACCCATTCCCTGGCAGCACGTCGTGTTGCCCATCGGGCTGTCCTTCATCGTGCTGCAGTCCGTTTCGTACCTGATCGACGTGCAGCGCGGCACGGTGCCGGCGGACCGCAGCGTGATCCGCTACGGCGCCTATCAGGGAATGTTCGTACACCTGATCGCCGGGCCGATCATTCGCTACGCCTGGGTCAAGCGCGAGCTGGTGTCGCGCACGGTCGACTGGGACGCTTTCGCGGCCGGCGCGCGGCGGCTCATGGTGGGGATGAGCATGAAGGTGCTGGTGGCCGACACGCTTTCGCCCATCGTCGACGCGGTCTTCGCCATGCACGCGCCCACGCTTGCGGACGCGTGGCTTGGCTGCGGCTTCTACACGCTGCAACTGTTCTTCGATTTCGCGGGCTATAGCGCGATGGCCATCGGGTTGGGGCAAATGCTCGGCTTTCGCTTTCCCGAGAACTTCAATCATCCGTACCTCGCGAGCAGCATTCAGGACTTCTGGCGCCGCTGGCACCTCTCGCTGTCGAGCTGGATTCGCGACTACCTGTACATCCCGCTAGGCGGCAACCGCGACGGCGAATGGCAAACCTGCCGCAACCTGTTGCTGACCATGGCCATCGCGGGCCTATGGCACGGCGGCGATAGCTGGAACTTCCTGCTGTGGGGCGTCGCGCATGGTGTGGCGCTGACCGTGGCGCGCCTGTGGCGCCGCGCCGGCATGGCCGCCGTGCCGCTCTGGCTGTCGCACGTGCTGACGATCCTGTTCGTCATGCTGGCCTGGACGCTGTTTCGCGCGGTGGGCTTTCACGCGGCGCTCGCCATGTACCGAGGCCAATTCGGCCTGAACGGCATTGGCCTGAGCGACGCGACGCTCGTGCTGCTGCGGCCTGTGCATGGGCTGGCCGCCACGCTCGGCATCGTCTGCGTGCTGCTGCCGATCTGGCAATCGCGCTGGGACCGCATGGCCGATACGTCGCTGGGAAGGCTGTGGCAAGCCGGGTGGCCGCTCGCGGGCTTTCTGCTGTCGTTCGGGTTGATTGTCGCGCGTGGCGCGGTGCCTTTCCTTTACTTCCAGTTCTGACGCCATGGACGATCCCAAGCCGCTACCGCAATTGCCCGCTACGCGCGCCGGCAAGGTCGTTGCCGTCATTCTGATGGTGTTTCTGTTCGCGGGCCTGTGCTTCAATATCCGCTTCGCCGCGACGACGGCATCACTGTTGCCTCACGCGCTCACGCGTGCAGGCCTGCTGGACGGCGCCGTATCGAAAGAAGTCGCCGGCCGCATGGCCGATACGCCGATCGCGGCCGACGCCGCACGCATGCAGCGCGCGCTGGGCTGGCTCACTGTGGGCGATCTGGGACCGCGCGTGCGGCAGGGCTGTCCCGGCTGGCTATTCCTGCGCGACGAACTGAACGTGTACGCCGACGGCGAGCGCCATCTCGCAACGCGCGCCGCTACGGTTGCCGCCGTACAGCGCGAACTGGCGCGCCACGGTATTGCGCTCGTCGTCGCCGTGGTGCCCGACAAGTCGCGCATCGAAGCCCAACATCTGTGCGGGCTCTATCGGCCTGCATCGCTGGGTGCGCGGCTTTCTGACTGGACATCGCGTCTGGCCGCCGAAGGCGTGCCGGTGGTCGACCTCGCTTCAGCGCTGCGTAGTGTGCCGGGCGACGCGTTCTTCCGGACCGACACACACTGGACCCAGGACGGCGCGGGCGCTGCGGCGCAGGCGCTCGCGCAGCATATTCGGGCGATGCGCGAGCCGCTGGGTTCAGGCGTTTCGAGCCAGCCCGGCTACCGTGTCGCCGGCAAGCCGGCCGCCCGTCGGCCCGGCGATCTCGTACGACTGGCCGGGCTCGATGCGTTGCCGGTGTCGTGGCAACCGAGAGCGGAGATCGTGGCCGGCCGCGATTACCTTCACGTAGCCCAGGCGGCTGCGTCGGCAGACGATCTGTTCGGCGATGCCGACCTGCCGGCCATCGCGGTGATCGGCACGTCGTATTCGACGACGTCCGATTTCGTGCCCCAACTGGCGTTGGCGTTAGGCAAGGGCGTGGGTAATTTCGCGCGCGAGGGTGGCAAGTTCGGCGGCTCGGCACGCGCTTATTTCACTAGCGCCGCGTATGCGCAGACGCCGCCCAAACTGATCGTTTGGGAACTGGACGAACGGGATTTGCAGGCGCCGCTCGAAGCGGAAGATGATGTTGTCGTGCCGAAATCCGGTGCAGTCGGCACGGTGGCTTCGCGTTGAAGCTTTCACGGCCAGGTACAGTTAGCGCCAGTGGCCGTTGAGCTTGACGTAGGTTTCGTCCTTCAGCTTTTGCCGACCGGGCGCTTGCGCTGCCGAGTGAACGCTTCCAACACCGGCAGCCGTTTCAGCGCCAACCCATGGGCCGTCGAATGGTCCGCTGACAGCACACGGTCCGACGCCTGTCGATGCACTGCGCCAACAATCACATGCCGTTGGGGTGGCAGTGTGCCTGGAGGCGTCGGGCGGCGCGCTTCTAAGCTTTCAGCAGCTCCGCTGCAAAAGAATTGGCGTGCGCTACGGCCTTTTGCGCGTCGGGAAATACGCCGAGCTGTTCCCAGCGTTCTTCGACCGCGTAGGTCCCTTTTTTCGCGAGCGCACGCTGCACGCACAATTGCGCCGCATAGCGGCCATCCTCCAATGGCTGAGCCCTCGCAATGATCTTGTGCGGAGGGCTGGATCGTTCTGGCTGAACCAACTCGACCGGCCCCTCGGGCGCGCCGATATCCTTCAACTCGTTCCTGGCGTGGCAGTCCGGGCAGTAGAAGCACCAACCCGCGTCCTCGTGACTGGCTCTGACTTGCCCGCGAGCCAGCACGGCACGGCATTCAACGTTTTCGCAGATGAACGGCATCGCAGTCTCCGGAGTTGTTTGGAGAAAAGCCTAGCACGTCCTTCGTTGACCAACCATTGGCAATGTTGCCGTGCCCGACGCTCGGGAAAACCCTCGGCCGCACGCGGGCGAAACAGCTCAGGTACGGTCCGTCAGGCTGCGCTCGCGACGCTCCACGTCGCCCGATGGGTGTTCCCGGAGAAACTGACCTCTGCGCCGAACGGCAGCGCGCAGTCCTGGGTGTAGAAGAAGAACCACGTTCCCTCGCGGTCAAAATACGCCCGGAAACAGGGCGAATCGTCACGCACTCCCGGCGCGTCTGAACAGCGAAACCAGTAGGTGATTCCATTCAGGACACCGTGGGAAAAGCGGTGTGAAGGGACTTCATCGCAGGCCGGAGATTCGAAGGCAAGGGCGCGGCTCACTCTTCCACCAGGCAGGAGTACGGTCACTTCGCCGGCCACGCGATCCTCGAAGGTGGCGGCCGTGCTATTCGGAGCCGGATCGATGGCGTCGCCACCCGTGCCAGGGCACTGAATCAGGGAGCGAACGTGCGCGAGGTGGAAAGACGGCGAAGCCTTCGATCCTGGGCGAAAGGGCTTGATGTTGTCCACGTTGCGGCTCCTGTGCAATGGGTTTCTCGGGGGCAACTGGAGCATAGGATTTCACCGGCTGGAGGCCTGCGACCAGGCGGCGCGCATTGAGGCTCCACTCTAATTATTGGCAGGGTGGCCGCCCGTCAATGACATGAGATTGATATGTCTACTAACGTTTCGCGCGCGGCTAAAGACTCACAGGTTTACTTTGCATGCGAACTATCTATATAATTCGCATGCAAAGTAAATTCATGGAGAGCACGATGACTGCCGAAATTCATGTCGATCAAGCCGACGGTATTCTGACGATTACGCTTGCCCGGCCGGACAAGAAGAATGCGCTGACGAATGTGATGTACGGCACGTTGGCGGACATCATCGAGAACGCCGAGCACGACAGCACAATCCGTGTATTGCTGCTGCAAGGGGACGGAGACATGTTTACCGCGGGCAACGATGTGGGCGAGTTCGCCGCAATCGCAGCGGGAAAGGGGCCGGCTGAGCGGCACGTACATCGCTTTTTGCATGCATTGGCGAAGTCGAGCGTGCCCGTCATCGCGGCAGTCCAGGGCAAGGCAGTCGGCATTGGCACCACCATGCTGCTGCACTGCGACTACGTGCTGCTCGCACCCGACGCGGAGCTGATCACCCCATTCGTCAATCTCGCCCTCGTTCCCGAGGCGGCGTCCAGCTGGCTGCTGCCGCTGCGCATTGGCCACGTCAGGGCCTTCGAGATGTTTGCGCTGGGCGAACCGCTCGACGCGCCATCTGCTGTCGCGTTGGGCATCGCGAACAAGGTCTGTGCGCAGGGGCAGCTACGGGATGACGCGCGCAGGATGGCAGAAAGAATCGCCGCAAAGCCGGCCGGCTCACTGAGCGCCATGAAAAAGCTCATGCGCGACGCCGAGGCGCTGGTTGTGCAGATGGACAGTGAGAGTGCAAAGTTCCAGGAACGGCTGGCTAGTGCCGAGGCAAGGGAGGCATTCGCGGCCTTTGCCGAAAAACGCAAGCCGGACTTCTCCAAGGTTGCGCAGCACTAGTCAATGCCTGGCTGGCGGCTGCGGATCGGGTTACGCGTCGCCGTCTTCGGCGAGCGGAAACCTGGTCTGCAGGCTGGTCAGCCATCGCGCCACGACGTCAATTTCCGCTTCCGTAAAGCCTTCGGTCAATTTCGCGTTCAAGTCTTTCATGCGAAGCTTTGAGCGCTGGCGTGCGGTGCGCCCGGCCTCAGTGAGCCACAGGCGCGACACCCGGCCATCGTTCTCGTCGGCACAGCGTTCGATCAAGCCGGCTTTTTCTGTGCGGTCAGCGAGACCGCTCATTCCCGGTGCGCCCAGATCCAGCGCGGCAGCGGCCTCGCTCATCAGCGCGCCGTTGCGCTCACCCAGAAAGAACAGCAGCCCCGCTTGCGCGGCTGTCACGCCGCCACCGGCGGCGCGTGCTTGCGACCACCGTTGCAGTCGACGCTGTCCGACATTCAATAGATAGACGAGGCGGTGCTTCATTTCGCGGCAGAGAAGGTTGAGCGATTTAGTTCGCGCGCGAATGATATCACGCGCGATAGTCGGCATCTTCCTCTGTGGCTTCCCTGCCTTCTGCTGCCTACGCGACCTTGCGAGTCAAATCCACTTGCCCCGAAGCGCCGGCGCTCAGCTCGGCGCGGTCCGACTCAGGCACCTCGCCCGCGCGCCGATGGATGTCATGCGTGACGAAGCCCTGTTCGCGGCTCGGTATCGCGAACCAGTCCGGATGCGCGAACGAGGCGCGAATGTCTTCTACGCCGCTCGACCAGTGCTCTTTCATCGTGTCGGCACTGAATTCGTAGTCCTTGTAATGCCCTTCGTAAGGCTTGTTCTTGTAGATCAGGTGGACCACGTTGATCGACGAACCGTCGGCCACCTTTTCGGCGAGCCGGAAGAGGGGATCGCTGCTGCGCGCCTCGGCGGGCACGTGCTCGAGCAGTTCCTTGATAAAACGCGCGTGCTTTTGCCGATCGGCAAGCATGTTGGTGATGGCGCGCGTGCGGCTCGAGTATTGAATGTCCTTGGCTCGCTCGGCCACGTCCATGAAATCGGCGGGCACAGTGCCGCTCGCGCTCCAGAGATCGACCTGGAAGACGAGCGTGTCCTTATGGTCCGCGTCACGCAGCACTTCCGTGAGCGGTGTGTTCGACACAAGGCCGCCGTCCCAGTAATATTCGCCGTCGATTTCCACAGCTGGAAAGCCCGGCGGCAGCGCGCCGGATGCCATGAAGTGCTCGGGCTCGAGGCGCATTTTCGCGTTATCGAAATACACGAGATTGCCGCTGCGAACATTGACAGCACCCACCGACACCCGGATTGGGCCATCGTTGATACGGTCGAAATCGGCGAAACGTTGCAGCGTCGACTTCAATGCGGCGGTGTCGTAGTAGCTCACGGCACTCGGCGTTGCCTTGTGCCAGCCCGCGATGGGCAGCGGGCGGCGCGGTGCGAAAAAGCCAGGCTGGCCCTCCGTGATCGCGCGGCCTGCGGCCCACATGCTAGCCCAGCGGCGCGCCAGTTCCTGATGGCTGAACATCGGCATGGCGAGGGCGCTGAGGTTGCCGAGCCAGTCGATCGGATGGCAGATCGACTCCCAGAAGCCACGCAACGCTTCTACGCGCTGCGCAGGCTCATTGCCCGCGATGATCGCCGTATTGAGCGCGCCGATCGACACGCCCGCGATGCGATGCGGCTCGACGCCAGCCTGCGCGAGCCCTTCGAACACGCCGGCCTGATACGACCCGAGCGCGCCGCCGCCCTGCAAAACAAGGGCGATTTCGTCGTAGCGCGGCAGCTCAAACGGCTTGCGCTCCGTGCGTGCGGTTAGTGTGCTGCTGCGCATACGTTCTCCCTTCGTTCGTTTGTCGCTTAGTGCATCGACCAGCCGTGCGTGACGAGGACCGACTGGCCCGTCAACGCCGCCGACCCAAAGCCCGCGAGGAACGCGACCGTGTTGGCCACGTCGTCGAGCGAGGTGAACTCGCCGTCCACGGTGTCCTTGAGCATGACGTTCTTCACGACGTCGGCTTCCGAAATACCGAGCGCCCTGGCCTGCTCGGGAATCTGCTTGTCGACGAGCGGCGTGCGCACGAAGCCCGGGCACACGACGTTGGCGCGCACGCCGCGCGGGCCGCCTTCCTTCGCCACTACGCGCGCCAGGCCGAGCAGACCGTGTTTCGCGGTCACATACGCTGCCTTGAGCTTCGAAGCCTCGTGCGAATGCACCGAGCCCATGTAGACGATCGAGCCGCCCTTGCCGCTCGCGTACATATGCTTGAGCGCGGCCTTGGTCGTGAGAAACGCGCCGTCGAGATGGATCGCGAGCATCTTCTTCCAGTCGGCAAACGCAAACTCGTCTACGGGGCTGATAATCTGGATGCCCGCGTTCGACACGAGCACGTCGATCCCACCGAAGACTTTCGCCGCTTCGTCGATGCCGGCGTTCACGGCTTCCTCGTTGGTCACATCCATCGCCACGGCAAGCGCCTTGCCGCCTGCGGCCACGATGCTGTCCGCCACCTTGCCGGCGTTGGCGAGATTGAGGTCGGCAATCACGACTGCCGCGCCCTGGCTCGCAAACGTGCGTGCGCAATGTTCGCCAATGCCGCTCGCGGCGCCCGTGATGACTGCCACCTTATCTTTCAAATACATACGTATTCCTTACTAAGTGAAATAGATAAAAAGATCAGGCGATCTCGGTTTCGGCTTCGTCCAAGGCGGCGCCGCGGCTCGCGCCGTGGTTGGATGCGTCAGCGAGATAGTCGAAGGCGACTTCGCCGATGTCGAGCGTGAGGTCCGCAATGACGTGGCGGGCGCCCACCACGCGGCGCACGGGCAGATCGGCGACGGGCGCAAGCGCGTGCGGATGCAGTTCGATGGCGGCCGGGCCGCTCCATGCGCCGCGCACAGTCACGTCGCGCAGATAGAAGCGCACGAGTTCGCAAATGCGTGCTGTGCCGTCCACGTGCGGAATGATCTTGAGCAGATAGTTGGGGGTGTCGGCGAGCTTGCGGCGCTCGTCTTCGCTATTGAGCACATGATGCTTGTAGCCCATCGTGCCGGTCGCGATGCGCTGCGTGCCGTAATCGAGCGTGCCGAGCAGCGTGTCGTTGCCGTCGACCGCGAGCACGGGGCGTGCAAGCTTCTTCGGGAAGCCCCAGATTTCGCGTCCGCCGGCAATCGGGCCTTCGTCGTCGAGATACATCGAATGCGTGTAATTCGCGAGACGGCCTTGCGGATCGCGCACGGAGATCACCTGGCCGCTTTCGGTGTAGTCGCCGAAACCCGACGAGTCGGGCATGCGGATGAATTCGTAGTGGACGAGATTGTTTTCGGGCTTCAACGGCTCCGGCACGATGGCGCGCAGCGCATCGGGATCGGTTTCGTAGGTAATGATGAAATATTCGCGATTGACGAAGCGAAACGGCGGCCGCGGATACGCGGGGTTGTGCATCGGCATTGCGAAAGCATCACGGCGGATTCTTGCCAGATCCATACTGTTCTCCAGGCCAGGTTGCGTGAAAACGTCGCAACAGATGGTAAGGGGAAACCATGACACAATCGCATTTATGGCGATAAAACACCGTTTCGATTTCGTTAAATAAAAAGGAAATTGAAAGTTTATTGGCCATAACGCGGTTATTTTCAGGTAATGAATTCGGCCTCGCATTTGCCAATTTCCGGCGCTTAATCAGCGCATTACGTTTATCTGCGTGAAAACGTATGAGGAATGCCGCGCTCAAAACACGAAATAGATTAATGCGTGGATCGGGAAGGGCGGCCAGCCCCCTTGCATCGTGCACGAACGCCGCGTCGCGCCCCGACCTGCAGCACAGTCGATGTTGTAATACATCTTTTGGGTTGTCTGGCGTAACATAGCGTCGCTTCCTGCGGGGAAGGCGGCGGGGCAGGCCCGCCGGTAGCGAGAATAGTTACGGAGACACTATGCAGCCTGACGTGGCGCCTTCACGGCGCGTCAAAACCATTCAGCGTCAAACCCTCATCCTGTTGGTCATTTGTGTATCGATCAGCACCATCGACCGCGCCGCGCTTGCGGTGGCCAATCCCCTTGTCCGGCATGACCTCGGCCTTTCCGTTTCGGAAATGGGGCTGCTGCTGTCCGCGTTTCTGTGGGCCTACGCCGTCGCCCAGTTGCCCATCGGGCCGATGATCGACCGGTTCGGTCCGCGCCGTGTGCTCACCGCCGGCATTGCCGTCTGGTCCACGGCACAAATGCTGTGCGGCGCGGCTACAGGCACCCTCGCGTTCGCCGGCTCGCGCGCGCTGCTCGGCGTGGGGGAGGCACCGCAGTTTCCGACCGCCGCGTGCGCGGCGAGAGACTGGTTCGCCGTGCGCGATCGCGGCCGCGCCACCGGCTGGTTCATGTGCGCGAGCTATCTCGGCACCGGCATTGCCGCGCCGCTCATCACGGGGCTCATGCTGACGTTCGGCTGGCGCTGGATGTTCGTCATCATGGGCGTGCTCGGACTGATCGTCGCGCTCGTTTGGGGGCTCAAATACCGCAGCCCGCACGAAGTCGCGCTCGGTGAAGACGAGCGAGCCTATTTCGGCACGCCCGCCCATGGCGGCGCGCGCGCTCAGCAGGTGAGCCTGCGGCAGTGGGCGAGCCTTTTCCGGTCCGGCACCACCTGGGGCATGCTTGCCGGCTACTTTGGCATCATCTACGTGAACTGGCTCTTCAATACGTGGCTGCCCGGCTATCTGCACATGCAGCGGCACATGAGCCTCGTGCAAGTGGGCTGGATGGCGGCCATTCCGTATTCGTGCGCGGTAGTGGGCGCGATCACGGCGGGCTATCTCGTCGACTGGCTTTCGAAGCGCGGCGCGAGCCTGACCACGAGCCGCAAGGCGCCCGCGTGCGTGTTCCTCTTCGTGCAGACGCTGCTCGTCATTTGCGCGGTGTCGAGCACGAGCAACGCGGTCGCGATTGCATGCCTTTCGGGGGCCATGTTCTGCGGAACGGCCGCCACGACGATCGCATGGGCGATGGTCAGCGTGTTTGCGCCCGCGGCCTATACGGGTTCGCTCGGTTCGCTGCAGAATTTCGGCGGCTACCTGGGCGGCGCCTGCGCGCCGATCGTGACGGGTCTCATCGTTCAGAAGACCGGTTCGTTCGATCTTGCGCTTTACATTGGCGCGGGAATGTCGCTGCTGGCGGCACTCGCCTATGTGGCGCTCGTGCGTGGCAAGATCGCTGTCGCACAGGAAGAAGAGGCACCGGCGCTCGTCGGTTGATCACAAACGAGCGACGGTATGCGCGGCCTGCCGCCCAAATTCATTGCGCATGAATGCGGGTTCGCAGGCCAGGGCTGGAACGTGACACTTTACGAGTGAGCAAGATAGTGACGGACTAAAATGGATTGGCACGCCTAAGCACAAGACGTGCTTCCTGTTTCGCGAGGCCTGCGAGCATACCGGCGAGATGCGATGAGCATATTCAGGTTTCAATCGGCGACGGACTCGGCATTTCTCAAACGATCGCATGCGCCCAGCGCGATTCGCGCATGGCTGGTCGACATGCTTTGCTGGCCAGCCCGATTCCAGGATCCGCAGGTCGAGCGCGAATTCACGGAGGACTACGGCCGGCGTTTTGCCGACTTTCGCCGCGCGGCCTTAGTGCTCGGCACGCTGATCTGGGTGTGTTTCGGCTTTTGGGAAATCAGTCTCGCGCAGACCAGCACGGTGTTCCGGCCGTACTTTCCAGAGGTGTTCGCGTTCCGTTGCGCGGGGGCATTGGGCGCGACCGTCGGCATTGTGCTCGCCTTCAGACTCGAATTTCATCGCGACAAGGTTGCACACTGGATCCTGCTTTCGGGGCTGGCGTTCATGTGCTTCTGCCTGTTGATGCAAACGGTGCTCGCGCCACGTCCGTTCAATTTCACCCATTTCTTCGTCGGCTTTTATCTCATTCTCTTTTATCTGTTCGGCTTTCTTCGCTTGCGGGCCAAGGCGACTTTCATACTCACCGTGTGCGTGATAACCGTGATCGTGGCGGCGCAAGTGCTCACTCAGGCGGTCGAGCCCGATAACTTCGCGGCGGGCATGTTCTACCTGTTGAACGTCGCCCTTTTGGGCCATAGCGTCAACGTGAACGCCGAGCGGCATGTGCGCGACCGCTATGTCGCCGTCCAGGCGCTTGCCCATAGCAACGACGCGTTGCAAAGCGCCAATGCCGAACTCGCGCAAAAGCACCAGGATCTCGAGCGCGCGCGTCGCGACCAGCAGACCAAGTCGGAAGCCCTGATCGCGTTGCGCGAGCAGCAGCGCGAAGCCGCCGAGCAGGCGAGCCGGGCGAAATCGCGCTTCATGGCGGCAGCCGCGCACGACCTGCGCCAGCCCATGCACGCGCTCAACCTTTTTCTTGCCGCGGCTGACGAAGCGCTGGACGCGCGCGATATCGAAGCATCGAGCAAGCTGATCGGCGAGGCGCGCAAGGCTTCCGTGTTGTCGGCGCGTTTGTTCAACGCGGTGCTCGACCTGTCGAAGCTCGAATCGGGCCATGTCGACCCGGTCTATACGAGCGTCGACTTAAGCCGCGTAATCGCGGAGACGGTTGAGCAACTCGCGTCCTTCGCGGCGAGCCGCGGCGTGACGCTGCGCTATGCAAGGGCGCTGCAAAAACCGGCATGGGTGCGTACCGACCCCGACTGGATTCCCCGCGTGTTGAGCAATCTCATTGCGAACGGCATCAAATACTCGGATCCATCGAAAGCGGGGCGCTCCACGGTGCTAGTGGGATTGGTACGTATGCCTAATTATGTTCGCCTCGACGTGCTCGACAACGGCATTGGCATTGCGCCGGAGCATTGGGACACGATCTTCCAGCCGTTCGTGCAACTCGGCAATCCGGAGCGGGACCGCGAGAAAGGACTTGGACTCGGCTTGTCGATCGTGAATGCGGTGGTGTCCCTGCTCGAGGGGCACCGTCTCGAACTGAAATCGATCGAGGGACACGGATCGCGCTTCTCGGTGCGCTTGCCGGTGGCGGATCAATTTGCGCTCCAGGATGCCACGCTGCCGCCAGCCGATACGGTGGCGTCGCAGTCACCGTCGTCGCTGCGCGGTCTCTATGTGTTGCTGGTGGAAGACGACAGCCTCGTGCGCGCGTCCATGGAAGCGCTATTTGCGCGGTGGGGGGTGCTGTCCGATTCGGTGCGCTCCGCCGCCGAACTCAGCGAACTGCTGCAGTCGATCGAACGCGTGCCGGACCTGGTGATCAGCGACTACCGGTTGCCGGAGATGTCGACCGCACACGACGTCATTCGTCTGCTTGGCGAGCACGTTGCGCGGCCCGTGCCGTGCCTCGTGGTGACGGGCGAAGCCGTGGCCAGCACGCAGGGCGTATTGCCGGAGCGCTGCGTGCTCAGCAAGCCGTTGTCTCCCGACCTGCTGATTGCGCGCATGCTCGAATTGACGGAGGCGTCGGCCCGGGCGAGTTAGACCGCCGGGGCATGCGCCACGGTGGGAATCTCAATGCCCCGGCGCGCCATTTCGACGATCAGGAACGTACGCCGCGATACGTTGAAGCGGCTCAGCAGATCGCTGATGTATTCCTTTGCGGTGTTCTCAGAGATATTCATCTTGCGCGCGATGGCCTTGTTCGACATGCCCTGCAATAGAAAGCCCAAGGTTTGCGCGAGGCGCGGCGGCAGGTTCAGCGAGTCGATCGGCACGCCCTTGCTCGGGCCCGGGGACTGCGGGGTATGCCCGCCTTTGCCGAGCACGCTGTTGGGCAGATAAACGCGTCCGTTCAGGATCGTCTGCAGGGCCTCCCGGAACACTGCGCCGCCTTCCTCGCTGGCCTTCGAAATGAAGCCGCCAGCGCCATTCTTGATGCAGTCCAGCACGGTTTCGCGGTCGTCCTGCGCGGACAGCATCACTACATGGGCAGCCCGCTCGTTGTCCTGCAGCCAGCGCAGCAGGTCGAGCCCGGTGTGATTGTTCCCGATCTGGTAGTCGAGAAAAACGAGGTCGTAAGCCTTGTTCTGGAGCCGCTCGACGGCGGCGTCGTACGAGCCCGCCTCGTCGATATCGAGCGTCGGCTCCGAAGTCAGAATCAGGCTCTTCATCGCGATACGCGTCAGGCCTTCGTCTTCTACGAGCAGTACGTGGCGGAAATACAGGTTGTCCATCGGGCGCCTCTCTAGTCGCGACCACTGTACCCGTAATTCATCTGGTTGCGATCCCCCCATAGCGGGGGACGCATCCGGGGCCACCTTCTGGAGGCGTATTTCCCCCGCTATGGCCGGTTTTTCCAGCGTCCCGAAACGAGCACGATGGCGTCAATGCAGTTCGGACGTGCAGTTCAGACGACTAGGGACACCACCATGCATACGCCGCATGCCGACTTCAAAAGCCTGCTGAATATTTTCCGCTTCGCGTCGGACGACGAAACCCGTGCGCGCCAGTGCAAGCCGGAGCCGGAGGCGGAACCGGCAACGCAGCCTGACGCCACGATCCTGGCGGAGCTTCTGCGGGCAAGGGCGCTGATGGTGCGCATCGAGTCGAGCGGCGTGAAATTCCCGGACCAGATCTACGACGTATTCGTGCAGGCCTTGAGCGCCTACGACCAGAAGTGCTGGACGGAGCAGATCGACCGGAGCTTCTGCATCACGCTGAGTCTGCTGGAGTCGATTGCGCGGCACCGGCGCGGGGCCGCAGCGAAGCGCGCCGTGTGCACGGATGTGACCCTGGTGAATCACGACAACCGTGGCCAGACCGTCATCATCAGCGAGCGGCGCGACGGGCTCAATGGGCTCGATGGTAATTGGTGAACGATCAACGCATGGGCCGACTGAACCGCCTGGCTGACGAGGAGATCGTGCGATGCAAGACCATTCCATCGAGTACGACGCCGTTGATGAAAGGCGCCTGCAATCCCTGCTCGCGCAGGAACGCGAAAGCCAGGTGGGAGGCCGGCGGGCAGGGCGCGACAAAGCGATTGAAACAAAGACAGAGACAGAGCGGCGGCCTCACAGTCCCTACACTGTCCACACTCTCGACACCGCGATTGCTCACCTCGAAAGCGCCATTGGCGCAGATAAAGCGATGGAGATTTTCGGTGCGGGCTATTGGCACGCTCGTGTGCTCGAACTCCGGTCCACACCGGGCATTCTGTACGTTCAGGAGCGTCGGCTGAAGTGTTTGCTGGATCGGTTCGCGGTCATGTCCGGGGGGCAGGCAATGGGCTGAATAATGTTGGAAGCAGAAAAGCGGGGGCATAGCAAAGCAATACGGGAAGCGTGAGAGACCACCAAAAAATCAGCGAAAGAACCATCCATTCGCACTAGCGGGAACGCGATGCTGGCATCGGACACAGCAACGCTCGGGGTTCCGTTGTCCCTCGTTCAGGCAAGGAGATTGCAAGAACAACCGCCGCCCTTGAAGACCCAGCAATAACTACAGGGTTGTTGGCGTTCGCCGTGCGGCACGCGTATCGCGCCGCACGGCATTTATTTTTTTCGAGCGTGACGCCTGAATCTCATCGGCGTCGCAGAAGCTCATTGTGTTCGAACAGCTCGACGAGCCAGTCGATAAATACACGGACTTTCGCGCTCAGATAGCGGTTGGGCGGATAGATCACGTGCACGGGGTAGGTGGGCTGCGACCAGTCCTCGAGCAGCGGCACGAGCTTTCCCGCGGCAATGGCGTCGCGCACCGAATAGGCGGGTGCCTGGATAATGCCGAGGCTCGCGAGGCCGGCTGCCAGATAAGTATTCGTATCGTTGACGATGAGCCGGTGAGTGAGCGGCAGCCCCTCTTTTCGATCGTCGTACAAAAACGGGAATGACGCGGGGTAGCCTGCGCCCGAGGGAATCATGCCGATGGTCGGAAAGTTGCTCAACTGATCCGGCGAGGTGGGCGTGCCGTGCGCGTCGAGCAGCGCCGGCGTCGCGCATGTGGTGAAGCCGAACGCACCGATCTGCCGTGCGACGAGAAACGGTTCGTCGACCTTGCCGGCGCGGATCGCGCAGTGGAAGCCCTCGGCAATCAGGTCGGCGCGCTCATTGCCCACCTCCAGTTCGATCTGGACGTCCGGATAGGTGCGGTAGAAGTCATCGAGCGCCGGCGCGAGCACCAGTGTGCCGATCGCCGTCGCCGCGTCGACACGGATCTTGCCCGAGGGCTTGGTCCGCGCATGGGTCGTCGACGATTCGATGTCCGCGAGGTCGGCGAGCAAACGCACGACACGGTCGTAGTAGAGCGCGCCTTCCGGCGTGACCGTCACCGAGCGCGTGGTGCGATGCAGCAGACGCACCTTCAGGTCTTCTTCGAGCTTCTGGATGAGCCGCGTCAACGACGCGTTCGGCATGTCGAGCGTCTCGGCCGCTTTCGTGAACGTACCGGCCTCGACCACGCGCACGAACGCGTTCATCGCTGCGATGCGGTCCATGACAGGCGTCTCCGTTCGAAGGGACGCCGCCATTAGACCGCACAATCGCGACACCTGCTTTCAGATGCCCTTGAAGTCCATCGCCGGGCGTGGGCGGCCCGCCTTCAGCGCGTCGACGGCGGAGCGCAGCCCGCGTTGCACGTCGTCGGTTTCGAACAGCGGCATCGCAATGTCGAGCATCGCTTCGTCCGCCGCCGCGACGCCGCCAACGGCCCATGCGCGCAGCAGCGCCTTGTGCGCGGCATAGGCACGCGTGGGGCCGCTCGCGAGCTGGCGCGCGAACTGGGTCGCTTCATCCAGCAGCGCTGCGTCGGCCACCACGCGATTCACGATGCCGAATCGCTCCATCGTGGCGGCGGGCACTTTCTCCGACGTGAGCGCCCATTCGGAAGCGCGCGAGCGTCCCGCGCGTTCCGCGACGCGGTAGATGCCGCCGAGCACGGTGACGATGCCCAGTGTTTGCTCGGGATGGCCAAAGGTCGCCGATTCGGCGGCGAAGATCACGTCTGCCCGCAGCGCGAGTTCGAAGCCGCCGCCGAAGCACAGACCCTGCACCGCGGCGACCACCGGCAGCGGCAGGTGCTCGAAGCGATTGAACACGGACAGGTAACGCCCGAAACGCGCGCGCAGTTCGCGCACACTCGCATCGGGCCAGGTCATGATGTCGCCGCCGAACGAGAAGTTTTCGCCAACGCTGCGCACGAGCACGGCGCGAGCTTCGCTGCGCTCGATTGCGGTGACGGCCGCATCGAGTTCGTCGATCATCAGGTCGTCGATGCGATTTTGCGGAGGGCGGTCGATGACGATCGTCGCGAGCGCGCCGTCGAAGCTGACAGTCAGGTGAGCCATGAGGTGATCCTTGAAACGTGAGTGCGGAGATTAGCCGAGGTGCTGCTTGAACCACTCGAGCGCGGCGCTGCTGGAAATCTGAAACTGCGACAAATACGGATCGAAGTGCCCGCCTTCGATCGTCACGAGCCGCTTGGGCTCAAGCGCGCGTTCGTAGGCAGTCAATTCGAGGTCCGTCAACGTGATCGCGTCGCGCGTGGCGACCACCATCAGCAACGGAGTCGGCGATACACGCGCAATCCACTGGCCCGGCTCATACATGCGCGCCGCGCGCGTCGAGCGCACCGTCACGTTGTTTTCCCAGACGCCTTCCGGCAGCGACTGCAGATAGAAGTCGATCGCGTCTTTTGCACGATACGACGCGGCGACCGCGGGATCGGCACTGACGATTGCCTGGCGACGCGGCGCCTCGCCGCGCAGTTGCGCGCGGTCGTCGTCGGCGAAGGCTTCTTCGATGGCCGCGACGTTCTCCGGCGCAATGCGGCGCAGCCCCTGTTCGTAGCCGCTGATCGTCGGCACCTGGGCGACGACGCAGCGCAGGCGCCGCTCGGTTGCGCCCAGCACGATGGCGTGGCCGCCCGCATAGCTCGTCCCCCAGAGGCCGATGCGCGCCGGATCGACGACGTCGAGGCTTTCGAGGTAGCTGATCGCGCGCCGCCAGTCCGCGATCTGACGCCACGGGTCGATGTCGTGGCGCGGCGTACCCTCGCTTGCGCCGAAGCCGCGGTGGTCGTGCAGCAGCACGACGAAGCCCGCTTCGGCGAAGGCGCGCGCGAACGGCTCGAGACCGTGCTGCTTCACGCCGGCGTAGCCGTGCGCCATCGTGATGGCGGGGCGCCTTCCTTCGCCGGGCGGCGTGAAGAGCCAGCCGCGCAGCTTGACGCCGCCGTCCACTTCGAATTCAACATCGCTACGTTGCACCATTTCACACTCCTGGAATCGGGATGATTGCGCGTGGATACCACTCACGCGCCGGGATAAAAGAGGCTCGCGTCCACCTTGCCTTGCAGGCGGCGGCCGAGTTCGGCGGAGAATTTCAGCGCGCCGCCGAGCGGCCGATGATGGATCGCCACGTGGACGATCTTGCCCGCCGCGTTCTTCGTGAGCACCGTGACGCCGCGCATGCGCTCGCCGCCGAACGCCTGGACTTCCCACTCGAGGTATTCGCGCAGCCCGCTGTGTGCCTCATGCGTGAACGAGAGCGCCTCGTAGATCTTGCTCGCGGTGGTCATCACGGTCTTGACCTGTTCGATGCCGACAGCCGGCTTCGCGAGCACGCTCGCTTCGAGCACGACGTTCGATGCGAATGCGTCCGCAAAGGCATCCGCGGACTTCTGCTCGAAGGCCCGGGTCCATCCTTGTGGGGCGACAGGGGTGTCCTGCGAGTGCGCGGCATTGGGCGCGTGTTCGATATCGGCGAGAAACGACTCGACGACATGTGCAACGGCAGCCGGTTGCTCGACGTGCGGCCAGTGGCCAGCGTGCTCGATAGACGCGATGGAAGGCGCCTTGAAGCGCGGCATCACGCCCGAGGAAAGCATGGCGAAGTCGACGAAGCTGTCGCCGTCGCCGCGGATAATGAGGACCGGGCCGCGATACCGGGAGGGTTCTGCGCCGGATGCATGCCCCGCGTTCCAGAGGTCGGCAAAGACGCCGACCGCCCGGGCGGCCACGCGGTCGCCGAGCTGGCCGAGGCGTTCGAGCCGCGCGTCATCGAGGCTTACCGAGACATTGCGGCGTAGCTCGCGTTGCGCCGCCGGATTGCCGCCGATTGCATGGAACGCACTGATGGCTTCCTTGGGCAGTCTCGCGCCGCCCAGCGGCACCGGCGTCAACAGCACGAGGCCGTGGACCTGGTGATCCAGCCGTTGTGCGACGAGTTCGGCAATCTGCGCTCCCATGCTATGGCCGACGAGCACGACCGGTCGCGACAGCGTGCGAACCTGCGTTGTGATGTCTGCTGCGAAGCGGTCGAGGCTGAACGGGCCGGGGTCGTCGGCGCGCGCGCCCATGCCGGGCAGATCGATGCACAGCGCGCCGGCCGCGCGCTGGCCGAGGTGCCGCGTGACGTCTTCCCAGATCTGGGCGCCGTCGAGGAACCCGTGGATGAATACGAGCGCGGGCTGGGTCGAATGAGTCGGATGCATGTTCGTTTCTCTCGCTGGCGGTTCGAAGATCAGCGTGTCGCGCCGGATGCGGACCAGTTCGCGGCATCGACAGGCGAGTAGTTGTCGTCAAAGTCGTCGAGCCGGCCAATGCGCTTGTTCTGCAGGCGCGCGAGCACCTCCGGGGCGAGCGGCGTCGTGAACGCGCTCTGTACCACCGTGTATTCGGCCGCCAGGCGGCCAACGGCTTGCAGGGCGCTGGTGTCGATCCGGCCACGTTCGAGGTAAAGGTCATCGCGGATCTGGAAACGGAGCACTTCACCGAATATCACGTGGTCGTAATCGCTGATCGGGATGATCCGGTCGAGCTTGCATTCGAGCGCGATCGGCGCGGCCTTCACGCGGGGCGGGCGCACCGTCAGCGAATCGGCCTTCTCGAGTCCGAGTGCGTCGAATTCGTCGATATCGGAAGGAAATTCGTATGCACTACGATGCATTGCATCCGCAAGCTCGAGATTGGCGATATTGACGACGAACTCGCCGGTGTCGCGGATATTGACGAAGGTGTCCTTCAACGTCACGCCGTCGGAGCGGGGCTGCATCGAAATGGAAATCATCGGCGGCTTGCGGCCCACGGCGGTGAAGAACGAAATGGGCGCGAGGTTGGCGACGCCGTCCGTGGAGAGTGTGCTGACCCAGGCGATGGCGCGCGGCAGGATCGAGCCGATCAGCAGCTTGTAGTTCGCAGCGGCGTCCTGAGTGGTGGGGTCGATGATCATGAAGCGTGTCCTTGAAACGGTGTCAGGTGCGCAGCGTTATGCGGGGCGGCGTGCGACGATCAGTTTGGCCGTCATGTTCTGCACGACCTGGTCTTGCTGATTGAGTGTTCTGGAGCGCAGCACGAGGGTGCCGATTTCGCTGCGCGAGCGCGAAGGAATCAGCTCCATCACTTCGCTTTCGACATGCAGCACGTCGCCCGCGCGCGTCGGCAGCTTCCACTCGATCTCGCAGCCGGCGCCGAGCACACCGTTGGCCAGCTTCGGACCGTCGTCGACGAGCAGACGCATCGTCATCGCCGCCGTATGCCAGCCGCTCGCGGCGAGTGAGCCGAACATCGTGTTGCGGGCCGCTTCATCGTCGAGATGGAACGGCTGCGGATCGAACTCCGCGGCGAAGCGTTTGATGTCGGCTGAACCGACTTCATGCGTGCCCGTGGTGAAGG
Source organism: Paraburkholderia sp. J11-2 (assembly GCF_905220185.1). Classification (NCBI taxonomy): domain Bacteria; kingdom Pseudomonadati; phylum Pseudomonadota; class Betaproteobacteria; order Burkholderiales; family Burkholderiaceae; genus Paraburkholderia; species Paraburkholderia sp. J11-2. The sequence goes on along the minus strand of NZ_CAJMYY010000007.1, from coordinate 112,786 downwards.
TGTCGCCGACCTTGAGGTCGTCGAAGTAGAGCGTTTCCTGACTCATGAACGTGTCCTTTTCAGGGAGCGGGCGGCAAGCTGGCCGGTCGTGCCGGCTTGCTTGCCCGCGGAACCTGAAGCTACTGTAGGCAACGTCCGGGGAGGGAGAAAGAGGGGTGCGCTGAAAGCGGCATTCCAATCCGGTCAATAATCGGCGCGAATGCCGCCTGGCGGGCTGTCAGGCCTGGTCGAGCCACGCGACGATGTTGCGTACGGTATCGCCGTAGAACGTCTGGTACATCTCGCGCGTCACGTAGCCGATATGCGGCGTGACGAGCACGTTCTCCGTTCTGCGCAACGGGTCGTCTGGGGCCAGCGGTTCGGTGTCGTACACATCGAGGGCCGCGCCTGCGATCTTTGCGCTTTTCACCGCCGCGAGCAGCGCTGCGATATCGACGATCGGGCCGCGCGACGTATTGACGATGCGGCTCGTGGGCTTCATTTTCGCGAGTTCCGCCGCGCCGACCAGGCCCCGCGTGCGCTCGCTCAGGCGAACGTGGATCGAGAGAAAGTCGGAGGTCGAGAACAGCGTCTCCTTGTCGACCAACTGGACGCCTTTGGACTCCGCACGCTCGGCCGTCAGGTTCTGGCTCCAGGCAATGACGTTCATCCTGAACGCCTGGCCGATCACCCCGACCGCTGAACCGACACGGCCCAGCCCGAGCAGGCCAAGGGTCTTGCCCGATAGTTCCGTGCCGAGCATGGTCTGCCAGCCGCCCTCGCGCACGGACCGGTTCTCGACGGTCAGATTGCGGGCCATGGCCAGAATCAAGGCCCACGTGAATTCGATCGTGTGGGTGGACCAATATCCGGTGCCGGCAACCTGGATGCCGTGATCCGCCGCCGCGTCCATGTCGATCGAGGCGTTGGCCGGGCCCGTCGAGGCAATCAGCTTGAGATTGGGCAGGCGCTCGATAATCTCGCGCGTGAGCGGCGTGCGCTCGCGCATCACGCATAGCACGTCGAACGGTGTGAAGCGCTCGATGACCTGCCCGGTTTGCGCGACATGGTCGTTGAAAACGGTGATCTCCGCGCGGCCTTTCAACGGCGACCAGTCCGCCATGTCGAGCGCGATGTTCTGATAGTCGTCGAGAATGGCGATACGGGCAGGCGATGGGCTGGACATGGGGGTGACCTCCTGCAGCGATGTTTCGGTTAGCTTGCGGTTGACGCGCTATGCCGGTATGCACGGTGCAATGGTAATCCCGAAGCGGTTTGCCGCGCTCGTTTAGCCGGAGCCGAACTCGATCGTGCGAAAGTCGATCGACACGAGCAACGGCTCGCCAACCTTGCGCCTCGCCTTGTCGTAGGCAAACACGCGCCGCGACATTGGCACCATCACGCCGTTCGCCTCGCGATAGTCCGACGCATAGTTGGCGCCAGGTGCGCCGCCCATCACGTCGACGGTATAGTCGTGGCGGCGCAGCAGACCGTCCGCGCCGAAGTACGAAATCTGCTCGCGCGTGTGACTGGCAATCGAGTCTGGAAACGTGGCCTTCAACCGTCGCCAGACTTCGCCGTTTTCTTCCCATTCAGGCAGCTCTTCCGTATGGAAACCGGGGTATGTGTAGAGAAACGGGATCGTCAGATAAGTCCAGAGCGCGTAGCCGGTAAAGTAAAGCGCGTGCAAACGATCCCATGAGGTCTCCTGAACATGGCCGCGATAACAATCTCGCGGTGCGCGCCGCTCTTCGGCGGCGTGACCCTCGAGCGACTCGACGCGCACGGCATCCGGCGTGAATGTGCCTTGCCAGCCGGATTGGGGCGACATGATCGAGACGTGCTGCCGTGCAAGGCTCGCCACCAGTGCGATATTGCGGAACATGTCCGGCTGGCCTTTGAGGTGCCATACGGCGCCGCCAATATCGAGGGTGGCCGAAGCGGTGCGCAGCGTCTTCCACTTTTCGATTCCTCCGTGTGCCTCTACGGCGCGTTCGAGCAAAGTACTCATTGTCTATTCCTTGGCTGCAGCGGTTGCCGTGCGCGTTATTGCTCGCCCGGGAATGCGTTGCCGAACATCGGGTAGCCGCCGGCGGACTCGCTGCGCTTCGGTTCGTCCTGCAGCACGTCCCAATGCTCGACGAGCTTGCCGTCTTCGATGCGCAGGATATCCACGGCGATCAGCGCGGCAGGCGTGGCAGAACTGGTGTAGCGGCTGTGCACCCAGACGAAGTCGTCTTTGGCGATCACCATGTCGTACTCGAATCGAATATCGCCCATCGAACTTACGAGGCCGAAGAGCCCGTCGCGTCCGGCGGGAACGTGCCGGCTGTGCTGTACGTAGGCATCGGACCAGAACTGCGCGGCCTTCTCGTAGTCCTTCTTGTTGAACAGCGTTTCGAGCGCTTCGAGCACGAACGCCGTGTTTTTCGCTTCAGTTGCGGTGGTCATGGTCAGGCGCCTCTCATTCAACGGGAATCGGGTTATCGACGACGAACTGGTTGAACTGTTCGACGAAAGCGTGTTCGTTGGGTCCGGCGTTGTCGCGCATCGGCTTCGCCGCATCGACCACGACCTCCGTCGTCGCGGTTTCCAGCAGCTTCAGCGTTTCGGCGATGAAGGCGTCGAGCGGCATGGCGCGCGGGTCGCCGCTCTTGTGAACGAGGTCCGTATCGACCCAGGGCGGCGCGATCTCGAGCACCTTCACGCTCGTATCGCGCAGTGCGAAGCGCTGAGAAAGCGTGTACGAGTGAATCGCTGCCTTGGTCGCGGAGTACAGCGCCGTGGCCGCGAGCGGCACATACGCGAGCACGGAACTGTTGTTGATGATGTACGACCCGGACTGTCGCTTCAGATGCTCGACGAACGCGGCGCTGACGCGTACGGGCCCGAGCAGGTTGGTGTTCACGAGCCGCACGGCCTGTGCGTCGTCGAGTGCGCCGCCGGCGTCGTCGAATGGCATGATGCCGGCGTTGTTGATCACGACATTCAGCGACGGATAACGCGTGATCAATTGCGCGGCGACTTCGCGAATCTGCGTGGCGTTGCCGATATCGAGTTCGACGGTATCGATGCCGGGATTGAGCCTCGCGATCTCGTCGAGCAGAGACTTGCGCCGCCCCGCGACGATGACCTTGTTGCCACGGCGATGGAGGGCTTCTGCCAGTGCGCGCCCGATGCCCGAGGTGCCGCCCGTGATGAATACGGTATTGCCGCTGAGTTTCATGATTGTGCTCCTGATTGCAACGAGTTAAACGTTAGGATGGCGAATTAAATTTAACCGAGCCCCATGCAAAAAAATGCCGCGACACCTGCGCGCGCCGCATTGGCGCTGCGCCGGCGTTGCGTCGGCACACCGGTGCGGGGGTCACTCGCCAAACGAACCATGATCCGATTGTGGTGGCTAACGCCGGCCCGATAAATCTCGCGTTCGGTTCAACAGTGTTATCGGAAAGGAGAACAATGCACGGTATTTGTGCCTGATTATTTTCGCCTCAGCCAAGGGGTAGCGTTTCGTCCCCAGTGAGGTTGGCGCCAACGGCATCCCGGGCGTCCTGGGCGTCGACGCTCGTCGGGCGGCACCGCGCTTCGGCTTCCGGGGTGCTGGACATCAACGGGTTCGTGCGGAACAGCTCGGCGATCCAGTCGATAAACGCGCGCACGGTGGCGGAGAGATGGCGGCTGTGCGGATAAACAGCGGAAATGGGCAGCGTCGGCGGCTTCCATGGCGAAAGGATTTCGACCAATGCGCCCGATTCGAGGTAGGGCAGCGCGATGAAGCGCGCGCCCTGAGCGATCCCGAGCCCGCTTAGCGCGCCGCCCAGATACGCCTCGGCGTCGTTCACGGCGATCGAGCCGGACATTTTCACCTCGGTCAGTTCGCCGCCATCGGCTTGGAACGTGAGAGGCATGATGCGGCCGGTGCGGGGCCAGTAGTAATTCACCGCGCGGTGACTGGCCAGCTCGGCCAGGGTTTGCGGGGTGCCTGCCTTGTCGAGATACGCCGGGCTGGCAACCGTGACGGCCTGATACACACCGACACGACGCGCGACGAGCGACGAATCCTGCAGGGTGCCAATGCGCACCACGCAATCGATGCCTTCCTGGACGAGATCGAGCGGTTTGTCGCCCAAGCCGAGCATCAGGTCGATTTCCGGATACCGCTCGTGAAAATCGCCCAGCGCGGGCATGACGATGAGGCGGCCGAGCGCGCCGGGCATGTCCACACGCAGCTTGCCGCGCGGGGAACGCTGCTTGCCGAGGAAGGAGCTTTCGATATCGTCGATGTCCGCAAGCACGCGCACACAACGCTCGTAGCAGGCCGCACCGTCTGGCGTCAGGTTGATACTGCGGGTTGTGCGTTGCAGCAGGCGTGTTTTGAGGTGCGCTTCGAGGCTTTGGACGATCACTGTCACGCGCGCGCGGGGCATGTCCAGCGTCTCCGCCGCGCGCGTGAAGCTATTGGTCTCCACCACTCGCGCGAATACTTTCATGGCTACCACGATATCCATGTCCTCACCTCGTCGGATCCGGGCGAGGCCAGCACGCCCAGCGCGAAGTCTAAACTGCCGCTGCCGACGGTGCCACGGGCCCGCCGCGGCTCCTCCACGGCAACGGCGTCTCCCGTGCAAAGCCGCTAAACTCGGCTTTCTGCGCTGTCCAACGCGCACCGCTGGAGATTGCCGATGAAACTGGTGGGCCCGTGGATATCCGGCTACACGCGGCGGGTGGGGATCACGCTAAACCTGCTGCAGATTCCGTTCGAACATCTGGCTTATCACGCCTATCGGGAACCGGAACGCGTGAGGGTGTTCAATCCGATGGTGCGCGTGCCCGCACTGCAGCTGGACGACGGCCAGGTGCTCATCGACAGCCACGCGATCGTCGACTATCTGGACAGCATCGTGCCGGCCGACCAGCGCTTGATGCCGGCGAGCGGCCCGGAGCGCGTGCACGCGATGCAGCTCGTCGGCTACGGTTGCGCCTGTTACGACAAGGTGGCCCGCTATTGCGACGAGCTGATGCTGCGTCCCGAGGCCCACCGGCTCGCTCACCTGCAGGCCGGTTATCGGGAACAGCTGCAGAGCGGCTTGTGCGTGCTGGAAGCGGCGCATGCGGACCCATGGTTGCTCGGCTCGCGCATCTCGCAGGCCGACATCATGGCAGTCGTGGCGTTCCAAAGTGCCTCGGTGGTCTTGCCGCGGCTATTCCACAGCGAATCGTTCCCGCAACTAGCCGCGCTCACGCAGCAAGCGATGCAATACACGGCGTTTTCCTCGACGCTCCCCGACCTGGAGGAACTGCAGGCCTCGGGTCTCATTGACGCAAATCACGGCGTGTAGCGAACAGCGGTTAGAGATCCAGCGTCACGCCGCCCGCCGCCGGATGCCCGACGCAGATCAGCGCGTAGCCTGGCTCGACGTCGAATTCCGGCGGTTCGTCGTATTCCACGCCGCCTTCCAGCACGCGCGCGGCGCAGGTTCCGCACATGCCGGAGCGGCAGTTGGACGCCGCGTTCGTGCCGCAGCGCTCGGCTGCATCGAGCAGCGAACCCTGCTGCGGCTCCCAATGCACCTTTTTCCCTGTGCGGGCAAATGTCACCGGACCGCCTTTCGTCGCGTCTCCCGCAACGGGAGGTTGCTCAGGCGACGTCCGCTTCATGCTCGACGGACCGAATGCCTCGAACCGGATGCGCTCGTCGGCAATATTCAGCGCGCGCAACCCATCGTACAAGTCGCGCATGAATGCTTCGGGGCCGCACAGATAGAAGTCGTAGTCGTCGAACGGCAGGAAGCGGCGCAAGGCATTCACGTTCACGCGGCCCGCGAGCCTCTCGCCATCGGGCGCGTCGTGCTGCGCGGCGCTGTCGTACAGATGCACCGACACGTTCGGATGCGCACGTTCGATCTCGCGCAGTACCGCGGCGAACGGTCTTTCGTGCTCACCGCGCGTACCGTGGAACACATGGATACGGCGCTGCGGTTCGAGCGCGAGCGCCGCGTCGAGCATGGCCAGCATCGGCGTGATGCCGATGCCCGCTGCGGCCAGCACGATCGCGCGCGGGCTGCTTGCATCGAGCTTGAACGACCCGCGTGGCGCCAGAGAGTCGATCAGCGAGCCGATGCGCGCGTGTTCATGCAGCCAGCGCGACGCCGCGCCGTCGCGCTTCACGCTGATCCGGTAGCGCGCCGGACGCGCGGCATCGTGCGCCGCAGAGAGCGTATATGTGCGCATGAACGGCTTGTCCGATCCAGGCGCGGCGATGCGCAGCGGAAGGTATTGCCCGGCTTCGAATGGTGCGAGTGGCCGACTGTCCACCGGTTCGAAAGAGAATGAACGGATCGTTGGAGATTCGTCGTGCACGTCGGCCACGCGCAGCGTGCGCCATGAGGGTGCGTCGGTTTTTTTCGGCGCAGCGGCTAACACCTGCTCGAACTGCGGCGCATAGTCGACCGCCGACCAGCGCAGCGGCAACGCGCCTCGCACGCGCCGCACCTCGTGCAGATGAAAGCGAAGCAGCCGCTGCGCCATCGGGAATTGCGCGACCTCCGGGCCGTCCCAGATCACCTCGGCGCGCACGGCGAGATAGAGCAGATCGCCGCGCTCGAAGTCGACGAACAGCAGCCCCGCGCGTGGCTCGCGCAGCAGGTTGCCGATCGTGTTGAAAAAATTGTTGCCGCTGAAGTCGGGCGCGGTCAGCGTGCGCGCGTCGTCGATCCGCACGAAGCCGGGCGCGCCGCCGCGATGCGAGACATCCACGCCGCGCCCGGCTGCGGCTGCATCGTCGAGATTGGCGCTCGCGATAAAAAATGCGTCGGCGCGGGCAATCAGGGCGCGGTCGTCTTCCGAGAGTGAATCCGCGTGTTCGACCGACGCGTTCGGCGGCACGTTGCCGACGAACGTCGGCTCGCGGCCGTTGATGTACTTCGGGCAGTTGCCGAAGCTTTGCTTGACCGCGAGCGTGACCACGTCGCCGTCTACCGCTTCGATCACGCCATTCACGCGGTTGCGCCGCCGTGTGTGCGGCTGGATGCCGAGCCCGCCGATTCGCGCGCCCGGCACCCAGCTTCCCGCGAGCGGGTCGCCCGGCAACGCGCCGCCGTCGATGCGCAGCGTGCGGCTGTCCGGCGTCGATACGAAGCCCGCCGTGTTCGCGCGCATCGTCGCCCAGGGCTGACTGTTTGCATCGACGCCGCCGAACACCATGAACGGCAGCATCGCGAAGAACGCACGATGCTGGTCCGGCATCTGGTCGCGAATACCGCGCGAGCCGTACGCGAGCGCGATGTCGGCGACGCCCGCCCGCGATTGCGCCTCACGTTCGCCGTCGTGAAACGGGCCGATCGCGTGATAGGGGTTCAGTTCAGGCAGTGCATTCATGACGGTCTCGGGTTGGTGACGCGCGCGCGCCGTTCAGGCCGCTAGCAGGCCCGCTTGCGTCGATGGCATTGGCACGAAGCCCGGCAACGCGGCGACGCGTTCGAGCCATGCACGCAGATGCGCATACGGCTCGAGCGACACGCCGCCTTCAGGCGCATGCGCGATGTAGGTATGCGCGGCGATATCGGCGATCGTTACGTGACTGCCTGCCGCGAATGGCTTGTGCGCGAGTTCGGTATCGAGCAGCGGGAGCAGCGTCGCAGCGGTTTCCTGTGCGCGCGCCAGATCGAGATCGCGCTTGAACACATGGACGAGACGCGCGGCGCACGGGCCGTATGCGATAGGGCCGGCGGCAAGCGACAGCCAGCGTTGCACGTTTGCCGCGCCGAGTGCGTCGTCCGGCAGCCACGACGGATCGCCGTAACGCTTGGCCAGATACACGAGAATCGCGTTCGAATCGAACAGCACCGTGTCACCGTCGACGATGGTCGGCACCTGGCCGAATGGATTGAGCTCCAGATACGCGCTCTGGCGATGCTCGCCTGCGGCGAGATCCACCGGCACGATCTCGAACGGCAGATCGAGCAGGGAGAGGAACAGCCGCACGCGGTGCCCGTGACCGGACAGCAGCGTGGTGTACAGGCGGATCGGCGTGGCGGGACGGGCAGCAGGCATCGGCATTCTCCATAACGAAAGCGCTTCGGAAAGAAGCGGCAGGGAGTTTGCAGATTAGGCAATGACTGCGTGCGCGAGAAGACTGCTAAGCTTGTAATCATTTTCTATCGAAAGTGGACAATCGCCGATGACCGATGTGCGCGACGTCAATCTGAACCGGCTGGCGGTGTTCGTCGCCGTGGTCGAAGCGGGGTCGCTGACGGCGGCGGCCGAGCGGCTTGGCATCGCCAAGACGATGGTCAGCGCGCATATGCAGCGGCTCGAACGCGAGATTGGTGCGAGCCTGATCGCGCGCACCACGCGGCGACTTTCCGTGACCGACGCGGGCCGCGCGTTTTACGACGCCAGTTGCCGCATCCTGCAGATGACGGAAGAGGCCCTTTCGGCGGCGTCGGGCGAGGCATCGCCCGCGCGCGGCACGCTGCGGGTGAGCGCGCCGGTTGACTACGGCGCACAGGTCGTGGCGCCCGCGCTCGTCGATTTACGCGGCGCGTATCCGGAACTCGAAATCGAACTGGTCTGTGCCGACCACTATGTCGATCTGATCGGCGAGGGCATCGATCTGGCGGTGCGGCTGGGCAATTTGCCGGACTCGAACTACCGTTCGGTGAAACTCGGCAGCTACGTGCGCTGGCTGGTCGCGAGCCCCGCGTTCGTCGCGCGGCACGGCATGCCGGGTTCGCTGAAGGCACTGGCGTCCTTGCCGCATATCGCGATGACGGTGCTGCGGCATCCGTCGACGCTCGAGTTGACGCGCGACGCCGGGCGGCTCGCCGCGGGCCGCGTCACCCGCGACAAGGCCGTGCGCCGCGTGCGCTGCGTGAACGCCATGAGCGTGAACACGGCTACCTCGGCTCGCGCCGCGGTGCTCGCGGGCGGTGGCTTTGCCGCGCTGACCGACTTCTCGACGCGCGCCGATGTGGCGTCCGGCACCCTCGTGCGGTTGCTGCCCGAATGGTCCGGCGTGCCTTCGAACGTGCAGGCCGTGTTTGCGCCGACGAGCTATCCGTCGGGCAAGGTGCGGGCGGTGATCGAGGCGTTGAAGGCGAGAGTGGCGAAAAGCGCGGCGTGAGAAATACTGTGCCTTCAAGCGTCGAAGGGTCGGGGTAAGGTCCCCGTGTTTGCAGCCGTCCCGGTTGTTCCCGTGAAAGGCGACTCGAACGGCGCGATTTCGATTTCCGGATTGACCAGGCCGCTCTCACTTTCGCGCCCGTGCTGCTCGCTCCAGATCTGGCTATCGGGAAACCAGAATGCGTTCTCGCGCGGTGCCACGGCAAGCGTGACCCGCAGCGCAGGATTGAAGATTTTGGACCACGCCGACAAATAGGAGGGCGTCTTGATCAAATGCCCGCAATTGGCCAGAAGCAGGCTCGTGACCAGGGCTTCGCGGGCGATGGCGAGTCCGGGATGACCGCTGAAGTGCACGGGTTTTTCACCGCTCGCGAGAAGCGCGGCAGGCGCGACGTTCACGGGCACCGCGAAGCCCCACTTCAGGAAGAAGTCAAGAAACGCCTGCTCGTCGCTGGAGACGAAGATGCGGGTGAGATGGCGATCTTCCGCAAGCGTTTTCTCGACCTTATGGCAAAACGCACTCCATTCGATCGTATGGGCTTCGAACTTTTTATCCGTGCCGCGAAAGTGGACGCCCAGTGTCGATGCACCGATATCGAGCCGTTCGCTGATGCGCGCGACTTCCTCCCGGATCGACTCGCTTGGCCGGTAGTTCGAGAGGAATAGTGTGCTCGCCCGCTGCAGCCCGAGGCCGGCTTCGTAACGGCGAAAACCCAGATCGCCGAGATCGCGCACGACCGACGTTCGCAAACCAGAGCGCTGCGCTTGCGGCATGGCAGGCAGTGCGAGGTTTTCAAAGCATTCGGCTAGCCAGTCGATTTTGCCTTGCGGGTCGCCATAACTGCCGCCACGCGCGGAAATGACGGGCGTCAGACGCTTTTCGTCGCAGTACAGGAGGATACACAGGACAATCTGCATGACGGAAAAGAAGCCCGAACTCGCCCGGATCTCGATAACGAAGTGGCCGCGATTAAGGCGTTGCTTGGCATGGAGGGCAAGGCGGCCTGGCGTATTGAGCGCATTTTTAAAGTCTTCGCTGCGTCGCACCTGCCTTGCGAAATCAACGAGGTTTCTGAACATGCCATGTCCCTTCGATCCAGGCAGCGGAGATGACTGCGCGAGCGGGGCGCCCGCGGTCGATTCCGTCGACGGATTCGCCTTTAACTGCGTTAGCAACGATTGGGGATGAGACGTCGGTTTTCCGGCGATAGCTTAATTGTCGTGCCCGCTTGGGTTCGCCGGTTATTTGGCATCCTAACAGGTTGGGCTATTCCAGGTTCGTGTGTTTGCGCATGGATTAAGCTGATGATTCGGCTGGCTTGGCCGATGCCATTCGCCGCTCGCGCGCCTAGGCAAACGGCCTGAGCTGCGCATCCGGCACGTCGATGCGCAGGTTCTCCATCAGCACCGTTTCGATCGGTTCGCGCGACTCCCCCTCGCTCACGACCTTGATGGGCAGCCCGTGGCTCATATCGAACCACAATTCATAGCGGAACACGCCGCTCGCCCGGTATCCTGGCCGGCACGCCACGATCACATGCGCCGCTTCGCGCGCGCCGATCGTCTTAGCGCCGACGTTTTGTGTGTCGCCATGCTGTTGGAGCGCACGGACATTGGCGAGCAGGGCGCCGATATCGGACTCGTCCACGCGATGCCCCTGCGGGCTCTGGATCATGTGATTGTCGGGGCTCAGCGTGAGCCGCGGAAACGTGTCGATGCCGAACGGCCAGAGCTTGACCTTGCCCGATTCAGGGCTGAAGGTGAGTGTCGCGCCCGCATGCGGCCGGATGAAGTCCATCCGAACGAAACCCGGCTTGCGGTAACCATAAAGTACCTCGACCGTTTCCGCTCGCGCCGATGTCGATTTCAGCGTGACCTGATAGTTTGCGAGCGCATCGAAGCGTGCCTGCGCGACGGCCACGTAATCGCGGTCTGGGAGCGCCATCGCCGCCTCCTATACTCCAACGTGGATGATGCGTCATTCTGGAGCACGGCTTCGCCCCCCGCAATGCAGACCTGGCCGTATTGCAAACCAGGAGGAAGCGAACGATGGCGGAATTCCGTCTGACCACCTTGTGGTGCATCGAGGCGCCGCTGCAGCCGGTTTGGGACGCGATCCACGATTCGATGACCTGGCCGAAGTGGTGGAAGAGTGTCGAAGCGGTGCGCGAGTTGCAGGCGGGCGGGGCAGACGGTCTCGGCGCGGTGCATCGCTACACCTGGAAGGGTGCGTTGCCCTATCGCGTGATCATCGACGTGCGTGTGACGCGCGTTACGCCGCTCGTGGCGCTCGAGGGTGAAGCCAGCGGCGCGCTGGAGGGCGTGGGGCGCTGGCATTTCGCAGCCGACGGCAACCGCACGATGGTGCGCTACGACTGGCAGGTCAGGACGGCCAGTGCGTGGATGAGCGCGGTCGCGTTCGCGCCGCTCGCGCGGCTGGTATTCCGCTGGAATCACGATTCGATCATGCGCGAAGGGGGGCGCGCACTGGCGCACCTGCTCGAGGCGCGGCTTGTCGATTGCCGCGCCGAACGTGACGCCAGGCGTGGCACCAGGCGCAGCACCAAGCCGCGATAAGTGCAACAATCGAACCCGTTGGCACGCTTGTACACTGCTTGTACACGATTGCACGTGCTTTTCCGCCCGATTTCTGCGAGAAGGAGCCGTGATGAGCCACCCCCACCGCTTACTTGCCTTGCATGGGAGGCAACATGACTGAGATCGAAAAGGAGCCGGTCGTCGCCGTGCTGAACAAGATCCTCGAATCCGAGCTGGCGGGCGTGGTGCGGTACACGCACTATTCGTTCCTGGTGTTCGGATTCGGCCGCATTCCGATCGTCTCCTGGCTGCGGCAGCAGGCCGACGAATCGCTCCTGCATGCGCAGCAGGCCGGCGAATGGATCACGACGCTCGGCGCGTATCCGTCGCTCGAAATCGGTCCGCTGCTCGATTCCCATACGTTCGATATCGGCTCCATCCTGCGCGAATCGCTCGAAGCCGAACAGATCGCGCTCGGTCTGTACCGCGAGCTGCTCTCGCTCGTGGCGGACCGCTCGGTTGCGCTCGAAGAGTACGCGCGCCAGATGATCCAGGTCGAGGAGCTGCACGCGGGCGAGGTCGACAAGATGCTGCGCCGTCCCGGCTCGACCACGACCTCGCCGCAGCACGGCATGGGGCTCGCCGAATAGGCGCGCTAGCCGGGCCGCTATGCTGACGCTCGCCAATGTGTCGAAGCACTACGACGGCACCACGCCGCGCAACGTGCTGCGCGGCGTGAATCTCGAACTGGGCTCGGGAGAGTGCGTCGCGATCATGGGCGAATCGGGCGCGGGCAAATCGACGCTGCTCAATCTCGCGGCCGGACTCGACCGGCCGGATGCGGGGCACATCGTCTTCGACGGCAACGACCTCGCCACGCTCGACGACGACGCTGCGACCCTGCAGCGCCGCCAGAAAATGGGTTTCGTGTTCCAGGCGTTTCATGTGCTGCCGAATCTCTCGGCGGCGCAGAACATCGCGCTGCCGCTGTTGCTGAACGGCTCGCGCGCGAAAGACGTGCCGGCGCGCGTGTCACTCGTGCTGCAGGCGGTTGGGCTCGGCGGGCGCGAGCATGCGTTGCCGCGCGAGTTGTCGGGCGGCGAATTGCAGCGCGTGGCGATCGCACGTGCGCTCGTGCATCAGCCGCGGCTCGTGCTGGCCGACGAGCCCACCGGCAATCTCGATCACGACACGGCGATGCGCGTGCTCGCGCTGCTGCGCGATCTGGCGCAACAGAACGGCGCAGGCGTGCTGCTCGCGACGCATTCGGCCGCCGTGGCGGCTGCCGCCGACCGCGTGCTGCGGCTCACGCCCGACGGGCTCGAGCCGTACACGCCGCGCGCAGGCGGCACGTAGGCGATGCGCTGGCTCGGCGCCGAGCGCGCGTCGCGCGACTCCGACGCAGCGCGTGCATCGCGCTGCCCAGGCCATGGCATGCCCGCTGGCGGAGTCGGTGCGGCGCTCATCGGCGGGGAAATGCGCGCGCATCCGCTGCGCACGTTGATCGGCATTCTCGCGATCGCCGCGGGCGTCGCGATGGGCTACGCCGTGCAGTTGATCAATCGCGCGGCGCTCAACGAGTTGTCGGCCACGGTCAACTCGCTGATGGGCAACGCCGATCTCGAACTGCGCGGCCCGCGCGCGGGCTTCGATGAGGCGCTGTATCCGCGTATTGCGCGTTTGCCCGAGGTCGCGGCGGCCAGCCCCGTGGTCGAGGTCGACGCGCGCGTCGCGGGACGCGACGAGTCGTTGAAGCTGCTGGGCGTCGATGTCTTTCGCGCAGGCTACGTCACGCCGAATCTCGTCGGGCGCGTGGATCGAGCGGATCGCGCCAGTCACGCGAATGGCGCGAAGGCGAGCACCCTCGATCTGCTCGACCCCGACACGGTGTTTCTCTCGCCCGCCGCGCTGACCTGGCTCGCGCTCAAGCCCGGCGACACACTCACGGTGCAAGTCGGGCTCGCTTCGGTCGCGCTGCGCATTGCGGGCGTGTTGCCTGCGTCGGGCGATGCGGTGCGCGTCGGCGTGATGGACATCGGCGCCGCGCAATGGCGCTTGCAGCGGCTCGGCACGCTCGAACGCATCGACATCAAGCTCAAGCCGGGCGTCGACGCCGAAGCGTTCGCGCGTTCGATCGCGCCGCGATTGCCCGCGGGTGTCTCCGCCGTCACGCCGCGCGACAACGCGCACCGCACATCGATGCTTTCGCGCGCCTATCGCGCCAATCTCAACGTGCTTGCGCTCGTCGCGCTGTTCACGGGCGCATTCCTCGTCTTCACGATGCAGGCGCTCGCCGTGCTGCGGCGCCGCGCGCAGTTTGCGCTGCTGCGCGCGATCGGCGTGACGCGGCGGGGCGTGCTATGGCTCGTCGTCACGGAGGGTGCGATCCTCGGCGTGCTCGGCGCCGCCGCGGGGCTCGCCATCGGCTTCGCGCTCGCGGCCGCCGTGCTCCGTTATGCGGGCGGCGATCTGGGCGGCGGCTATTTCGAAGGGGTGCAGCCGCGCTTGTATTTCGATGCGCTGCCCGCCGCGATATTTTTTGCGCTGGGTGTGGCCGCATCGGTGCTCGGCAGTCTCGCGCCGGCGCTCGAAGCGGCGAGGGCGCGGCCCGCGCGGGCGCTGAAGGCGGGCGACGAGGAAGCGCCGGCCGCACGCTTGCGCACGAAGCGCACCGTCATGGCGGCGCTGCTCGCGCTCGCCGCCGGGCTCGTGGCGGCGCTGTTGCCGCCCGTGGCCGGCTTGCCGGTGTTCGGCTATCTCGCGATCGCGTTGTTGCTGCTGGGCGGCGTGCTCGCGATGCCGGCCGTCGCGCGTGCGGTGTTCGCCGTGCTGCCGCGCTCGAATCATGTCGTGCCGCAGCTTGTGCTCGCGCAGCTCGCCAATGCCCCCGGCCGCGCGACGATCGGCCTGGCGGGCATCGTCACGAGCTTCAGCCTGATGACGGCGATGGCGATCATGGTGTCGAGCTTTCGCGTCGCGGTCGACGACTGGCTGCAGTTGCTGCTGCCCGCGCCGCTTTACCTGCGCGCTGCGCCCGGCGGCGACAGCGCATTCCTCTCGCCGGGCGATCAGGCGGCCATCGCGGCCACGTCAGGCGTGGCGCGCGCGGAGTTTCTTCGCGCGACGCAAATCTCGCTCGACGCTCGCCTGCCACCTGTGAGCCTGCTCGCGCGGCCCATCGATTCGCGCAATCCCGCCGCGCGTCTGCCGCTGACGAGCGCGCCGCTCGCGCCGCAGCCCGGCGACCCGCCGCCCGTGTGGGTCAGCGAGGCGGCCGCAGATCTGTATGGGATGCATCCGGGCCAGCGCATGACGTTGCCGCTGGCGGGGCGGCGCCTCCCGTTCACGGTGGCCGGCATCTGGCGCGATTACGCACGCCAGTTCGGCGCCATCGTGATCGACGCAAGCGACTATCGCCGCCTGACTGGCGACACCCGCGTGAGCGACGCCGCCTTATGGCTCGCACCGGGCGTGGCGCCGGCGCAAGCGATCGCGCGCTTGCGCGAGGGCGTACGCGGCGGGCAGCGTCTGGAGTTCGCGCAGCCCGGCGAGATTCGCGCGGCGAGCCTGCGGATCTTCGATCGCAGCTTCGCCGTGACGTATCTGCTGGAGGCGGTGGCGGTGATCATCGGACTGTTCGGCGTTGGCGCGAGCTTCGGCTCGCAGGCGCTTGCGCGCACGCGCGAGTTCGGCATGCTGCGGCACATCGGCGTGACGCGCCGCCAGATCGGCGTCATGCTCGCGATGGAGGGTGCGCTCGTGGCGCTGCTCGGCGTGCTCGCCGGGCTGACGCTGGGCCTGGGTCTCGCGATGGTGCTCGTGCATGTCGTCAACCCGCAGTCGTTTCACTGGACGATGAGCGTGCACATGCCGTGGGGGCTGCTCGCCGCGCTGGCGTTGGCGGTCGTCCTCGCCGCCGCGCTCACGGCGCTCCTGAGTTCGCGCGCGGCAATGTCGGTGGACGCGGTGCGCGCCGTACGCGACGACTGGTGACGCGATGAGACGGCGCACGTTCCTTTTTTGGCCGCTGGCCGCCCTGACGCAGAACGCCGCGCGGGCGAGCCTGCCGCAATATCCGCCGGTCACGAGCGGACAGCCGCTTGTGTTCCCGCGCGACTATGGCGCGCATTCGAGCTTTCGCAACGAATGGTGGTACGTGACGGGCTGGCTGCAAACGCATGCCGGTGCATCGCTGGGTTTCGAAGCGACATTCTTCCGCTCGCGCCCCGCGCTCGATGAGGCGAACCCGAGCCGCTTCGCGCCGGATCAATTGCTGTTCGCCAACGTGGCGCTGAGCGATCCGCGCGCGGCCAGCTTGCAGCACGACCAGCGCGTCGCGCGCCGCGGCTTTGGACTGGCCGAAGCGAGCGAGACGGACACGGCCGTTCACATCGACGACTGGTCGCTCGAACGCAATGCTAACGGCCGCTACCGCCTGAACGTGGCCACGCCCGGCTTCGCCTTCGCCTTTACGTTGGCGCCGGCACAGCCGGTGCTCGTCAACGGTGCAGGCGGCTATAGCCGCAAAGGCCCGCTGCCGGAGGAGGCCAGCTACTACTACAGCCAGCCGTGGCTGCAGGTCGAAGGCGTGCTCGAACGCAGTGTTGATGCGCGCGGCAAAGGGGAGCCCGTGCGCGGGCTGGCGTGGCTCGACCACGAATGGTCGTCGGCGCCGCTAGCCGACGCCGCCGTTGGCTGGGATTGGATCGGCATCAATTTCGACGACGGCGGCGCGCTGATGGCCTTGCAGATTCGCGACAAGGCAGGCCGCAAGTTCTGGGCAGGCGGCACGCTGCGCGCCGCCGATGGAAGCACGCATGCGCTATCGCCCGATAGCATTCGTTTCACGCCGCTGCGCCGGTGGCGTTCGCCGCATACCGGCGCGGAGTATCCGGTGGCGATGCGCGTCGATGCGCAGGACCGGCATCTGACGCTCGTGCCGCTCATGGACGATCAGGAATTCGACAGCCGCGTGACGACCGGCGCGGTGTATTGGGAGGGCGCCGTGACGGCCTTCGAGGCGGGCGCAAGCGTGGCAAAACCGGCTGCAAAACCGGTCGGACGCGGCTATCTCGAGCTGACGGGCTATGTCCAGCGGCTTGCGCTTTAGCAGCCTCATCCCAGTTCGAACGACGTCACCCCGAACACCCGATCCATCGCAATCGCGGGCGCGCCTTTCGTGTACATTCGCGCGGTTTCGAAGACGCTCGCCATGCCGTGCCGCTCAGCCAGCGCGACGGCCGCGGGATTCGTCTGCGGTACGTCGAACACGATGACCTCGCCGGGCATGCGTGCCGCAAGCGCGCGAAAGAGGCGCGTGGCGACGTCAGCATCGTCGGCGAACAGCGGGCCGATCTTGCAGCCCGCCTGGCAGCGGCGCACGACGCCGTATCCGGCGACCCGGCCCGCGTCGATGGTTGCGAGCGCAACGGCATCCGGCTGCGCGATCCAGGCCGAGAGGAAGCGCTCACGCTGCGCGGGAAAACAGGAGCGATCGTAGGCAAGCAACTGCGCGAACGGCACGTCGGCCACCGCCGCCACATGCGCGCAACCGATGCCGCTCACGAGGCCCTGATAGCGGATGTTGCGGTACGCGAGCTGGAACCCGGACTTCCGGTAGTTCGCCTGCTGGGCAACGACGCCGTCGAGGCCGATGTTGCGGTCTCCCAGGTAACGCATGCCATGCTGCCAGGTCCGCAGGCCGAAGCCTTTGCCGCGAAAACCGGGTTTCACGATGTAAAGGCCGATGAAGCCAAAGCTGTCGTCATAGGCGACGGCGCAAATGCAGGCAACCGGCTCGCCGCGCCAGACGCCGACGAAGAAGCCGTCCGGGTCTGCTTCCCTGAAACAGGGCGGGTCGTGCCTGCCGGGATTCCATCCCTCTGCGGCGGCCCATTCCACCGACATGGCCACCTCGTCGGCCGACATGGTGCGCACGATGAAGTCGTTGGTTTGGTCCATGAGACTGGAGCACGCAGTTCTTGCAGCAGTGGTCAGGGGGCACGACTGCCCGTTCGTCTGGATTATGCCACCGCTGAATAGCAACGCCGCGCTACACGGCCAGCCGGTCTCGCAACTGCCGCCGCAGCACTTTCCCAACCGGCGTTTTCGGCAAATCGTTCACGAAGACCACGTGCTTCGGCACTTTGTAAGCGGTGAGACTGGTGCGCGCAAACTCGATCACGTCCGCCTCGGTCAGCCTGGGTTCTTTTTTCACCACGAAGGCGACAGGCGTCTCACCAGATTGCTCATCCACCACACCCACGACCGCGACTTCCAGAATGCCGGGATGCCGAAACAGCACGCCCTCCACCTCGTTCGGGTAGACGTTGAAACCGGAGACCAGAATCATGTCCCGCTTGCGGTCGACAATCCGGATCACACCGCGCTCGTCCATGATCCCGATATCGCCGGTCGAGAAGAATCCATCGGTGCCGATCGCCTGGGCCGTTTCCTCCGGCCGGTTGAAGTAGCCCTGCATGATTACCGGTCCTGCAACGCAGATTTCGCCCGGCATGCCGGCGCAGACGGCCGCGCCGCGTTCGTCGCGGATTTCAATGCGCATGGATGGCAGCGGCACGCCGATCGTGCCTTCGAAGGCCGTTTGCGTGACGGGATTGGCCGTCACCGCGCCGGCGGCTTCAGATAGCCCGTAGGCTTCCACCACCGGGCAGCCCGTCACTTTCTGCCAGCGCTCGGCAACGGCAGGCTGGGTCGCGGTGCCTCCCCCGAAGGTGCTGCGCAACGAGGAGAAGTCGAGCGCGCGAAAATTCTCGTTGTTCATCAGCGCCGTGAATAGCGTGTTGAGGCCGCCGAACACGGTTGGCCGATGCGTGACAAAGTCCTTCACGAGCGAAGGAATATCGCGTGGGTTCATGACCAGAACGCAGCGGGTGCCCAGATGCAACGAAACGAGGCATTGGCACACCAGAGCGGCCACGTGGTACAGGGGCAGGGCGATGAGCGTGATTTCGCCGCTCTCGCGAAACACCGGTTGGACCCACGCGGCAAAGATCAGCACGTCGGCGAGCACGTTGCCGTGCGTGAGCACGGCCCCTTTGGGTTCGCCGGTCGTGCCGCCGGTGTATTGCAGGAACGCCCTTGTCTCGCGGTTCAGCGCCGGCTTCGTGAAGTCCGTGGCGGGGCGGGCGGTCATGGCGGTCTTGAAGGCGATCGCACCGGGAATCGTCCAGTGCGGAACGAGCTTTTTCTTTTTTCGCACGACATAATCGACGAGGATGGATCTCGGGAAGCGCTGCATCTCCGCCACGCGCGCGACGATCACGTGTTCGATGGCGGCGTGGACGAGCGCCTGCTCGAGCGTGGCCGCGGAAACTTCCATGACCACGATCGCACGCGCACCGGAATCCCCGATCAAATTCGCCAGTTCCGGTGCGGTGTAGAGCGGATTCACGTTGACCACGGTGAGCCCGGCACGCAGCGCGGCAAACATTGCGATGGGGTGTTGCAGGGAGTTCGGCAACATCAGTGCAATGCGGTCCCCGGGCTGGAGACCAAGGTCTTTCTGGAACCAGGCGGCGAGGCGCGCGGAGTCCTCTTCCAGCTGACGATAGGTGAGATCCACACCGAACTGATGAAAGGCGACACGGTCGCCAAAGCGGGCGACGGCGTGCTCCAGGAGGGCTGCCATCGAGGGGTAGTCATTGAGGTTGACGTCTGCCGCGACGCCGGCGGGATATTGCGAAAGCCAGGGCAAGTTCGACATGTTGTCCTCCGCTGCGGGGTCGCTTTGGCGTTCGCTGATTCTAATTTTGGACTCCTAGCGTATTCTCGCGGTGACTTGCCAAGTGTGCTCTAGCGCACGTACGCGTGCGATCCGATGCGCATTCGTGCGCGAAGGGCGATGGCTATTCGGCGGGCGCCGGCTGAATGCCATTTTCCGGTTGAGGTTCTCTGGGCAGTTGCGACGCAGGCTCGAGGTCTTCTTCCGGCGTCGGCTCGACGGTTTGAACGACGGGCGGCGCGACACTTTTGGTCACAACGGGCGCCTCGGAGACTGGCGCGCTCGCTCTGGGCTGCGCGGTGTGGGCGGCGGTCATGCCCGTGCCGACGTTCGAACTCGTGGTGTTGGCGCTTTTGAGCAGCCCCCGCGAATCGAACAGGAACACCGCCGCAGACGAATGTGTATCCGCGCCAGCGACGAGCGAGCCGATGAACGGGATATAGCTTTCCGGGTGCGGACGTGACGTGACATAGGTGTAGACGAGCAGCGTCGAGCCGTCGTCCAGCGCGGTCTCGACCGACGGCGGGCCGAGCACGGCTGTCACGTCTTGCAAGGTTGTCACGCCGTGCCGGAAGTTCGCCATCTGCTCGGGCCTCACCTCGACGCCGGCCGACACACAGCCGGCAAGCAGTGCGCCGCACAGTAGCCCAGTGACCACTTCGCGATTCATCACGCCTCGCCCCCCCTGATATTGATTCTAGGACGAATGCGTCTGGCCGGCTGGCGTGAAACGATCGGCGCTGGCGTTCAAACCACGCCCAGCCACTCTTTCAATTGTGCGGCGCGAGACCGGCTCACCGGCACGACGCTGCGTTCGCCGTCGTCCATCACGAGGTTCACGCTGTCTTCGGCTTTGACGAGTTCCACGGCGTACGGCAGGTTGACGATATGGCTGCGATGCACGCGCACAAACGAGTTGCTGTCGAGCCGCAGCTCGAGGTCGGCGAGCGAGAGGTTGGAGAGGTAGCGATCGTCCTTCGTGACGATCGTCGTGTAGTGGCCGTCGCCCTGAAAACGCACGATGTCCTTCAGGTCGATCAGGATCACGCGGTTCTTGCGGTACACCGGAATCTTGAAGAGCCGCCGCGGCGGCGTGGGCGCGCCGGCATGCGACTCGGAGGAGGGCTCGGTCGTCAGGTCGGTGAGGTCGTAAAAGATCATGCAGGTGCCGCACGTGCCGTTCATGTCCGACATGCGCGAGACCTTGAGCATGAGAAGGCGGTCGGGAATGTTGATCATCATCGCGACCGGCGGCGGCGACTTCACGGGGCAGCCGCCGGCGTCGCGCGACTGCAGCAGGAAGCGCAGCTTGTCGCGGCTTTTTGCCGGGTGCAGCTGCACGACGTCAATGCCGAACAGCTTGTCCTGGGCAACGCCCAGCGACTGCTCGCCCGCGGGGCCGAGAATTTGCAGCGCGACGTCGTTGAACGCGCTGACGCGCCCCTGCGCGTCGAGCCACACCACACCCGGATTGAACTGCTCCAGGCGGTGCTGAAAAGACTCGGCGCGGCGCGCGTCGGTGGTCGGCATGGCGTGCTCGAACGGTTTCATCCAGGGTTCTCCCCGATGCGGCCGCGGCGTTGTGCGCGGCATTTGCGGCGGCGGGACGCTGCCTCCGTTTTATGTCCTTTCCCCTTTTCGCGCAAGTTTTCCGGCACCCGGCGCAACCAGAACGCCGTTCGCGAAATCCCGTTGAATTGCTGCGTTGCATTGTGAAATCCTGAACTGCAGGACGATGCCAACAAGGAGACTAGTGTGATTCCCCGCCCATTCGAATACCACGCTCCACAAACCTTGTCCGAGGCGTTCGCGCTGCTCGGCACGCACGGCGAAACGGCCAAGCTGCTCGCGGGCGGCCATAGCCTGCTGCCGATGATGAAGCTGCGCTTCGCGCAGCCCGATCATCTGATCGATCTCGGGCGGCTCGCCGAACTCAAGGGCATCCGCGAGGAAAACGGCGCGCTGTGGATCGGCGCGATGACAACCGAGAACGAGCTGATCTGGTCGGCGGTGCTGCAGGCGCGCTGCCCGCTGATTGTCGAGGGCGCGCGGCAGATTGCCGACCCGCAGGTGCGCTATCGCGGCACGCTGGGCGGCGATCTCTCGCACGGCGATCCTGGCAATGACCATCCCGCGTTGATGATCGCGCTCGACGCGTCGTTCGTGCTGCAGGGCGCGGCGGGCGAGCGCGTGGTGAGCGCGGACGGCTTCTTCGTCGGCACCTATGCGACGCTGCTCGAGCCGGGCGAGATCATGACGGGCATCCGCATTCCCGTGCCGCCGCCCGGCACCGGCTACTGCTATGCGAAGCTCAAGCGCAAGACCGGCGACTTCGCAACCGCTGCGGCGGCTGTGACGTTGCGCCTGGCCGGCGGCAATGTCGAGCATGCGCGCATTGCTCTGACGAATGTCGGCGACACGGTGATCCGCGCGGTGGACGCCGAGCAGGCGCTCATCGGCAAGCCGTTCGACGCACGCGCGCTCGACGAAGCCGCGCGGCTCGCCATGGCGGCTTGCGATCCGGTGGAGGATCTGCGCGGCGACGCCGACTACAAGCGCGCAATGGCGGGCGAAATGACCCGCAGGGCGCTCACTACCGCTTACGAGCGGGCCACGAACCCGGCACGCCCCTGACTCACGGAGAACGCGAAATGGCCAGCAAAACCATGGTGTCGTTCAGCCTCAACGGCAGCGAGGTCGACGTCGTCGTCGAGCCGCGCGAACTGCTGATTCACACGCTGCGCGAAAAATGCCAGCACACCGGGCCGCATATCGGTTGCGAGACGTCGCATTGCGGCGCTTGCACGGTCGATTTCAACGGCATGTCCGTGAAGTCCTGCACGCTGCTCACCGTGCAGGCTCAGGGCGCGGAAGTGCGCACGGTCGAAGGGCTCGCGCAAGGCGGCACGCTGCATGCGCTGCAGGAGGGCTTCATGCAGGAGCACGGGCTGCAATGCGGCTTCTGCACGCCGGGCATGCTGATGCGCGCGTACCGCCTGCTGCAGGAGAACCCCGATCCGACCGAAGCGGAAATCCGCTACTGGATGGCGGGGAACCTGTGCCGCTGCACGGGCTATCAGAACATCGTGAAGGCCGTGCAGTACGCGGCGCGCAAGCTGCGCGGCGAAGCGGTTGAAACCTCGCATCCGCTCATCGAAGCGGGCGCGGCACAAGCGCACTGAGCGCCGGGAGACACGTCATGGGCAATCTCGACGCCAATCTCGAGCGTCTCGCCGCGCTCGAAGGCATGGGCTGCTCGCGCAAGCGCCGCGAGGACCCGCGTTTCATCCAGGGCAAGGGCAGCTACGTGGACGACATCAAGATGCCGGGCATGCTGTTCGGCGTGATGGTGCGCAGTCCCTATGCCCACGCGCGCGTGAAGCGCATCGACAAGTCGCGCGCGCTCGCGCATCCGGGCGTGCACGCCGTGCTCACGGCGGACGACCTCAAGCCGCTCAAGCTGCACTGGATGCCGACGCTCGCAGGCGACGTGCAGGCCGTGCTCGCCGACGAAAAAGTCTGCTTCCAGAACCAGGAAGTCGCGTTCGTGGTGGCGGACGACCGCTACGTTGCGGCCGATGCGGCCGAACTCGTCGAAGTCGAGTACGAGGAATTGCCCGCGCTCGTCGATCCCATGAAGGCGCTGGAGCCCGACGCGCCCGTGATTCGCGAGGACATCCGCGACAAGGATACCGGCGCACATGGAGCGCGAAGGCATCCTAATCATATTTTCACGTGGACGATGGGCGACCGCGACAAGACGGACCGCATGTTCGAGAACGCGGAGGTCACGGTCAAGCAGGATATCGCGTATCCGCGCGTGCATCCGTGCCCGCTCGAAACCTGCGGCTGCGTCGCGTCGTTCGACAAGGTGCGTGGCGATCTCACGGTCTACATCACCTCGCAGGCGCCTCATGTCGTGCGCACCGTGGTCGGGCTGCTCTCGTCGATTCCGGAGTCGAATATCCGCATCATCTCGCCCGATATCGGCGGCGGCTTCGGCAACAAGGTCGGCGTGTATCCGGGCTACGTGACGTCGATTGTCGCGTCCATCGTGCTCGGGCGTCCGGTCAAGTGGATCGAGTCGCGCAACGAGAATCTCTCGAGCACCGCATTCGCGCGCGACTATCACATGACCGGCGAACTGGCCGCCGACAAGGACGGCCGCATCAAGGCGCTGCGTGTGAATGTGGTGGCCGACCACGGCGCGTTTGACGCGTGCGCCGACCCGACCAAGTGGCCCGCAGGCATGTTCCACGTCTGCACGGGCTCGTATGCGATCCCGAATGCGTTCGTCAGCGTCGACGGCGTGTACACGAACAAGTTTCCGGGCGGGGTTGCGTACCGCTGTTCGTTCCGCGTGACCGAGGCCGTCTACCTGATCGAGCGGATGGTCGATGTGCTGGCGCAAAAGCTCGGCATCGACAAGGCCGAGATCCGCTTGCGCAATTTCATTGCGAAGGAGCAGTTCCCGTACACGACGCCGCTTGGCCTCGAATACGATTCGGGCGACTACGAAACGGCGCTGAAAAAGGTGCTGGCCGCTGTCGATTACGACGCGCTGCGCGCGGAGCAGGCGCAACGCCGCGCAGACCCGGATGCGGAGTGGCTCATGGGCATCGGCCTCGTGAACTTCACCGAGATCGTCGGGGCGGGGCCGTCGAAAATGTGCGACATCCTTGGCGTGGGCATGTTCGATTCCTGCGAGATCCGCGTGCATCCGGACGGCTCGGCCATCGCGCGCATGGGCACGATCACGCAGGGCCAGGGGCACCAGACCACCTACGCGCAAATCATTGCGTCGGAGGCGGGCATTCCGGCCTCGAAAATCACCGTGGAAGAGGGCGATACCGCCACGGCGCCGTACGGGCTCGGCACCTATGGCTCGCGCTCGACGCCGGTTGCGGGCGCCGCGGTCGCGCGCGCTTCGCGCAAGATTCGCGAGAAGGCGCGCCGTATCGCCGCGCATCTGCTCGAAGCGAGCCCGGACGATGTTGAATTCGATCTGGATCGCTTCGTGCTGAAGGGCTCGCCCGACCAGTTCAAGACCGTGAAGGAAGTGGCGTGGGCGGCGTATAACAACGTTCCCGAAGGGCTGGAGATGGGCCTCGAGGCCGTCGACTATTACGATCCGCCCAACTTTACGTTTCCGTTCGGCGCCTACGTGTGCGTGCTCGACATCAACCGCTATACCGGCGAGATCCGCGTGCGCCGCTTCTACGCGCTCGACGACTGCGGCACGCGGATCAACCCGATGATCATCGAAGGGCAGATACATGGCGGCCTGACCGAAGGTTTTGCGGTGGCGCTGGGCCAGGAACTGCCGTATGACGAAGCGGGCAATCTGCTCGGCGCGACGCTGCTCGACTACTTCGTGCCGACGGCCGTGGAAACGCCGCATTGGGAGACGGACTTCACGGTGACGCCTTCGCCGCATCACCCGATCGGCGCAAAGGGCGTGGCCGAATCGCCGCACGTGGGCTCGATTCCGTGCTTCACGTCAGCGGTGGTCGATGCCTTCGCGCATCTCGGCGTGACGCACATGAACATGCCGCACAACGCGTACCGCGTGTGGCAGCAGTGCCGCGAACTCGGATTGACGCGGCCCGCCTGAGTCGAAACGATTGATGATGAGGAATCCGGAATGAAAGTCGTACTCGACAAGGCATTTCCGCTCGATGCGAGCGCGGACCGCGCCTGGGCGCTGATGCAGGATATCGAGGCGGTGGCCGGCTGCATGCCAGGCGCGAAGATCACCGAGCGTGTGGACGACACGCACTACAAAGGAACCATCACGGTGCGGCTCGGGCCGGCGACGATGTCGTTCAAGGGCGACATCGAGGTGCTCGCGCTCGACGCCGCGGCGCGCAGCCTGCATCTGCTCGGCAAAGGCACGGATTCGACCGGCAGCTCGGCGGCGACGATGGATCTCACGGCCAGTGTGGAACCCACGGGCGAGACCTGCACGCTGACCGGCAAGAGCGAGGTGACGATGAGCGGCAAGGCCGCCGCGCTGGGCGGCCGGCTCATGGGGCCGGTGTCGGAGCAGTTGCTCAAGCAGTTTGTCGCGAACTTTTCGGCTCGGCTGAGCGCCATGGCGCCGCCGCAGGGTGCGCCTGATGCGCCGGGCGCTGAAGCGGACGCGGTTGGCGGGGCCACTGCGCCCGACGAGGCGACGGCAATGGCTCCGGTTGCACGAGCGGCCGCGGCGCCGCCCGCGCAAGCCGCCGAGCTGAACGGCATCGCGTTCATGTGGGCCATCGTGCGCGACTGGCTGCGCGCTCACTTCACACGCAAGGCGCAGGGCCGCTGAGGGCCACTGAGGGACGCCATGACGTCGATCGACCGCATGCCGGACGTCCTCGCGCTGCAGGCGCAGCTGGCGGCCCACCGGTTCATCGTGGAGCGCAGCTTCGCGGCGGCGCTGCTGCTCACGATGGAAATGCGCCGCCCGCTGCTGCTGGAGGGTGAAGCGGGCGTGGGCAAGACGGAGGTCGCGAAGGCACTGGCGCGCCTGCTCGACGCCCCGCTGATCCGCCTGCAATGCTACGAAGGACTCGACGCGCACGCGGCGCTTTACGAGTGGAACTATGTTCACCAGCTGCTGGCCATCAAGCTCTTCGAGCAGGACGCGCGGCCGCTGCGCGACAAGGAACAGGACATTTTCTCCGAGCGCTATCTGCTCAAGCGCCCACTGCTCGAAGCCATTACGACTACGCCCGCGCCCGTGCTGCTGATCGACGAAATCGACCGCACCGACGAGGCGTTCGAGGCCTACCTGCTCGAGCTGCTTTCGGATTTTCAGCTTTCGATTCCCGAGCTTGGCGTGATCCGCGCGAGCGAGCGGCCCTATGTGATCCTGACCTCGAACGGCACGCGCGAGATCTCCGATGCGCTACGCCGCCGCTGCCTTTACCAGTACGTCGACTATCCGTCGTTCCAGCGCGAACTCATGATCGTGCGGACCCAGGTGCCCGAAGTGCCGGAGGCGCTGGCGGCGCAGATCGTCGAATTCGTGCATGCAGTGCGCGAAATGGCCCTGCGCCGCAAACCGGGCCTCGCGGAAACGCTCGACTGGGTGGCCGCGCTGCTGCGCCTTGGCGTGAGTGCGCTCGACGAAGACGGGGTGGACCGCGTGATGGATTCGCTCGCGGCGCTCGTAAAAACGCGCGAGGATCAGGCCAGTCTCACGCGGCCGGTGGTTGAAAAACTGGTGGCGTCATGCTGACCGGAATCGACAGCACCCGGCCAGGCGAAGTGCCGCACGATCTCGCCGATCACCTCGTTGCGCGCTATGCGGGCTTCGCGGGCTGGCTGCGCACGAATGCGTTCTGCGTAACGAACGCTGACGTTGCCGCCATGCTCGAAGTGGTGCAACGCATGGGACAGACCGAGCGCGATGTGCTGCGCTGGAGCCTGCGTGCGCTGCTGTGCTCGCGCGCGCAGGAGTGGCGCCGCTTCGACGATTTGTTCGACGCGTATTTCCTTGCGCCGAACCGGCGCAAGCTCGCCGAAACCCGTGCTGGCGGCGCGGGGCCGCTTGCGTGCGACGACGCAGCCAGTGGGCCGCGCGATGCGAGCGAGGGCACGCCGATTTCGCTCGCAGGCAGCGGCGGCGGCGCGGCGCAAGAGGGCGCAGCCGCGAACGAAGGCGCGACGCACACAGCGTCGCTAACCCACGCGGATTTCCGCCACCTGAACGACCGCAGCGAACTTTTCGCCATCGACGACGCCATCCGCCGCTTCGCCCTGCGCCTGCGCGGCATCCAGATGCGCCGCGAGCAGCGCGCGAGCCTCGGGCGCACGATCGATCTGCGCTGGACCCTGCGCCGCAGCGTCTCGCGCGGCGGGCTGCCGGTCGAACTAGGCTGGCGGCGCAAGCGCAGGCAGCGCCCGCGCATCATCATGCTGCTCGACGTGAGCCGCTCGATGAGCCTCTACAGCTTCTTTTTCCTGCGGCTCGCGCGCGTGCTGAGCGGGCGGTTGCCCGACGTGCACAGCTTCGTTTTCCATACGCGGCTCGTCTGCGTCGACGAAGCGCTGCGCGACCCCGATCCGCGCCGCGCCCAGGAGCGCCTGCACCAGATCTCCGAGGGCTGGGCGGGCGGGACGCGCATCGGCGAGAGTCTCGCCGGTTTTAACGAGCATTACGCGCCGCGCCTGCTGCATGCGCGCACCGCGGTCGTGATCGTCAGCGACGGCTACGACGCCGGCGACGTGACACAGCTCGGCGAGTCGCTCGCCGCGATCCGGCGGCGCTGCCATTCGCTCGTCTGGCTCAACCCGCTCGCCGAGCGTTCCGGATTCCAGCCAGTCAGCGCGGGCATGCAGGCCGCGCTGCCGCATCTCGACCTGTTCGCCGGCGCCCGCGACCTCGCGGGGCTCGAACGGATCTTTCCTCAAATTCTCGAGGCGCTGCAATGAATGTTCATGCCGAATCGAGCGAGACCCTTCCTGACGCCGCGGATTTGCTGCAGCTCGAGCAGCGGCTGATCGATGCAGGCGCGCCGTTCGCGGTCGTCACCGTGATCCGTGCGGCGCCGCCAACCTCGACGTGCGTCGGCGCCCAGGCGCTCGTGGAGGCGAGCGGCGCGCTGCATGGCTGGGTCGGCGGGGGCTGCTCGCAGACGATCGTCATCGAGGCCGCACGCCAGTCGATGCGTACGGGGCAGCCGCGGCGCGTGCGGATCAGCAACGAACCGGGGCCAGCCGACGCCGAAGTCGAGGCGCATGCCATGCCGTGCGCGAGCAACGGCGCGCTGGAGCTCTTCATCCAGCCCACCGTGCCCGCGCCGCTCGTGGCCGTGCTCGGCGCGACGCCCGCCGCACACGAGGCCTGTGTGCTCGCACGTCGCGTCGGGTTTCGCGCGAGCCTGGCGGCCGAGGTTGCGCGCGCCGGGCAAGCGGGCTTCGACGCCGCGGCGCTGGACCGCGCCGGCACGTCGTTCGTGCTGATCGCGACGCAAGGCGAGCGCGACGAGGATGCGCTCGAAGCCGCGTTGCGCAGCGCCGCCGTGGCGGTGCTCCTGATCGCGAGCCACAAAAAGGCCGAACGGCTGCGCGACGCAATGCGACTGCGCGGCATCGACGAAGGGCGGCTCGCGGCGCTGCATGCACCCGCTGGGCCGGCGATCCATGCGCACACGCCGCAGGAGATTGCGCTTGGCGCCGTGGCGGGACTGGTCGCGCTGCGGCATGAGATGGCCGAGGCGGCAGCGCGCGCGCAGGCCGAGCCGCCGACGGCCACGATCGCCACCGAAACCGTACCACCCTTGCCGCCGTGCGAGGCGCTCGGCGCGCCACCCGTGCAGCAGGCACAGGCGGGGCGCTACGTGAACCCCGTGTGCGGGATGAGCGTCGAGATGGCGAACGCGAAACATGTGGTCGAATATGGCGGCCACAAGGTGTACTTCTGCTGCGACTGTTGCAAGGCCGAGTTCGAGCGCGCACCCGAGCGTTATCTGAGCGCCGTACCAGGCGCTGCCGGTTGCCCGGACGATCTCCACAAGGAGGCGCGATGAGCCGTGCGACATTTTCGGCTGTCGTGCTCGCGGCGGGCCTGTCCACGCGCATGGCGGGCCGCCACAAGCTGTTGCTGCCGGTGGGCGGCGAGCCAGCCGTGCGGCGCGTGGTGCGCGCAATCGTTGCGGCACAGCCCGAGGAGATTGTCGTCGTGACCGGATTCAACGGCCGAGCCGTGTTCGAAGCGCTCGAGGGCATCGACGTGCGCTTCCAGAGCAACCCACGCTACCGCGAAGGACAGATGACTTCGGTCGCGAGCGGCGTTGCTGCGCTGCAGGCGCCCTGCGACGCCGTGATGATTTGCCTCGCCGACCAGGTGCTGCTCGAGGCGGCCGACTATCGCGAGCTGATCGAGGCCTATGCGTCGATGCCGTGCGGATCGATCCTGGTGCCGATGTACCAGGGCGCTAGAGGCAATCCTGTGGTGTTCGCGTCGAGTTATTGCCCCGAAGTCGTGGGCGGCCGCGTGAATCCGGGCTGCCGCAAGTTGATCGCCGAGCACAGCGCCGAGGTGTTTCTCCACGAGGCGGCGCACGATCGCTTTTGCGTCGACATGGATACGCCCGCCGACTACCAGAGCGTTGTTGCGCGAGTGGAGGGCGGGGTGGCCAACGACGCACGCGTACACAACCCCTGAATCAGCGCCGCAAAGCCGCCACGATTCCCGCCGCCGCTCGCGCCGCCACCTCGCAGCCGAGGACGATATGTTTCTCCTCGGTGTCCTCGATGAAATCGTGACTGACGCCGCCGATGCTCGGCACGAACAGCATGCAGGCAGGAATGTGAGGCGCGATGACCTGTGCGTCATGCGACGCGCCGCTTGGCATATCCGTCCACTGTCCGGGCGCGAGTGCTTCGGCCGCTTCTTCGAGTCGCTGCTGCAACTCACGATCCATCGTGACCGGTTCCTCGGCACCCTCGCATACGATCAGCTCCGCATGCACGGCGTGTTGCGTGTTCCAGTCATCGACTAACGCAACAAGCGCACGTTCCATTGCATGCAGGCGCTCAGGATTCGCATCGCGGAACTGCAGGTTCATCAGCGCCTTGCCTGGCACGACACTGAACGAACCCGGATCGAGATCGATGCGCCCGACGGTCCACACCGTATCCGCGTCCGCCAGCCGGCCAAACGTGTCGTCAATACGCGCGATGAACGCGACCAGCGCCGCCCCCGCGTCGCGCCGGATCGACATCGGCGTCGTGCCTGCGTGATTGCGCTGCCCGGTGAAGCACAACTGAAACTCGCGAATGCCGACGATCGTCGTCACGATGCCAATCGATTTCGCCGATGCTTCAAGCCGCCCGCCTTGCTCGATATGCGGTTCGAGATACGCGCGTTGCCGCGTGCGATCGAGCGTGACGCGCGGCAGATTCGCGAGGCCGGCCTGCGCGAGTGCGTCGCCGAGCAGTAGACCTTCTTGATTGCGCGCGCTGTGCAATGAAGTGTCGATTGCTTCGCCCACGAAGCTTCGGCTGCCAAGGAAACCTGAAAACGTCCCTTCTTCGTCGATCCACGACGCAACGTCGACCGCGAAGTCGCGCGTTGCAGCGCATTCGCCCAGGGCGCGCGCGATTTCGATGCCATAGATCACGCCGAGCGCGCCGTCGAGCCAGCCGCCGGTCGGCTGGGTGTCGGTGTGCGAGCCGATCACGAGCGCGGGCCCCGGTTTGCGCGAACGTCCGAACACGGTGCCGACGCCGTCGATGGTCGCGTCCAGCCCTGCGTCGCTCATGCGCGCGGCGAGCCAGCGGCGCGCCTCCAGATCGATGGGCGAAAGCGCGAGGCGGACCACGCCGGGGCCAGTGGCGCCGAAGCTGCGCAACGTCTTGAGATCGTCGAGCAGGCGAAGCGGGTTGATGCGTGGGAAGTCGGCGTGCACGGGCGCGCTCCGGGGCATGAGTCGATGGGCAAGCGGCAATCCTAGCATCACACCGCCTGGCCGGTGCACGATGGCGCGAGCGGCGCGTGGCTCCGGTTTGTCGCGACATTTTTTCAGCAGGGCGTCGAGTTTAGCTCCTCAGCGATTTCCAGGGAAATGATTCGGACCCCTTTCGAAATGTCAATATATGTCGAAGAATAAATACTTTCGAAACGATTTCCGCATGTGAAGTGCAAGTAATGGTTAAAGATCCGATTGAGTGGAGGCATATCGTCAACGCCAATTTTTTTGAGACCGTTAGAACGTCCTTTCGTTGACGGACTTCTATCGTGATATCGCTTCGCTATCTGGGAATACTGGGAATTTGCGGCCTGGTTGCCGCGTGCGCGCAGCTTCCGCGCGATCATCCGGTGACAAAGAACACGCTCGCCGACCCTGCATCCTCGTCCAGCGCGCCATTGGCTGAGAACGACACGGCTGACGATGCGGACGCAACGATACTGGCAAGCCATTCCCGGGCGACAGGCAGCGCGCTGCAGTCAGGCGAGGCGTCGTGGTACGCGTCGAAGTTCCAGGGGCGCCGGACGGCGAGCGGCGAACGCTACAACGGCGGCGCGTTGACGGCGGCCCATCGCACGCTGCCGCTTGGCACCTGGGTGCGTGTCACGTCGCTGGCTACGGGCAGGTCGGTCGTCGTGCGCATCAACGATCGAGGGCCGTTCATCGCAGGGCGGATCATCGATCTGTCATGGGCGGCGGCGAAGGCGCTCGGCTTGCCCTACGCACATTCGAAGCAGGTCCGGATAGAACGCTTTGGAAAAATGACGCTCGCGTATTCCGGGGCCGACGGATCACACGACTGACGACGAAAAGGGCAACTCGGGATTCCTTTTTTGACTTTGCCTCACGTGCGGAATCAATGAGATTGGTAGCCGCTTTGGAGCAAAGTTCGATCGTCTGAATTTCCTTGACACTTTTCATTCGCGCGTCGGTGGATAATCCGGTCGCGCGCCGCGGCATTATTTGCTGGACGGCTCGCGATCATCAATAACGTGAAGAAACCGACCATGAAGAAAATCTCCTTTGCGCTGCTCGCTTCGTTGTTCGTCGCAGGCGCAGCATCGGCACAGACGCCGCAAAACGGCATCGTCACGACCCACGACGCCAATGTCGCTTCGCAGATCGAGCAACATGCACGGGACGCTCAGGCGCAGCAGCCCGTCGTCGAACAGGACGCGCACGCGGTTCGTGAGAATGCGCCGCACAAGAATGCCAAGCACAAGGGCGCTCACCACCATCACCACAAGAAGCATTCGGCGAAGCCGGCGCGCACCGCTGCCGAGTAAGCGCACTGGCATGCACTGACGGCTGAACGGCAGACGGGCCTGCTCAGGCTCGTTTGCAGCGAAATGCCGGACAAATAAAAAACGCCAGCCTCAATGGGCTGGCGTTTTGCCTGAAGGATTGCGGGCTTCAGAACTGGTTCATCGTGTTGTCTTTCCCTGCGGCTTTCAGCGCTGCTTCGCCGCTGAAGTACTCCTTGTGGTCGTCGCCGATGTCCGAGCCGGACATGTTCTGGTGCTTGACGCAGGCGATGCCCTGACGGATTTCCTTGCGCTGCACGCCAGCCACATAACCGAGCATGCCCTGGTCGCCGAAGTATTCCTTGGCCAGGTTGTCGGTCGACAGCGCGGCGGTGTGGTACGTCGGCAGCGTGATCAGGTGGTGGAAGATGCCGGCTTCGCGCGCCGCGTCGGCCTGGAAGGTCCGGATCTTTTCGTCGGCAATGGCTGCCAGTTCGCTCTGGTCATATTCCACGCTCATCAGCTGGGCGCGGTCGTATGCCGACACGTCCTTGCCTGCGGCCTTCATCGCGTCATACGCCTGCTGACGGAAGTTCAGCGTCCAGTTGAACGACGGGCTGTTGTTGTACACCAGCTTGGCGTTCGGAATGACCTTGCGAATCTCGTTGACCATGCCCGCGATCTGGGCGATATGCGGCTTTTCCGTTTCGATCCACAGCAGGTCGGCGCCGTTTTGCAGGGCCGTGACGCAGTCCAGCACGCAGCGTGCTTCGCCCGTGCCGGCGCGGAACTGGAACAGGTTGCTCGGCAGACGCTTCGGACGCAGCAGCTTGCCGTCGCGCTTGATGATGACGTCGCCATTGCCCAGTGCGTCGGCCGACAGTTCCTCGCAATCGAGGAACGAGTTGTACTGGTCGCCCAGGTCGCCCGGCGTGTGGGTCACGGCGATCTGCTTGGTCAGGCCCGCGCCGAGCGAGTCGGTACGGCACACAATGATGCCGTCGTCCACGCCCAGTTCAAGGAAGGCGTAGCGGATCGCGCGGACTTTGGCGAGGAAGTCCTCGTGCGGCACGGTGACCTTGCCGTCCTGGTGGCCGCACTGCTTTTCGTCGGACACCTGGTTTTCGATCTGGATGCAGCATGCGCCGGCTTCGATGAACTGCTTGGCGAGCAGGTAGGTGGCTTCCGCGTTGCCGAAACCGGCGTCGATGTCGGCGATGATCGGCACGACGTGGGTGACGTGGTTGTCGATCTTCTCCTGGATCGCGGCCTTGGCGGCGCCTTCTGCCGCGTCGAGCTGGCGGAACAGGCCGCCGAGTTCACGGGCGTCGGCCTGGCGCAGGAACGTGTACAGCTCGCGAATCAGGGCGCTGACCGAGGTCTTCTCGTGCATCGACTGGTCCGGCAGCGGGCCGAACTCGGAGCGCAGCGCGGCCACCATCCAGCCGGACAGATAGAGGTAACGGCGCTCGGTGCTGTTGAAGTGCTTCTTGATGGAGATCATCTTCTGCTGGCCGATGAAGCCGTGCCAGCAGCCCAGCGACTGCGTGTACTTCGAAGGATCGGCGTCGTAGGCGGCCATGTCGGCGCGCATGATCTTCGCGGTGTACTTCGCGATGTCCAGACCCGTCTTGAACTTGTTCTGCGCACGCATGCGTGCGGCCGATTCGGGATTGATCGCGTTCCAGGCGCTGCCTTGTTGCTCTTTCAAGCCAGCAATTGCCTTGATGTCGTCTTGATATTGGGCCATGAGAATCTCCTGAGTTTCTGAAGAGTGAAGCGCGTTTGAATAACCGGTTCAGCGTGCCGCTGCGTCTGTCGAAGCGAACTGGATGACTCAATTGTAGGGGCTTCGTGATGCGTCGCAGCAAGGTCTTATATAAGACACATGACTTATTTATTCTTTATTTATCAATGAGATAGTCGACAGTTTTTGCGCTGCAGAACATGTTTTCACGATGCGAAAATGCGTCGACCGAGAAATTCGCGAGACATTTCACAATGTGAAGCGCGCTTTCGTTTGCCGGAGGCCGGGGCAGGGCGCGCGGCGCCGAAAGGTCAGTGCGACCGGACATTCGGACAAATTGAACGCAAACACGATAGAATCGCCCGGCGATACTCACTGCCATGAAAATTCTTCGGACCCTTCTCGTCTTGCTGCTGTGCGCGATGCTGCCCCTGAGCGGGCTGGCAGCCACTGGCATGGCCGGCGAATGTCCGATGCAGCAGTCGATGCCGATGCACGACGGCGCCGCATCTGCCGCGATGTCCGGCTGCGACATGATGAAGTCGTCGCCGGCGAGCAAGGCCAAGGGCGGCTTCTGCAAGGCCACGGCCCAGTGTCAGTTCGCGAGCATCTATTACCCTCCCGCGCAGGCGAGCGTTAGCCATCCCATGGCTGTCGCAAGGCAAGTCGTCTTCCATTACGCCGAG
The DNA here is from genome assembly GCF_905220185.1 of Paraburkholderia sp. J11-2. NCBI lineage: Bacteria > Pseudomonadati > Pseudomonadota > Betaproteobacteria > Burkholderiales > Burkholderiaceae > Paraburkholderia > Paraburkholderia sp. J11-2. The sequence continues at coordinate 78,257 of NZ_CAJMYY010000007.1, read as the reverse complement.
TCGTTCGCCGCCCACGTGCCGGCCGGTCTCTGGCGACCTCCCCAAGCTATCTAACCCTCGATTGACTGGTTCGCCGCGTTTGCGGCGAGGTCGTCCTGTGTCCAGGACGTGGAGTTCCATTGGGACTCCCCCGTTGGGGTTAGAACATGCCTTTCACTATTGGCACGCCGCGATGCCGGCGTGCGTCCCTGCGCGCGCTCCCGATTTGCGCCGCGCTGCTGCTGCCTGGCTTCGCTGCGAACGCCCAGGAAGCCCCTTTCACGCTTGAAGCGGCATTGCAGGCTGCAACCGGCCACTCTGCGGCCATGCAGGCCGCGCAAGCGTCGGTCCACGCGAGTTCCGAAGCTGCGGTCCGGGCAGGGCAGTTGCCGGACCCGGTGCTCGCGGCCGGCGTCGACAACCTGCCGATCAATGGCTCGCAGCGATTCACCATCGGCCAGGACTTCATGACGATGCGGCGCATTGGCATCGAGCAGGAATGGGTCTCGCGGGAAAAGCGCCGCCTTCGTTCCGACCTCGCCAGCGAGGTGGTGAACCGCGAGCAGGCCGGCTATCTCGCGCAACTCGCCAACGTTCGCCAGCAGACCGCCATCGCATGGCTCAGCGCCGTCTATGCGAAGCGCGCCCTGGCGCTCCAGCAGGCATTGCTGGGCCATATGACTCACGAACTTGCTGCAACGAAGGCGTCATACCGGGGAGCGAGGGCGACGGCCGCCGATGTCGTCCAAGCCCAGGCCATGCTGGCGCAAACGCAAGACCAGGCGCTCAAGGCGCAGCAAACCTACCAGAGCGCGCTCATTGTTCTCTCGCGCTGGACGGCGACACCCGCGACCGATGTGACCGGCGAGCCGCCCGCGCCCGAGTCGTATGTCTCTTCCTTGCCACCGGACGAACTCCGGCTCGTGCAACCGGCGCTCGTCGCAGCGGCCGATGACATTGCCGTCGCCGACGCCGGCACGGCTGTCGCCAGCAGCGAGCGCAGCCCTAACTGGACCTGGGAAGTCGCGTACCAGCAACGCGGTGGCGCGTACTCGAACATGGTGTCGGTCGGGGTGCGTATTCCGTTGCCCATCAACCGGAAGGATCGCGAGGACCGCGACGTATCGGAGAAGGCCGAACTCGCGACCAGGGCCCACTTGATGTACGAAGACACGCTCCGGCAGGTGCAAGCCGACATTCGCACTGAGTCGGCAACCCTCGCCAGCGGCCGCGAACGCATCGCGAATCTCACGCAGTCCCTGTTGCCAGCCGCCGATCAGCGCGTCGAACTCGCAGTCGCCGCTTACACGGCGGGTACCGGTTCGCTCGCCGATACGTTTGCGGCCCGGCGGGCGCAACTCGACGCGCAGATTCAGGTGCTCGACCTCAAGCGCGAGGTTTCGCAGACGTGGGCCCAGCTTGAATACCAGGTTGTGCCAACGACGATGGCCACTGCCGAATGAAGGAGAAAGCAATGACTCAAAAACCTTTGGTACGCGCGATATTGGCACTCTTTGCCGCCGCAGCGCTTCTTGGCACTGGGTATTTCGTCGGCGTACGACACGCGTCGGCTTCGGGTGAAAACACGATCGCCGCTTCGGCTTCCGGCAACCCGACTGACCCGAAAACCGGCAGGAAAGTGCTTTACTGGCACGACCCGATGGTGCCGAACCAGCACTTCGACAAGCCCGGCAAGTCGCCATTCATGGACATGCAACTCGAGCCTGTGTATGCGGACGAAGGGGGCGGCTCATCCGGTATCGCAATCAACCCGGGACTTCAGCAGAACCTCGGTATTCGCTACGCCACCGTGCGCCGCGAGGAAACGACGGAAGGATTCGATGCCGTCGGCACCACGCAATTCGACGAATCGCAGGCCGATGTCGTGCAGACGCGCGTTACGGGCTACATCGACCGCCTGTACGCCAGTGCGCCGATGCAACGGGTTGCGAAGGGCGCCCCCATCGCTTCGGTTTTCGTGCCCGACTGGCTCGCGCCGCAGGAGGAATACCTCGCGCTCAAGCGCGGCGGGATGGACAACAGTTTGCTGGAAGCGTCGCGTGCGCGTATGCGCGCGCTGTCGATTCCGGATGGCGTCATGGCGAGTCTCGACCGCACGGGCAAGGCGCAGACGCACATTGTCCTCGCTTCGCCAGAGACAGGTGTCCTAAGTGAGTTGAACGTGCGCGACGGTGCGCAGGTCGCGCCCGGTCAGACGCTTGCGAAGGTCGCGGGTCTATCGAAGCTTTGGCTCATCGTCGAGATTCCCGAGAACCTGGCGTTGCGCGTGCAGCCCGGCATGCGCGTTGACGCGACGTTCAGTGGCGACCCGACACAGCACTTCAAAGGGCAGATTCGCGAAATCCTGCCCGGCATCAGCACCACGAGCCGCACGCTTCAGGCGCGGCTCGAAATCGATAACACCGCGCTCAGACTCACGCCCGGCATGCTGATGCGCGTGCGCGTCGATGCGCAAAAAACGGTTTCGCGACTGCTTGTGCCTTCTGAAGCTGTCATCACGACCGGCAAGCGGTCGGTCGTGATCGTCAAGAACGCGGACGGCCGCCTGCAACCTGCAGACGTGACGGTTGGCAACGACGTCGGCAGCGACACGGAAGTCATGAGTGGCTTGAGCGATGGCGAGACGGTCGTCGCTTCCGGCCAGTTCCTGATCGACTCGGAAGCCAGTCTGAAATCGGTCCTGCCGAGAATCGAAGGCGCGGCTGGCGCGAGCGCGATCATGCCGGCGTCCATACCCAGCGCTGCCGCAAAGACATATGAGACCACCGGCAAGGTGGAAAAGGTCAGCGCTCTCGACATCACGTTCTCGCATCAACCGGTGCAGGCGCTGGGCTGGGGCGCGATGACGATGGCGTTCAACAAGCCGTCATCCGGCGCATTTCCCGACGTCAAACCCGGCCAGACAGTCCACTTCGTCTTCAGACAATCGGACGACGGCTACCAGCTCACGAAGGTCGAACCCGTGGGAGACGCCAAATGATCGCGCGTCTCATACGCTGGTCCATTCACAACCGGTTCCTGGTTCTGCTGGCCACTGTGCTCGTCACGGCATGGGGCGTCTACTCGCTCAAGGAGACACCACTCGACGCGTTGCCGGACCTGTCGGACACGCAGGTCATCATCAAGGCGTCGTATCCGGGCAAGGCGCCCCAGGTCGTCGAGGACCAGGTGACGTACCCGCTCACGACGACTTTGCTCGGTGTGCCAGGCGCGAAAACGATCCGCGCGTATTCGTCATTCGGCGACGCGTTTGTCTACGTGCTGTTCGACGACAAGACCGATCAATACTGGGCCCGCTCGCGTGTGCTCGAATACCTGAATCAGGTTCAGAGCCGCCTTCCACCAGGCGCGACGGTTTCACTCGGGCCCGACGCGACGGGGGTGGGCTGGGTCTATGAGTACGCACTGGTCGACCGCACGGGTCAGCACGACCTCGGAGAACTGCGCGCGCTCAACGACTGGTTCCTGAAATTCGAGCTGAAGTCCGTGCCGGACGTGTCGGAAGTGGCGAGCATTGGCGGGATGGTGCGCCAGTATCAGGTGGTGCTCGATCCCGACAAGCTGCGCGCTTACGGCATTACCCAGGCCATGGTAGCGGATGCCCTCGGCAAGGCGAACCAGGCGTCCGGCGGCTCAGTGGTCGAACTGGCGGAATCGGAGTACATGGTCCGCTCGTCGGGCTACCTGCGCTCGCTCGACGATTTTCGCAATGTCGTGCTTCGCACCAATGACGCGGGCACACCGGTTCTGCTTGGCGATGTCGCCCGCATCCAGATCGGACCCGAGATGCGCCGTGGGATTGCCGAGCTGAACGGGGAGGGCGAAGTCGCGGGCGGGGTCATCGTCATGCGCTCAGGCAAAAACGCGTTGACGACCATCGATGCGGTGAAGGCGAAGCTCGCTGACCTGAAGCGCTCGCTGCCCGCGGGTGTGGAGGTCGTCACGACATACGACCGCTCGCAGCTCATCGAACGCGCCGTGGACAACCTGAAAGACAAGCTCATCGAAGAGTTCATCATCGTCGGTCTGGTCTGCGCCGTGTTCCTCTTTCATTTGCGCAGCGCGTTCGTGGCCATCCTGTCGCTGCCGCTGGGCGTGCTGGCGGCTTTTATCGTCATGCGCTATCAGGGTGTGAATGCGAATCTGATGTCGCTGGGCGGGATCGCCATCGCCATCGGCGCGATGATCGATGCGGCCATCGTGATGATCGAGAACGCCCACAAGCATCTCGAGGCGTACGAGCATGCGCATCCCGGCAGGCCCATGACGGCTGCACAGCGTTGGGAACTCATCGCTACGTCGGCGGCGGAAGTCGGACCGGCGCTATTCTTCTCACTGCTTATCATCACGCTCTCGTTCGTTCCGGTATTTTCGCTGGAGGGGCAGGAAGGCAAGCTCTTTTCTCCGCTCGCCTTCACGAAGACTTACACCATTGCTGCCGCTGCGAGTCTTTCGGTCACGCTGGTGCCGGTACTGATGGGCTATCTCATTCGCGGGCGCATTCCGCATGAGAGCGCGAACCCCATCAATCGCGCGCTCATTCGACTGTACCGGCCGATGCTCGAAGCCACGCTGCGCCGCCCGTGGATTGCGATTGGGTTTGCGGTCGTTGCGCTTTTGCTGAGCGCCATTCCGCTCTCGCGACTCGGTGGCGAATTCATGCCGCCGCTCGACGAGGGTGACCTGTTGTACATGCCAACGGCGCTTCCGGGCATTTCGGCAGACAAGGCATCCGAGCTTTTGCAGCAGACCGATCGGCTCATCAAGACGGTACCGGAAGTCGCGACCGTGTTCGGCAAGTCGGGCCGCGCCGACACGGCAACCGACCCGGCACCGCTCGAGATGTTCGAAACCACCATCCAGTTCAAGCCGCGCAGCCAGTGGCGTCCCGGTATGACGCCGGAGAAGCTCGTCGATGAACTCGACAAGACCGTGAAGGTGCCGGGGCTGTCGAACGTCTGGGTGCCGCCCATCCGCAATCGCCTCGACATGCTGTCCACCGGTATCAAAACGCCGGTCGGCGTAAAGATTTCCGGGCCCGACCTGAATGAAATCGACAAGGTGGCAGGGCAGGTCGAGGCGGCGGTGAAGGGGGCTCCGGGCGTGACTTCAGCGCTTGCGGAACGACTGAACGGCGGCCGATACATCGACGTCGACATCAACCGGCAGGCAGCGGCGCGTTATGGCCTTTCCGTCGGCGATATCCAGTCGGTGGTTTCCACGGCGGTGGGCGGCGACAACGTCGGCGAAGTCATTGCGGGGCGCGAGCGCTTCCCGATCAACATCCGCTATCCGCGCGAGGTTCGCGATTCGCTGGAAAAGCTGCGGCAGTTGCCGGTTCTGACCGACCGGGGCGCACAGATCCAGCTTGGCGACGTGGCGGACATCCGGATCGCCGACGGACCGCCCATGATACGCAGTGAAAATGCACGGCTTTCCGGCTACGTCTACGTCGATATCCGGAACGTGGACCTGGAATCGGCAGTCAAGGCGATGCAACGCGCCGTCGCAGAAAAGGTGCCGCTTCCGCCCGGATATTCGATCGCATGGTCAGGGCAGTTCGAGTATCTCGAACGTGCAGCGGCGACATTGCGCACGGTTATTCCGGTGACGCTTGTCGTCATCTTCGTGCTGCTCTTCCTGACGTTTAACTCGGCGGCCGATGCGCTACTGCTCATGTCGACGGTGCCGTTCGCGCTCGTCGGCGGCTTCTGGCTCATCTGGATACTGGGCCACGCGGTGTCCGTCGCCACATCGGTCGGTTTCATTGCGCTCGCGGGTGTTGCGGCCGAGTTCGGCGTCGTCATGCTGCTGTACCTGAAGGGCGCACTGAACCGGCGGCTCGAGCTTGGGGAGGCCATGACCGAGGCCACATTGCTCGACGCGATTCGCGAAGGCGCGGTCTTGCGTGTGCGGCCGAAGGCCATGACGGTAGCGGTGGTCCTTGCAGGGCTCATTCCCATCATGGTCGGACACGGCGCCGGCTCGGAGGTCATGCAGCGTATCGCCGCTCCGATGGTCGGCGGAATGGTCACCGCGCCCATTCTCTCGATGTTCGTTATTCCCGCAGCCTGGTTCCTCCTGCAGCGTCGCCGAATGAGGCAACGCAACGAGGTTCCTTTTACCCACGCAGAACCTTCCGGCACGAAAGTGCCTTCTACCCAAACCAGGGAAACACAATGAAAAAGATGATTCTTGCTGTCGCTGCCGTTGCTGCTGTTCTCGCGGCCCCTGCATTTGCTGGTGACGATATGGCGGGCATGAACATGTCCGCCGCGAAGCCCGCGGTCACGAAGGTCGCTTCGAATTCCGCGCTAACCGAAGCCGAGGTCAGGAAGATCGACGCCGCTACGGGAATGGTCACCCTGAAGCACGGCGCCCTGGAGAACGTCGGCATGCCCCCGATGACCATGGCATTCAAGGCGAAGGATGGAAGCATGGTCAAGCAGGTTCACGAGGGCGACAAGGTCAAGGTGCGAGTCGAAAACGTCAATGGCACGCTGACCATCGTGAAACTCGAAAAGCAGCCTTAACGGGGGCGGTCGCCTCGACTCAGAAGTTCCAGAAGAGGAAATGGTGGCGCTTGCGCGCATGGGCTGCGCGCGGCGGCGTATTGTTTCCTGGCGCAAGCTGCGCGTGAGAGTCGATAGCCCGTGCGCGCAGCGCCATGTCGTAGAAGGCGCCCACCACCGGCAGGGCGCTGTGCGCACCTTCACCCCAGTAGTCGTTGCGCAACGTCACGCGCGCGTCGTCGAATCCGACCCAGGCGCCGGCGACCAGCTGGGGGTGGATCAGGATGAACCAGCTATCGGTGCTGTCCTGTGTCGTGCCCGTTTTGCCGCCAACGTCGGCGTGAATCCCGAAGCGTGTCCGGATGTCGCTGCCGGTGCCGCGGTTGACGACGTCGCGCATCACATCGACCAGCTTCAGTGCGGCAGGGGCGGGCAGCGCCTGCTGCGGCCGTGCGGCAGGGAAGTCGGCGAGCACGTTGCCGCTGCGGTCCTCGATGCGTGTGACCATGCGCGGCTCGACATAGGCTCCCCGGTCGGCGATCGTGCAATACGCCGAAACCATCTCCTTGAGCGTGACGGGGCTCGTGCCCAGCGCAAGCGACGGCACGGGGTCCAGTGCGCTCTCGCGTATGCCCATCTCGCGCGCAAGCGTAGCGACTTTCGCAGGGCCTTCGCGCTGCATGAGCTGGGCTGTCACGCGGTTACGTGAAAAGGCGAAGGCGTCACGCAGCGACATCGGCCGGCCGGTTGGCGGCTCCGGATCGGTCGGCTTCCATACCGCAGTGCCCTTCAGCGGGATCGCGACGTTGCGGTCGACGATCGTGTCGCCTGGCTGCGCGCCATCCGCAAAGGCGGCGCCGTAGACGAACGCTTTGAAAGTGGAACCCGGCTGCCGCCGCGCCTGCTGCACATGGTCGAACGGCTCGTCGTGAAAATCGCGGCTGCCGACCCACGCCTTGATGTCGCCGTTGCGCGGATCCATCGCGACGAACCCGGCCTGAATCTGCGTCTTGCTGTGACAGAGGCCTTCGACAAACGACGCGTCCGTCGCGAGTTTCCTGATGGCGTCCGCATCCGCCAGGCCTGCGTCGCGCGCCGAACGATACTCCGGCGTCTGCCTCATGAACGACTGGAACAGCGCGTTACCCGGCCAGCAGCCGGTCCGCTCGTTCCACGCGCCGTTGGCGATCGACTGCAGCTGGCTGGTTTGCCACGCAACCGCCTGCGTGGCCATCGCCTGAAGCCGGGAATCGATGGTCGTTCGCACGACGAGTCCATCGGAATAGATGTTGTAGCCATTGCTATCCGCCCAGGCAGTCAGCCACTTGCGCAACTGGGCTGAGAAGTGCGGGGCCGCGCCAACCTGTTCGGACTGAGGCTCGAAATTGACGTTGATCGGCTGGTGTTTTAGCCAGGCGTACGCGTGCGCATCGAGCTTGCCGTACTTCACCATCTGCGCGAGCACCGTGTTGCGGCGCTCCAGCGCGCGATCAGGATTGAGCACCGGGTTGTATGCGCTGTTCGCCTTGAGCATGCCAACGAGCGTCGCACTCTCGAGGACATCGAGATCGGCGGCTGGTTTGCCGAAGTACGTTCGCGCGGCCATCTCCACGCCGTATGCGTTGTACAGAAAGGGCACCGTGTTCAGGTACGTCTCGAGGATCTGGTCTTTGCTGTAGACGGACTCGATCTTGAACGCGGTGATCGCTTCCTTGAGCTTGCGCGTCAACGTTGGCGCGCGGCCGATTTCATCCGGATACAGGTTGCGTGCGAGCTGCTGGGTGAGGGTGGAGCCGCCCTGGCGACTGCCCGTGAACGTATGGACCGCGGCCCCCGCAACGCGCTGAAGGTCAATGCCGTGATGCTCGTAAAAGCGGTGATCCTCGGTCGCGATCAGGGCGTCCACCACATGCGGCGAAATCTGGTTGAGCGTGACCCATTCGCGATTGACCGGCTTGAACTCGGCGAGCACGTTGCCGTCGGCGGAGAGGATCAGCGCGGGACGATCGACGCGGGCCTTGCGGATGTCACCGAGGCGCGGGGTGAATGGAATGAGCGCTGCCGTGTAGGCCAGCGAAAGCACCGGCAATGCAGCGAGCGTCAGGACGATGCCACGGCGTGTCGGGTGGCAAATACCGTGCAGCGCCGCGCGAAAAACGCGGCGTGCCTTCGCGCCGGCCGTGGCGGCTAGCGAGCGGGCACGGTTCACCCAGCGTGCGCAGAGTTCACGAAATAGCGACACATAGGGGTGATTCACGGTGGCTGCGCAATGGACGAAAGGCCGGATCGTACCAAAGCGCAGATGCATTTCAGGCCGCAAAAGAGGCCTTCCTGCCTGACGTTAACAGATGATTACACTTGTTTCGAATTGGCGGCATGGTGCGCTCGATGCGAGCCGCCGGCGACGAAGCAAGGACGCCCGTCGCCACGGACTTCAGCGATGCGGCGACTGCCGTGCTAGTATACCCCCCTACCCTATAAGGAGCCGCCTTGAGTCATACCATTCGCGAGAAACAGAAGCTGCTCAACCGGGTTCGCAGGATCAAGGGGCAGATTGAGGCGATTGAGCGGGCCCTGGAAGAGGAGCGTGGCTGCATGGATGTGCTTCAGCTCATCACCAGCTCGCGGGGCGCGATGAACGGACTGCTTGCGGTGGTGCTCGAGGACCATATCCGCACGCATCTCGTGGACGCCGAACCGGCCGACGAGCACGGCAGCGGCACGGAACAGTTAATCGAAGTGGTTCACAGTTACTTCAAGTGAAAGACGTGATGAGCAGGTTTGAAGATGCGGCCTTCGGGGCCGGGCACGACCATATATTTCTCGGCAACGCCCACGAGGACAACGAACGCCGGACCTGGATGGTGATCGCGCTCTGTAGCGCCATGATGGTCGCCGAGATCGTGGGCGGAAGCCTGTTCGGCTCGCTCGCGCTCGTGGCGGACGGACTGCATATGTCGACGCACGCGGGGGCGATGCTGATCGCGGCGCTTGCCTACACCTATGCGCGCCGCCACGCCCGCGACCCACGCTTCGTTTTCGGGACCGGCAAGCTGGGCGACCTCGCCGGTTTCACCAGCGCCATCGTGCTTGCAATGATCGCACTCCTGATTGGTTACGAGGCGGTGTGCCGCCTGTTCGCACCGGTCCCAATCCATTTCGGTGAGGCGATACCCATTGCCGTTGTTGGCCTGCTCGTCAATCTTGCCAGTGTCTGGCTGCTCAGCGGCGGTCATCACGGGCACAGTCATGGTCACGGCCACGATCATGGGCATAGCCATGCGCACGGCCACGGCCACGACGGTCACGAACATGAAGAAGCGCGCGAGATCGTCACGGCAGCAGGGCGCTTCAGCGTTTCGATTTTCGAGGACGGTGTGCCCCCGGTATTCCGTCTCCACACGCAGGCGCTCACGTGCGATCCCGCAGACGTGCGCATGACGACAATTCGTGAAAACGGGCAGCGGCAGACGTTCGAGTTCGTGGCCCGCGACGGCTATCTGGAATCGAAGGACGACATACCGGAACCCCATGCCTTCAAGGTCATCGTTCAGCTTCCCGATGGCGAGCATGCAATCGAGTTTGAAGAGCATGACCATGACGACGCACACGCTGCGGCGGCACGCGACCACAACATCCGCGCGGCGTATGCCCACGTGATTGCCGATGCAGCGGTTTCCGTGCTGGCGATTATCGGACTGCTGCTTGCCCGCGCGTTCGGGTGGCTATGGATGGACCCGCTTGCGGGCATTGTGGGCGCGGTGGTGATCGCGAACTGGTCGTGGAGTCTCCTGCGCGACACCGGAGCCATTCTGCTGGACATGAATTCGGATCAGCGCACGGCCGAGGGCGTGCGCAACCTGATCGAAGACAACGGCGACCGGGTGCTCGACCTTCACGTCTGGCGTGTGGGGCCCGGGCACCTGAGTGCCGTTGTGTCGGTCGCAACGGACCAGGCTTCACGCGGCCCGGACTTCTATCATGGCGCGCTTCGCCGCTTCCGGAGCCTGTCTCATGTCACGGTCGAAGTGAATCCGCTGCGCGCGGCGGTGTGAACGATGGCTGTGAAATCACCTTGCATCGACGTGTGCGCGTTCCACGGCAAAAGCGGGCTTTGTACCGGCTGCTTTCGTACCCGGGACGAGATCCGGGCCTGGAAGAAGATGACTGACCATATGCGTCACCAGATCCTCAATGACCGGCCGCGGCGGGAAGCAAAAATAAAGGCGGCCGGATCTGTGCGCTGAAAGTGCTTTGTGCTTTCGAGGCGGGTAGCCCGATCAGCACTCGCCTTTCTTGGCGTGTCCGGGCGGGCAGTGCCAGCCCTTGTCATGGTGATGGTGCTTTTCCCAATCGTCACGTTCCCAGTAGCGGTGGCCGTCCCAATAGCGGTCGCCATGCCAGCCCGGCGTAATGACGACAGCGGGAGGCGGCGGGGCGACCACGACAGGGGTACCCACGTTGATGCCTACGTTGACATCGGCGGCGTGTGCCGCGCCGGTCACGCCGATTGCAATGGCAGCGAGTGCCAACTGTGCGAGTGCTGGTTTCTTCATGGAACAGTCCCCCAAATTTCAACGTGCCTGGATTGGATTTTGCTGAGCAACAAAAAACCCACTCGAAGGCGGGTTCACTGGCAGGGAGCATTTATACCGGATTTGCGGGGGTTTTGCCCACCAGTTGGCTGAAGTCGGGGAAGGAATATTTGGCCGGTGGATGCACCGCGCAGCGTTGCCAGCGCCGCATCGTTCGAGAATCAGGTCGGCGTTGCATCGGGCGAGGGCGCTTGCGTCGACTCATCATTTCGAATATATTGGAAATATGGAAGAGAAAGACATCATCCGTGCCCTCGCGGCGCTCGCCCACGAATTGCGCCTGCGCGTGTTCCGCATGCTGGTCGTCGCCGGCCCGGGCGGATTGACGCCGGGCGTGATCGCGGCGCAGCTCGATATTCCTAACGCGACGCTCTCCTTTCACCTGAAGGAGTTGATGCACGCCGGGCTGGTCACGCAGGAGCGCGAGGGGCGCAGCCTGATCTACCGGGCTGCCTATGAGCAGATGAACGCAGTCCTCGGCTTTCTGACCGAGAACTGTTGCCAAGGGCAGCCTTGTCTGGATCAGGGCGCCGGTTCATGCCAATGCTGATGGAGAACCCTCATGAAGCGGTTTCATATCCACGTCCACGTTGACGATATCGCAGCCAGTGTCATGTTCTATTCGAAGCTGTTCGGCGCTGAGCCCACGCGCGTCGAGGCGGACTACGCGAAATGGATGCTGGACGATCCCCGCGTGAACTTTGCGATATCCACACGCGGCGCGAAAACCGGCGTGGACCACCTGGGTTTCCAGGTCGACGACCCAGCCGAGCTGGCCGAACTCGCCCAGCGTGCGCAGGCCGCGGACATGGCGCTGCTCGACCAGGGCGAAACCACCTGCTGCTATGCGCGCAGCGACAAGCACTGGATCGTCGATCCGCAAGGGATCGCCTGGGAGCACTTTCATACGCTCGACAGCGCCGCGGTCTACGGCGAGAGCCGCCAGGGCGCGCAACCGTCAAGCGCGCCGGCGTGCTGCGGCCCGCGTGGCAAGCCCGTTGGTGTTCCCGTGAAGCCCGCTGGTTCGGCCTGCTGCTGAATGCGCATCGCGGCCGACACGATTGACAACCTGCTGTTGATTTGCACAGGCAATTCGCCATGACCAAGAACGTACTCATTCTCTGCACGCACAATTCCGCGCGCAGCGTGCTCTCGGAGGGCATGCTGAACCACTGGGCGCGCAAACTCGGCAAGGACGTGCGTGCGTTCAGCGCGGGCAGCGCGCCGAGCGGCCGCATCAATCCGTTCGCGCTCGAAGCATTGACGCGCGCGGGCATCGACACACAGGGCTATCGCAGCAAGAGCTGGGACGAGTTCGCGCAGGACGGCGCGCCGCCCATGCGTATCGTCATTACGGTGTGCGACAGCGCGGCCGCCGAGGCGTGCCCGTTCTGGCCCGGCAGCCCGGTCAAGGTGCACTGGGGCTACGCCGATCCGTCGAATGCACCGGGCGGCGATGAAGGCAAGCGCCAGGCGTTCGAGCTTACGCGCCAGGCCATCGGCTATCGCATGTTGCAGTTGCTCGAGCTTCCCCTCGAGCGCCTGGACAATGTCGAGCTTCAGCAGGCGCTCGACGACATCCTGCAGAGCTAATCACTTCTTTATCGAGTTGTCCCATGAGCGCCCCCAACGTCGCCGCTTCGCGCAAGACGGCTCCGAAGCCGGCCATCAGTTTCTTCGAGCGTTACCTGAGTGTATGGGTCGCGCTGTGCATTATCGCGGGCATTCTGCTCGGCCAGGTGCTGCCCGGCGTCTTCCAGACGATCGGCCGGATGGAGTATGCGCACGTCAATCTGCCGGTCGGCCTGCTGATCTGGGTGATGATCGTCCCGATGCTCGTCAAGGTCGATTTCGGCGCGCTGCATGAAGTGCGTCAGCACGTGAAGGGCATTGGCGTCACGCTTTTCGTGAACTGGCTGGTCAAGCCATTCACGATGGCACTGCTCGCATGGCTCTTCATCAAGCACCTGTTCGCGCCGCTGCTGCCCGCCGGGCAGCTCGACAGTTACGTCGCCGGTCTGATCCTGCTTGCGGCGGCCCCGTGTACGGCGATGGTCTTTGTCTGGAGCCGGCTCACCGGCGGCGATCCGCTCTTCACGCTCTCGCAGGTGGCGCTGAACGACAGCATCATGGTCGTCGCGTTTGCGCCGCTCGTCGGCCTCCTGCTCGGCATGTCGGCGATCACGGTGCCGTGGGCGACGCTGCTCACCTCGGTCGTGCTTTACATCGTCATTCCCGTGATCCTCGCGCAGATCGTGCGCCACGCGCTGCTCGCCAAAGGGCAGGCGGCCTTCGACGCCGCCATGGCGAAGATCGGTCCGTGGTCGATCACCGCGCTGCTCGCAACGCTCGTGCTGCTGTTCGCGTTCCAGGGCGAGGCCATTCTGAAGCAGCCGCTCGTCATCGTGCTGCTCGCGGTGCCGATCCTGATCCAGGTGTTCTTCAATTCGGCGCTGGCGTACGGGCTCAATCGCGCGGTCGGCGAAAAGCACAACATTGCCTGCCCGTCTGCACTGATCGGCGCGTCGAACTTCTTCGAACTGGCCGTCGCCACGGCAATCGGCCTGTTTGGTTTCAACTCGGGCGCCGCGCTCGCGACCGTCGTGGGCGTGCTGATCGAAGTGCCGGTCATGCTGCTCGTCGTGCGCATTGTCAACCGGTCGAAGCACTGGTACGAGTGCGCCTGAAGATTCAAGGAGAACAAGTGTGTCTGAGCTGGCGAGTGACCTGACGACCGACCTCCCGCAGGTCGATCCGGTGCTGTTCCGCGTCCCCGATATCAAGCGGCTGCAGGCCGCGAAAGCCTCTGTGCATGCGCCGCGCATCCTGCTGCTCTACGGCTCGCTGCGCGAGCGCTCGTTCAGCCGCCTGCTGAGCGAGGAGGCCGCACGACTGCTTACGGCGATGGGCGCCGAAGTCCGCACGTTCAATCCGAGCGGCCTGCCGCTGCCGGACGATGCGCCGGACACGCACCCCAAGGTGGCCGAACTGCGAGACCTGGCGCTGTGGTCGGAAGGCATGGTCTGGTGCTCGCCGGAGCGTCACGGTGCGATGACCGGCATCATGAAGTCGCAGATAGACTGGATTCCGCTGTCTGTCGGGGCAGTGCGGCCGACGCAGGGCAAGACGCTCGCGGTGATGCAGGTCAGCGGCGGCTCGCAGTCGTTCAATGCGGTCAACCAGATGCGCGTGCTCGGGCGCTGGATGCGCATGCTGACCATCCCGAACCAGTCGTCGGTGGCGAAGGCGTTCATGGAATTCGACGACGCCGGCCGCATGAAACCCTCGGCGTATTTCGACCGCGTCGTGGACGTCATGGAAGAGCTGGTGAAGTTCACGCTGCTCACGCGTGATATCGGTCCGTATCTGGTTGATCGCTACAGCGAGCGCAAGGAAAGCGCCGAGGAGCTGATGAAGCGAGTCAACCAGGCCAGCATCTGAAGTCAATTGGCTCGCAGCACGTCCGGTTCGCCGGTCATCGAGGTTTCAACCGATGAGGTCGGCGCCTGTCGTGAGCACGATCTTGCCAAAGTGCGTGCCGGAGTCGATCAGCTCATGCGCGCCGCGAGCATCGGCAAGCGCAAACGTCTGGTAGACGACCGGCTTGACGGTGCCGCGCTCGATGAGCGGCCAGACGTGCCTTTCCAGTTCGCTGATGATGGTCGCCTTGTCCGCGGCTGTGCGCGAGCGCAAGGTCGAGCCCATATGCGTGAGGCGCTTTGTCAGCATCGGCACGAGGTTGAGTTCCTTCGCCGGTCCCTTGATCACGCCTACCTGGACGATCCGGCCGTCCATGGCGGCGGCTTCATAGTTTCTGCCCACGTAGTCGCCCGCAATGATGTCGAGGATCACGTCGACGCCTCGCTCATCGGTCGACCGTTTCGTTTCGGCCACGAAATCGCTCTCGCGATAGTCAATCGCTACGTCCGCGCCCAACGCGAGGCTGGCCTCACGGTGCGCCTGCGAGCCCACGGTCGTGATGATTTTCGAAGCGCCAAACGCCTTGGCCAACATGGTCGCCGTCGTACCGATTCCTGATGCGCCGCCGTGGATCAGCACGGTTTCGCCAGCAGCGAACTTGCCGCGCTGGAACAGGTTCAGCCATACCGTCATGAACGTTTCCGGCATGGCTCCCGCTTCCACCAGCGTCAGACCGTTAGGAATGCGCATGGTATTGCAGGCGTGCGCGACTGCATACTCCGCATAGCCCCCGCCGGGAATCAACGCACAGACCAGTTCGCCGATGCGCAATTCAGTCACGTCCGCGCCAATGGCAACCACTTGACCCGCCACTTCGAGCCCCGGAATGTCCGACGCGCCGGGGGGCGGATCATACAGCCCCTTGCGCTGGAACACGTCCGGACCGTTGACGGCTGCGGCATGGATGCGAATGAGAACCTCGTCGGCGGCCGGCACCGGCACCGGGCGCGTAGTCGGCACCAGCACCTCAGGGCCGCCGGGTTGTTTGATCTCGATGGCCGTCATCGACGACGGGACGCGAAAAGTTGACGCAGACATGGATACGACCCCTTCTATGGATGAGGCTCGTTTGATCCGGGCGGACCAGTGAACGAGCAACTCTTGAAGCCAGTATAGGGCTCGACTTTGATGAATTCGCGCAGCATTATTCGCACCGTGGGATGCAAATTTGCATCAGGAGGGTGAGGCGATGAACTGGGACGACGCGCGCGTGTTTCTTGCGGTCGAGCGCGAAAAAACGCTTCGTGGGGCGGCCAGAACGCTCAATCTCGATCAGGCGACGGTCGGCAGACGAATCGCGGCACTGGAGCACGCGCTGCGCGCCACGCTCTTTCTGCGCACCTCCGACGGATATGCGTTGACCACGGCCGGCGAGGCCGCGCTGAAATCGGCGGAAAAAATGGAGCACGCCGCGCACGAACTCGTCAGACGAACTCAAGGCACCGATACGCGGCTTGCGGGAGACGTACGCGTCACGAGCACCGACTCTATCGCGCTGGAATTCCTGCTTCCCGCCATCGAGCGGTTGCATGCTGTTCATCCGGAAGTGCGCGTGCTGCTGGACACGTCCACACGCATGCTTAGCCTGGCAAAGCGTGAAGCCGATATCGCGGTCCGCTCAGTGCGCCCGGATAACCCCGATCTGGTCGCGCGGCGCCTCGCCCGGTGGCCGATGGCGCTCTTTGCCTCGCATGCGTACATCGAGCAGCACGGCACGCCTGTTGCGGGCTCCGCATTCGCGGGTCACGATCTCGTCGTCTATCAGGGAAACTGGACGGGTCATCGATTGCAGACTCTGGCAGGCGAACCGATACACGCGGGGCGCATCGTCTCGACCTTCAATACGAGCCTCATGCTGCGCAGCGCGGTCAAGGCCGGCATCGGCATTGGCGAGCTTCCGATCCATCTGGCCGAACATGACGGACTCGTGCAGCTATGGCCGGAGCCCCCACGTGGGGCTGTCTATGAAATCTGGCTCGTCACGCATCAAGACCTTCGGCATACCGCGCGCATCACAGCGATGATCGAGCATATCGTCGCCGCATTCGAAGATCACACGATTCACACGAAATAGGCACGCATGGCATCGCGACGCGTGAAACGCCGGATGATGCCGCGTGCCATGCGTTTAACGCTACGCTGCGACGCTCGCCGATGACCCATCAGCCTCGCACGCCGTCACAGGAGCGCCGGCGACCGCGTTTGCTGCGTGAGCACACGACTCTGTTTCGACAGGCTCGATGGCAGCGGCAAGACCCGTCGCTGCCCGCACATGGCGTTCAAACAAGGCCCTGAGCTCAGGGCGCAGTCCATCGCCGCGTTGAGCCGCGAGTGCGTGAAGCGAGAGAAACGGCAACATGATAGGACTCCAGTCAATGAAGCGATTCGAGCGCACCCTGCTTCGTCCCACGATCTCGTCTACGGTGCGCTTGTGTGGACACGATAGGGCGGCGCCTCGACGCCGGCACTCCGATTCTTGCTGCCTGATTGCGTACGGCAGGCATCCAGTCCAGCCGTCAGTGCAAGTCTTCGCGGACTGGATTACGCTGATGTTGGGAACAGCGTAGTTGCGAAAAGAGCCACTTCAGAACGTTTGGATTCGTCATGTCCAGGAAGCGCAATCGACAAGAGATGGATTGCGCTTCTCTCCACTTGCAATGTACGGAGTCCATGCCATGCAGAGTGAATCGAAGGATGGTATTGCCCGGCGCGATTTCATCAAGACAGCGGTTGCGCTGGTTGGCGCAACGACTGCACTGGCCGGGCAAAGCGGCGTCGCGAACGCCCAAGGCACGACTTCGCCGCCCGGCCGCAGCGGTGGGACGCGTTACACCGGGGATGTGATCCAGGGAAAGAAGGTCATCAGCGCGCTCGACGTCAGTGACCTGGAACGCGGCAAGAAGCATATGTTCTATTTCCAGGGCGTGCAGATGCCGACCGGGCAGGACTGGTATGTGTCGGTCATCGTCGTTTGCGGCGCGAAGCCGGGCAAGCGCGTCGCGCTGATTAGCGGCGTGCATGGCGACGAAATGAGTCCGGTGCATATGATACAAACCGTGATTGGCCAGCTCGATCCGGCGCAAATGTCCGGGACCGTACTGGCTGTGCTCGACGTATCGCGCCCCGCGCTAGAAGCGATGGAGCGCAGATGGCCCAATTCGGGCAGAGGCGTCGACCTCATCGACATCAACCGCGAATGGCCTGGCAATGAGAATGGCGCCAGCGCGCCGAGCCGTCACGCGGGCCTGCTGTTCAACCGGCTCCTGCGGCCGAACGCCGACTACGCATTGGATTTTCATACTGGCACGACGGGCATGGACCTGACTTCATTCAATCTGGCCAGAATGGAACTCACCGAGCCGCGCGCAATGGCGGAGCTTTTTCCCATCGCCCAGATTTTCGACAATCCTGCGTATCCCACGTTGCTGGCCAACGCGCTGATCGATGTGGGGATCCCGGCTATTACGCCCGAGATTGGCGCTGCGCGCGTGTTCGATTTCGACCTGATTCCATTGTTTGTCGAAGGCACGATGAATGTGCTCAAGCGTTATGGCGTCGTTCCCGGTGCAATGGGACGCACCGGGCGCGACTCCGGGATCTTTGTGGGCAATAGCGCTCATACGATCCTGACGACGCACGGCGGCTTCGTCGAACTGCTGGTCAAGCTCAACGAGAAGGTCAAGGTGGGGCAGAAGGTGGCGATTCAGCGCAACACGTTTGGCGAAGTGGTTGCGGAGTACACGACCTCGGTTGCAGGCGAGGTGACAGGGCGGCGCAACGATGCCACGGCCGAGCCCCGCATTCCGATCGTGATGATTCTTTATCAGAGCCCGGCCAGAGAAAATCCTGAGGACTACTCCGAGTGATCATGGTGCGCTATTGCCTTTGGCCCAGAATGTGAATGAGGTTCCCTTCGGGGTCGCGGATCATCGTCGAGGAAATGGCGGGCGTGAGTGGCGCGTGCGCCCAGACGATTTCCACGTCGCGCTTCGCGAGTGTGGCAGTCGTACCCGCAAGATCGGCGCTCTCCAGCACCAGCGCTTTCCAACCCGTTTCGTCCAGGTGCTGCGGCGGCGGTGTGCGCTTTGCCGCGACCTTGGGCGTGCCAATTCGCGAAACGAGTTCGAGCCGGAAGCCCATGCCGTCGAGCATGGCGTAGTCCGCGCCTACGGCATCGAAGTGCCCCTTCGCTGCGATGGCGAGGCCAAGTACGTCGACATACCAGGCAACCATGGCGTCGAGATTCGCAACGGCGAGCGCGAAATTGTTTAGACGTAGTGCGGGTGCAGCCGTTGGCTGCGGCGATTGTGCGGTACTCATGAGCCGGGCTCCTCGTTAGAGAGACGCATCGCGGGCAGCGCCGCGATGCGTCTGGAAAGCGTCAGACGTTTTGGGGGAACAGCGCGCGACGCGTTTCTTCGTCGAAGTCGGTCTTCAGCGTGAGCCGTTCCTTCAGTGCGAGCGCACGTGCGGCGGCGGGGCGGTTGCCGATTTCGTCGACGAGGCGTTTGACGTTGGCGTAGTCACTCAGTCCTTTTTCGCCAAGAATGTAGCCGGCGAACATGGCCCAGCCCCACAGCGCCATATCCGCAATCGAGTAGTGCTCACCTGCCAGATACCGTGTTCTGGCGAGCCGTTCGTCGAGCACGCGATAGTGACGCTCGACTTCCTTCAGGTAGCGGTTGCGCGCATAGGGCAAGGGCTCCGGCGTGTGGTGCTGGAAATGCACGGCCTGACCGGAGAACGGCGAGAGCCCCGTTGCCACGAACATCAGCCACGAGAGCATTTCGCCGCGCCCGGCAGCATCGGCGGGAACGAACTTGCCGTGCTTCGTGGCGAGGTGCAGCAAGATGGCATGCGAATCGAAAACGGTCGCGTCCTCGTCGGTGATGGCGGGCACCTTGCCGTTCGGATTGACGTTGCGGAATGCCGGCAGATGTTGCTCGCCCTTGAACGTGTCGACGGCGATCAGCTCGAACGGCAATTCCAGCTCTTCGAGCAGAAGGGCCGCTTTCATGGGATTCGGCGACGGGTGGAAGTAAAACTTGATCATTGAGGTTTCCTTTGTAAAGCAGAAGAGAAGGTCGATCGGAGATGAAGCAGTAGTTCAAACCCGCGTGGGTCGCGCGCACTGCGAGACTGAGCGCGTCTCACTGACGTAATGGTGGGCGAGCAACGCGCGATTGCCGTTCGAACTGGTGGATGAAATCGTTCGACAGCGTCGAACATGTTGCTGCGTGGGCGTGACGTGGTGGGGGAGTGGATTGACGGCGACGACTGGGCATGCCACGCGCCTTTCGTGAAGCCGTCGCGGATGACTTCCGATTCCTCAGCGCATTCACTGCTTGCGATCCGTTGATGGCTTTTGCGACTAACGGTCTGATTGTTGCCGCGCTGCGAAATGACGTTGACGCCGTGGAGGGTGTGCCGCCCCGCAAGACGCTATCCAGAGAACGAAGGGCCCAACATTCAGGCACGTGGAATGCGGATTGATTCGTGACGATCTACGCGATTGGGGGAGGAGCTCATGCAAATTCAATCGACCCGATGGTTTCCGTTGGCCCGGTATGCGCCGGTTCGCGAGGGATGGTATGAGGTCCGCCTTGTAAGCGGGGATACGGCATTCGCGAATTTCGCCGCTGGCGAATGGACCGAAAAGCCGCTACTCGTCTTCACGCACTGGCGCGGCCTGAGTTCAGATCCGGCCAGGTCTGCCGACGTCGAGACAATTGACGCGGCAGCGACGGCAGCGGTCGGCGTACGCGCGGTGTGGAATGCGTTCTTTCCTGGCGTTGGCGACGAGCAGCATAAGCCGCTCGAGGCGATTCACGACGCACCGGTGAAAGACGGCAAGTGACGCCGCGCCTTGACGAGCTTTACATCGGTACGCACGCTTCGGCTGCGGTCCCGGGAGTCTGGATGGCGGTGAGTCCATGTTGATCGGAGCATGGACTACATCGCCGGCGAGGGATGGGAGAGACGCGCTCAACTGAATATCGTTGTGTACACGGCGTGACCGGCAGAGCGGTCAGCACGCCGCGACGAATTCACACGATTCAGGAGACACGCATGAGCAAACCCCAAGTGGTGGCGCTGACCCGTGCAGGGTCGGCCGTCATGCCCCGCAACTGCACTTTCGATTCCCGCGACTGGGAAATCTTGCACCGCTACTGGCACCCCGTTGCCTTCGCGCACGACCTGAGCGATAAGCCGCTCGGTGTCACGTTGCTCGACGAACCGCTCGTTCTGTTCCGCTCGGAAGGGCGGATCGTCGCGGCGCGCGATGTGTGTCCTCACCGTGGCGCGCCGCTGAGCCGTGGCTGGATGAACGGCGCGAATCTCGTTTGTCCCTATCATGGGCTCGAATATGGCGCGAGCGGCAAATGCAGCTTCATTCCCTCGCAGCCGGAAGGCCCGATTCCCGAGCGCCTGTGCCTGACGACATACGCCGCGCAAGAAGCGTATGGGCTCGTGTGGGTGTCGCTTGGTGGCGGCGAGCTGCCGCTGCCCGAGTTCCCTGCGTGGAACACCGAGGGGTATCAGCAAATCCTCCCGCCTTCTATCGATATCCACGCCTCCGCCGGGCGGCAAACCGAAGGCTTTATCGACGTCGCGCATTTTGCGTGGATTCATCACGACAGCTTCGCGGAACGCAGAAATCCCGTTGTTCCGCAGTACTCCGTGGAGTGGCGCCCGAACGGTTTGCGCGCGGAATACGTGAGCACCGTGAGCAATTTCCCGAAGTCGATGCAGCAGCGTGCGCCAGAGGGTTTTCTGTGGCGCAGGGTGTTCGAGGTCGACGTGCCGTTCTTCGCGCGGCTGACGGTGCACTTTCCCGAGAATGGACGATTGGCAATCCTCAATGCTGCAAGCCCGGTGTCCGCGCGACTCACGCGCCTGTTTGTGCCGATCGCGCGTAACTTCGACAAGGACTTGCCGCTCGACGACGTCTATGCGTTCAACCGTCAGGTATTCGAGGAGGATCGCGCGATTGTCGAGTTGCAGTGTCCCGAAGAACTGCCCGTCGACCGCTCCCAGGAGGCACCGATTCTCGCCGATCGCTCCTCCGGTGCGTACCGGCGCGCGCTCGCGGAGATCGGGCTGGGGCAGCGCTATGTACGTTGACTTTGTGCGTTGATGCGGCGGGAAAGGAGCGACCATGAAGATCTGGGAATGCGTGATTTGCGGGTTTCGCTACGACGAGGCCAAAGGGCTGCCCGAAGCGGGCATCGCGCCCGGTACACGCTGGGAAGATGTACCTGAGGACTGGATGTGCCCGGACTGCGCGACGGGCAAGCACGACTTCGAAATGCAGGTGGTGAGCGTATGAGCGAGGATATCATCGGCGGGGCACAAGGCGATCCACTCGTGATCGTCGGCACGGGCCTCGCGGGCTATACAGTGGCGCGCGAGTTTCGCAAGCTCGACGCCCACACGCCTATCGTTATCGTGAGCCGCGACGACGGCAGGTTCTATTCGAAGCCCACATTGTCGAATGCGCTTGCGATGAAGAAGGCGCCGCACGAACTCGCGAGCTTCGACGCGCAGGCGATGGCCGCGCAACTGGATGCACGTATCTGGACCCATCGCCATGTCGAACGCATCGCGCCAGACGAGCGTGTTGTTGTCGTCGATGGGCAGCGGCTGCGCTATCGCGCGCTGGTGCTCGCGCTGGGCGCGGACCCGCGGCGCGTGCCGATCGAGGGCGATGGCGCGGCAGACGTGCTGTCGATCAACGATCTCGGCGACTACGCGCGTTTTCGCGAGGCGCTTGCGTCGCGTCATTCGGTGGCCATACTCGGCGCGGGTCTGATCGGGTGCGAGTTCGCGAACGATCTTGTCGCTGCGGGGCATCCGGTGTGTCTGATCGATCCGGCCAGCGCGCCGCTCTCGCGGCTGCTGCCGGAGCAGGCGGGTGCAGTATTCGCCAGTGCGTTGTCCCGCGCAGGCGTCGACGTTCGGCTCGGCATCGGGGTCGCTGCCGTTTCGAGGCGCGATCCGGGATATCGTCTAACGCTTACGGATGGCGCCACGCTCGAGGCCGATATCGTGGTCTCGGCGGTCGGCCTCGTGCCGCGAACGGCGCTCGCGAGCGAGGCCGGCTTGCGCGTCGATGGCGGCATCGGTGCAGATGCGTGGTGCCGCACCAGCGCGCCGCACGTCTATGCACTCGGCGACTGCGCGGCTATCGACGGCCGGGTGCAGCCCTATGTGTTGCCGATCATGCATGCGGCGCGTGCGCTCGCGCGCACCTTGTCGGGAACGCTCACGCGCGTCGATTTTCCGGTGATGCCCGTTGTCGTGAAGACGCCGGCCGCGCCGGCCGTTGTCGCGACACCGGGCATGCCGGGCGGACGCTGGAGCGTCGAAGTGGCCACGCACGAGTCGCCCGAGTCGGTACGCGCGATATGCGAAGACGCGGGGACAAAGCGTGTCACCGGCTTTGCTCTCATTGGCGGCGCCACCGCGCACAAGGCCGCGCTATTGAAGCAGATGGCGTCCGGCTCGAACGGGTCGTTGACCGGCTAGGCGAGGCATAGCATCACGACAACCGGACGCGGTCACGCGCGTCCGACGACAGGCAGCTTCCACTGACCGACCCCTGTTGCGCTCTGGCGTTCGTATCCGGTTACCAGTCCTCCGGGCACGAGCGCCGGACGTTTGCCGCCGCGAGCCATGCTCGCGGTTCTTTTTAAAATGATTCGGGTTCCGAAATTTATCGCGCGAGTCCCTTGGCGATCTGGGCCACGAGGTGGCGCAGCCAGATTGCGGCCGCACCGCGATGCGTGCGGTCATGCCAAAGCTGGTAATAGGTGAGTGCCTGGCGCTCGCCGGGAATGGGCTCCATGCGCAGATCGAGCAGATTGCAGTAGTGCGCGGCCAGCGCGCGCGTGGTCGTGAAAAGCAGGTTCGAGCGCATCAGCACATACGGCGCCATGCCGAAGTACGGCAGGCTGGTCGTCACGTTGCGCGACAGGCCGCTGCGACCCAGTTCGATATCGATGGTGCCGAGTCCCGCCGCATGATGCGTGGTGACGGCCAGATGCGCGGCCTCCTGATACCTCTCCCGGGTCAGCTTGCCGGGCTTGATCGGGTGTTGCGCACGCATCAGGCAGACGAGTTCGTCCTTGCACAGCGGCTGGAGGTGCAGATGCTCGGGCGGTGTGCGCCAGTTGCCAATCACGAGGTCGAGCGCACCGCTTTCCAGACCATGCTCGTAGCCGCCATTCACCATCATCAGATGCTGAAACTCGATACGTGCGCGCGGCGCTTCGGTATGGAACGCATCGACGATAGCGGGCAGGAAAAACACGTCCAGATAGTCGGGCGAACCGATATGAAAAGTCCTGCGCGTCGTGGCGGGATCGAATGCCGTGGTGGGATGCAGTACGGCGGCGATGCCCGCCAGCGCCTGCGCCGTGGGCTCGATCAGCGTGAGCGCGTGCGTCGTGGGCACCATGTGGCTGCCGCTGCGCACGAGGAGCGGATCGCCCGTCATCGCACGCAGTTTGCGTAGTGCGACGCTGATTGCCGGCTGCGTTTGGCCGAGCAGCGCGGCAGTGCGCGAGACACTGGCTTCGCAGATGAGCGTATGGAGAACCTTCAGCAGATAAGAGTCGATGACTTCCCGGGACATGCAGAACACCGTTTCGATTGACGCCGTTCCTAGCTATATACGGTTCGATATAACGGTGCGTCAATTCCGGGGAAATGCCTGGCCACGCGTGTGTGCCTTGCAGATTCGGGCTTATAACGGAAGGTGCATCTGCACTATGTGCGAGGCCGCATGCACGAATTCATGCGGCCGCGCGCTAGCGCTCAGTGATCCGCGCTTGCCTCGCTGCTCGCTAGCGCGAACGCGCGGATGGCGCTGGTCGTTGCGTTTGCGCCTTTCGCGCGGTCCACGACAAGGACAACGTGGCGCGTCTCGTCGACGGCTACGCCACGCGCGTCCTGGAAGTCGTCGGCGAGGCTCGACACCGTGCCGTCCGGCGTGATGCGGCAGAATCCGTGCGCGCCACATTTTGTGTAGAGCGCTCCGGATGCATCGGCGGCGAGCAGGTCCGGGCTTTCGATTTTCGCGAACGCCGTGCCGCTGTGTGAGGGCTCCGGTTTGGCCAGCAATTCGGCGAGGTCGTAGCGCAGAATCTCACCCGCGCCCTGGTCCGCGACAAACAGCGCGCCGCCGTGGACCGCGATTCCCACAGGCTTCGCAAGACCACTGACGAGATCGCGCTCGGTAGCGGCGTATGTCGTCAGGTCGTAGCTCACGAGGCTGACGCCGCCCGTTGGCGGCTCGTTTTCCCGCTTGATGAACCAGCTCGACAGCGCACGGCCGGGACCGATCGATACGAGTCCCAGTCTGCGTCGCCCGGAAGCCGGACCGCTCAGGGCATGGGCGTCACCGGCGGCGGAAACGACGAAGAGGGCGCCTGTCTTGCCAAAGCCAAATCGTTGGGCGAGCAGTGCGTCAGGCCGCAGGAACACGAACTGGCTGAGGCTGTTGGGCTGACCCGCGATAGCGGGCAGGCTGGCATACGGGCGGAAGTCCGACTGGTTCGAAGACCACAGGATGTCGTTGCTCCGGTCGTCGGTGATGAATAGCGCGCCGTCACCGGGGCGCACGGCGATTGCGTTCGGCTGGGCGTTCAGGTCGACGCGCGTGGGTGCAGAAAATGGCGCGCTGTGACAGCCCGCGATGGCGAGGAGCGTTGCTGCCAGCGCGTGCCATGTAAGCCGCCGCGCGGCGCGGCCCACGCCGAAGGCTCTCGATAACGTGATTCCCGGCATGACGGCTCCTGGCATGGCGTTCGGGTGAGGGCGCATCGCAACTCCGGAGCGCAGAAAAACGGATTCTACGTCGATAGCGCGTTCGTCATGCAACGGCTAGATATTCTGAATCAGCGCGCCAAGCTCGACTATCGCTATATACAGTGTAATATTTCGATTCCGGAACATTACATTGCTTTCACGTTGATTCATTAATCTCGAGATATCAGACCATGCGCGTATCGTTCCCACGTTTTCTGAAGCAGACATTGTTCGTCATCGGCGTCGGCATGATGGCCGTTTGCGCGAACGCACGCGCCGACGAGCTCATCGTCTCCGCCGCGGCGAGCCTCACCAATGCGTTCAAGGCGATTGGCGCGGCATACGAGCAGCAGCACCCGGGCACGAAGGTACTGCTGAACTTCGGCGCCTCCGACGTGCTGATGCAGCAGATCGTGAAGGGCGCGCCCGCCGACGTCTACGCGTCGGCAGACCAGAAGGCGATGGACAAGGCCGTCGCCGAGAAGGTGGTCGATCCCGCCACGCGCCAGGATTTCGCGGCCAATGCGCTGGTGCTGATCGTGCCGAAGGACAGTTCGTTCATGCCGACGTCGCTCGACGCCCTCGCGCAACCGGGCGTGAAGCGCGTGGCGTATTGCGATCCGGCGTCGGTGCCGATCGGCCGCTACGCGAAAGGCGCGCTCGAAGCGGCGGGCCTGTGGGACGCGGTGAACGCGAAGAGCGTGCTGGCGGGCGACGTGCGCCAGAGTCTCGATTACGTCTCGCGTGGCGAGGTCGACGCGGGCTTCGTGTTCGCCACCGACGCCGCGATCATGCCCGAGCGCGTGAAGGTCGCACTGACCGTGCCGACGCAAACCCCCGTGACTTATCCGATTGCACTCGTGGAGGGCAGCCGCCATGCAGCGGATGCGAAGGCCTTCATCGCCTACGTGCTGTCGCCCGCCGGGCAGACCATACTCGCGAAGTATGGCTTCAAGCCGGCCGGCACGGCGCACTGATCCGCCCGCGCAAGAGGAGCGACCCTCATGGGACAGGTCTGGGTTCCGCTGCTGCTCTCGCTGAAGGTCGCCGGCTGGGCCACGGCATTGAACGTCGTGTTCGGCGTGGCCGCCGGCTACGGTCTCGCGCGCTGGCATTCCGGCGCGCGAGACCTGCTCGATTCGCTGCTGACGCTGCCGCTCGTCATGCCGCCCACGGTTCTCGGGTACTACCTGCTCGTGCTGGTCGGGCGGCGCGGCGTATTTGGCCGCTGGCTCGACAGCCTCGGCATCCAGCTCGTGTTCACGTGGCAAGGCGCCGTCCTGGCGTCGATGGTCGTGGCGTTCCCGCTCGTGCTGAAGTCGGCGCGCGCCGCATTCGAATCGGTCGATCCGCAACTGGAGCGTGCTGCGCGCACGCTCGGCATCAGCGAGGCCGCGATCTTCTTTCGCGTGACGCTGCCGCTCGCCATGCGCGGCATCGTGGCAGGCACGCTGCTCGCATTTGCGCGCGCGCTCGGCGAGTTTGGTGCGACGCTGATGATCGCGGGCAATCTGCCGGGCCGCACGCAAACGCTTTCCGTTGCGATCTATTCGGCTGTGCAGGCGGGCGACGACAGCACGGCGAATTTCCTCGTGGTCGTCACCTCGGTCACGTGCGTCGTGATTCTCGTGCTCGCGGGCAGGCTGGTGCCGCAGCACTCGCTGTTGACCTCGCGTTGATCTCACGCTTAGCGCCATGTCCCTGACCGTCGCTGTCCGTAAAACGCTCGAATCCGCCGGACGCCGTTTTCTGCTCGACGTCGCGTTCGAAACGCACGCACAGCGCGTCGTGCTGTTCGGCCCATCGGGTTCGGGGAAGACGCTGACCCTGCAGGCGGTCGCGGGCCTCCTGAGGCCCGACGAAGGCGTGATTCGTCTGGGCGGGCAAGCGCTGTTCGACAGCGCGAGCGGCATCGACCTGAAGCCGCAGATGCGCCGGATCGCGTATCTGTTCCAGGACTACGCGTTGTTTCCCCATCTGAATGTGCAGCAGAACATTGCGTTCGGGCTGCACAAGGGATGGTTCAATCCGGCGCGCCGCGATGCGCATCCCGACGTCGAATACTGGCTCGATGCGCTCGAGCTGCGTGGCGTGGCGGGCAGCCATCCCGTGCACCTTTCGGGCGGCCAGAAACAGCGCGTGGCGCTCGCGCGGGCGCTGGTCTCGAAGCCGCAGCTGCTGCTGCTCGACGAGCCATTCTCGGCGCTCGATCACGCGCTGCGCGAACGTATGCGCCGCGAACTGCTGGCGCTGCAGACGCGCCTGGACATTCCCATGCTGCTCATCACGCACGACCCCGAAGATGTCGCCGCGTTTGGCGACGAGGTGGTGCCGCTCATCGACGGGCACGTCGACACCGAGGCGCTGCCGGATGCGCTCACGTATCGAACGCGCGCGATGCCTTAGCCCTGCACGCGCTCGACCGGATGATGATCGAGCCACGCCGATTCCGCGTCGTCGTACAGCCGCGAGCGCGTGAGAAAGCGCAGCCCGGTTGGGCGCTCCAGCGAGAACATGCCGCCATTGCCTGGCACGCAGTCGATAATGAGCTGCGTGTGCTGCCAGTATTCGAACTGCGATTCGCTCATGTAGAACGGTGCGCCCGCGATCACGCCGAGCTTCACATCGGCATTGCCGACCATGAACTCGCCCGCGGGAAAGCACATGGGCGCGCTGCCGTCGCAGCAGCCGCCCGACTGGTGGAAAAGCACTGGGCCGTGCTGTGCCACCAGCTTTTGGATCAGCGCGACGGCCGCCGGCGTTGCAACGACGCGGGACACCTTTTCGGCCATGGTCAGCTCTCCCAACCGTTCCGCGCCTCGCCTCACGCGGCGAGGCGCGCAGCACACATCAGAAAAAGCCGAGCGGCTTGTCGCTATAGCTCACCAGCAGGTTTTTCGTCTGCTGATAATGGTCGAGCATCATCTTGTGGTTCTCGCGCCCGATGCCCGATTGCTTGTAGCCGCCAAACGCCGCGTGCGCCGGGTAGGCGTGATAGCAGTTCGTCCATACACGCCCCGCCTGGATCGCGCGGCCGAAGCGGTAGGCACGCGTGCCGTCGCGCGTCCAGATGCCGGCGCCAAGCCCGTAGAGCGTGTCGTTGGCGATTTGCAGCGCTTCTTCCTCGGTCTTGAACGTCGTGACCGAGACGACTGGCCCGAAGATTTCCTCCTGGAAAATGCGCATCTTGTTGTGGCCGCGGAACACGGTTGGCTTGATGTAGTAGCCATTCTTCAGCTCGCCATCGAGCGGGTTGCGCTCTCCGCCCGTGAGGCATTGCGCGCCTTCCTGCTTGCCGAGATCGAGGTACGAGAGGATTTTCTCGAGCTGCTCCTGCGAGGCCTGCGCGCCGATCATCGTTTTCGGATCGAGCGGATGCCCCTGGACGATCGCGCCCACGCGCTTGAGCGCGCGCTCCATGAACCGGTCGTAGATTTTCTCGTCGACGAGCGCACGCGACGGGCACGTGCACACTTCGCCCTGATTGAGCGCGAACATCGTGAAGCCTTCCAGCGCCTTGTCGAGAAAGCTGTCGTCGTGATCCATCACGTCGGCAAAGAAGATGTTGGGGCTCTTGCCGCCCAGCTCCAGCGTGACGGGAATGATGTTCTGGCTCGCATACTGCATGATGAGCCGGCCCGTTGTGGTCTCGCCCGTGAAGGCGATCTTCGCGATGCGCTTGTTCGAGGCGAGCGGCTTGCCCGCTTCGAGACCAAAACCGTTCACCACATTGATCACGCCGGGCGGCAGCAGGTCCTGGATCAGCTCGATCAGCACGAGGACCGAGGCCGGCGTTTGCTCGGCGGGCTTGAGCACGACGCAGTTGCCGGCGGCGAGCGCCGGCGCGAGCTTCCACGTGGCCATCAAGATCGGGAAATTCCACGGAATGATCTGGCCCACCACACCGAGCGGCTCGTGAAAGTGGTAAGCGACCGTGCTGTCGTCGATCTGCGAAATGGCGCCTTCCTGCGCGCGGATCGCGCTCGCGAAATAGCGGAAGTGGTCGATCGCGAGCGGAATATCGGCGGCCATGCTCTCGCGCAGCGGCTTGCCGTTGTCGATGGTTTCCGCCACCGCGAGCCGCGTGAGGTTGGCCTCGATGCGCTCGGCGATCTTGTTCAGCAGATTCGCGCGGTCGGCGGGGGCGGTGCGGCCCCAGGCGTCCTTCGCCTTGTGGGCGGCGTCGAGCGCCAACTCGATGTCGGCTTCGCGCGAGCGCGGGATGGACGTGAACGGCTCGCCCGTGACCGGCGAGATGTTGTCGAAGTACTCATTGCCGACGGGCTTGACCCACTGCCCGCCGATGAAATTGTCGTATTGCTTGCGGAAGGGATATTCCGTGGTGAGATATTGCAGTTCTGCGTGGTTCATGGGCGTGCTCCTCGCATATCGGCCGAACAGGGGTTGGACCGCTTCGTTATATCGCAAGGAATACTACGCCCCTATTCGGACAATTTCCGAAGTTTTGGTTTTGCGCCGCACAAGCCAGGAGCGACAGCGCCGGCGCCAGGTCGGCACCGGGGAAGAATTCGCGTAATATATCACCGAATATATCGAGGGGCGAAACGCGCGATGTTCATCCGGCAACTCAACTACCTGGTTACGTTGGCAAAGGAGCGGCATTTCGCGCGCGCTGCGGAGCTTTGCAACGTGACGCAACCGGCACTTTCGTCCGCGATACGCAGTCTCGAGAACGAACTGGGTCTCGTGATCGTGAGGCGCGGCCGCCGCTTTCTCGGGTTCACCGAGGAAGGCGAGCGCGTGCTAGGTTGGGCACGGCAGACGATCGCGGCCCTCGACCATATGAGGCAGGACGTCTGCGCTTCGAACCTGTTGACCGGCACCGTGAGGATCGGGGTGATTCCCACGACGATGCCAGTCGTGAGCCTCATGATCGCAAGCTGCCGTGAAGCGCATCCCATGCTCCGCTATGCGGTGCGCTCGCTGAGTTCGGACGCCATATTGCGGCAGCTCGACGAATATGAGCTCGACGTTGGCTTCACCTATCTCGACGATCACACACAGGCCGGATTCGAGGTGCTGCCGCTCTACCGCGAACGCTATGTCCTCGTCTCGCCATCCGGATCGGGTGAGCATGCACGCACCGGTGCCGCGCGTTGGGACGCACTGGGCGGTTTGCAGTTTGGTCTTCTGGACTCCTCAATGCAGAACCGCCAGGTCATCAACGCCGCATTTCGTCGCGCGGGCGTTCAGCCCAAAGTCGTTGTCGAGGCTGACTCGTTGCTCACCTTGATGTCGAATGTCCTGCATGCAGGGCTTCACACGGTATTGCCTCATAGCGTGCTGTGCGTCAACGACAGTACCGGGCGGGACACGGTCACTCCGCTCGAGCCCGAACTCACCCGGGAGATCGGGCTGATAGCCCGCGACCTTCCGTCCCGTCCGCCGCTCGTGGCAGCCCTGTGGCGGGCGGCGAAACACCTCGATCTGCAAACGAGGTTCGACGCATTCCTCGATCGGCCGCGCGCGATTGGTGAAGTGCCGGCGAGCGTTTCATAAGCCGCACTTATCAGGTGATACGTCGAAAAGATTGGATCTGCATTCCGCTTCTCGTCGACACTCTGTCCGTCGATCGGTCGCAGGTAGCGCGATCGGACAGCCGGTGGCGCCCACGGCGCTTCCGGTTCCTCGCCCATCAGAGTGGAGACAGATATCGTGGCAAAAATTGTTTGTGTGCTGTACGACGACCCGGTCAACGGTATGCCGAAGCAGTACGCCCGTGACACCCTTCCTGAAATCACGCGCTATCCCGACGGGCAGACCACGCCGACGCCCCGCGCAATCGACTTCACGCCGGGGCATTTGCTGGGCTGCGTGTCAGGCGAGCTAGGCCTGCGCAAGTATCTGGAGTCGAACGACCACCAGCTGGTGGTGACCTCCAGCAAAGACGGCGCCGACAGCGTGCTCGACCGCGAATTGCACGACGCCGAAATCGTGATCTCGCAGCCGTTCTGGCCGGCGTACATGACGGCCGAGCGCATTGCGAAGGCCCCGAAGCTCAAGATGATCGTCACCGCCGGGATCGGTTCGGATCACACCGATTTACAGGCGGCCATGGATCGCGGGATCACCGTGGCGGAAGTCACCTATTGCAACAGTAACAGCGTGGCCGAGCACGTCGTGATGACGACGCTCGCTCTCGTGCGCAACTATATTCCGTCGCACAACTGGGCCAATGAAGGCGGCTGGAACATTGCCGATTGCGTCGAGCGCTCGTATGACGTCGAGGGCATGCATGTCGGCACGGTGGCGGCAGGCCGTATCGGTTTGCGCGTGCTGCGCCTGCTCAAGCCGTTCGACATGAAGCTGCATTACCTCGATCGTCACCGCCTGCCCGAATCGGTGGAGAAGGAGCTCAATCTCACCCATCACACGAGCCTCGAAAGCTTGACCCGCGTGTGCGACGTGGTCACGCTGAACTGCCCGCTGCATCCGGAAACCGAACACATGATCAACGCGGCGACGTTGAAGAACTTCAAGCGCGGCGCTTATCTGATCAATACGGCTCGAGGCAAGCTGTGCGACCGCGACGCGATCGTCGATGCGCTGAAAAGCGGTCAGCTGGCGGGCTACGGCGGCGATGTGTGGTTCCCTCAGCCGGCACCGGCGGATCATCCGTGGCGCAGCATGCCGCATCAGGGGATGACGCCTCACATCTCCGGCACCAGCCTCTCCGCACAGGCCCGCTACGCAGCGGGAACGCGCGAGATCCTCGAGTGCTACTTCGAAGGCCGCCCGATTCGCGACGAATATCTGATCGTGCAGGGTGGCAAGCTCGCCGGTGTGGGTGCGCACTCGTACAGCGCGGGCAACGCGACTAAGGGATCGGAAGAAGCGGCCCGCTTCAAGGTGGCCTGATGTCGATGACGACCCCGTCTGCCGCACCCGCCGGCACCAACGGGGCCTCTACGTGGTGCGCCCAGGCGGTGAGAATACTGCTTGCTGGCCTGGGTGCGTTCGTGGCGTTGGCTCTCGTGGGCATGCTGGCGCAGACGACCTCGGAACCGTGGATTCTCGGTTCATTCGGGGCCACCTGCGTTCTGCTGTTCGGCTTTCCGTCAAGCCCGTTTTCTCAGCCGCGAAACGTTGTCGGAGGACACGTTCTGACGTCGTTGACGGGCTTGGTGTGTTTGCATCTGTTTGGCCCGGGATACGTGCCGATGGCAGGCGCCGCAGCGTGCGCATTGATGTTGATGATGATGACGCGCACAGTTCATCCACCGGCCGGCAGCAATCCGGTCATTATCTTCGCGGCGCAGCCAGGATGGTCTTTCCTGGCACTCCCAACGATGGCTGGCGCGGTGTCGCTGGTATTGATCGGCTGGCTGTATTGGGCAATCGTCAAGCGCGGCACGTGGCCAAACCGGGCAGGGTGATTCTCGAGCGTGCCTGGATCAGGGCCGCTTGGCCCACACGCAGGTGATGCGTGGCACCGGCTGGGCGCTGGACGGCCGTTTCAGCACGGCTGCCCAGCCATTCCCGGTCAGTAGCGCTTTTTCGGCGGCAACGACCGTTTGATCTGCTTGCGCAGGCGTGCCACTGCGGCAGCCTTCTTGCGTTTGCGTACTGCGGTCGGCTTTTCATAGGCTGTCCGGGCGCGAAGCTCCGGAATCAAGCCAGTGCGCTCGATTGCGCGACGGAAACGACGCAATGCAACTTCCACGGGCTCGTCAGGTTTCAGAATTACGGTAGTCAATTGTTTTCCTGGTTGAAATCCAGCAGCAATAGTGGATGGTGATCTGGATGTGCACGCAGCGTCGTGGTACCGGTAAGGGTCACAGTCGACGCTCGCGTACCGCGCGATCAACGACGGCGAAATGCAGGTCTTTGCGTTGCGCCGCCGCTGCGGTCATCCTTATGACGAAAATTGATTCGTCCTTTCGTGAGATCGTACACCGAGAGTTCCAGCGTTACCCGGTCGCCTGCAATGATGCGAATGTGATTCTTGCGCATACGACCAGAAGCGTACGCCGCTACCATCACACCATTGTCGAGCGTGACGCGGTAGCGGTTGTCTGGCAGTACTTCGTCGACGATACCGTCGAGTTCCAGCAGTTCTTCTTTGGCCATTCAAGGTTCCTGATCAATTGGCGGGACATGGGGTCGGTGCTGCATTGAGGTAGACGCCGCGAGCGCTGATCGACACGCGCTCGCGCGGTAGTGAGAAGCAAGGAGTTTGCTGGGCAGCCCTTGCGTCCGGGAAGTCGCTGACACCGCCGTGTCCGGGCGGCGAATCAGATACGCGAGGGGATGGGGTCAGACGCGGCGGCTCGCAATACAGCTCCGATGCGAGTCGGGGCGTGCAGTCCAGCGAGCACTGTTATCGCCGGCCTCACTGAACTATCGATCAAAGGAAAGTTCGCCGCTAACCAACACGTGTCGCTTAAGTGCTGTGCGAAGCAAACGAACCCTGCATTGTAACCGAAGGCCGCCGTCTGCCTGCCACTATCGGCGGGGCCAGAAGGAAAGATGTTGTCGGCCGTGTGTGCCGACGAGGCGCGGTGCGGGATCGCGCGCGATGCTTGGGCGCGTTTGCTTGCGCGCGCCCTGGTGCCGCAGATGCGTTGGGTACTTCGAATCGTGGCGTTGCCTTTAGCCGCGCGTGTCGACCCAATTGCGTGCCCAGCGTGCCGAGTGCTGCAGCGCCTGCTCCTCGCTCGCGAAGTAATCGAGCGAATAAAACTGGTAGCAGCCTTCGGCTCGCGCGCTATCGGTGCGTTCGAGCAACAGGTTTGAGGAAAAACTACCGTCGGGCAAACGATGCGCCGAGGGTTGGACGGCATAGCCGTTGTATTGTTGAACGTGTTTGTTTTGCATTTTAATTTTATTGATGTTCGATAGGCGTGTGCCGTGCGAAATGTGCACGGATGCGCCGATCCAAAGCCATTGCAAGCCGAATCTGAAACAGTCGGAGAGCGAAAAAGGGCGTTGAAGCCAGAGGGGAGAATGAGGTGCAACGAGGCGTGTGGCGCGTGGCACGCTGCTGAACGAGCAGGTGCAGCAAAAAGCGATTGCGCCAACTATGGGAGACAAAGCTCCGCGAGGGTGTCGCTGCAGCCCGGCGTCCGTTGTCGGATGCCGGGCCCTTCAAACTTTACAGCGGCTTGATGTTAGCCGCTTGCAGACCCTTCGGGCCTTGCTTCGTTTCGAAGCTCACCTTCTGATTTTCAGCCAGCGTCTTGAAGCCGTCGGTCTTGATCTCGGAGAAGTGAGCGAACAGGTCGTCGCCGCCCTTGTCCGGGGTAATGAAGCCAAAGCCTTTGCTGTCGTTGAACCACTTAACGGTACCGGTTTCCATGAAGAATCCTTGAGAAAAAAACGAAAATTTGCTCTTAAAGAGCGCCTGAAGCGACAAGGAGGGAGAGGACCACGAATACCGCCGGGAGGCGAGCAATTGATGAACAGCAATCGAACTTCCTGACCTTCGCCCGGCACATTACCCGACGGCTGGGCCGGCGTCAATAAGTATCTTGTAACTGAATCCCCATGCGGCCCGTTTTGCAGACGAAGCGATGCGGCCCTTGCCCGGCTGGGCGCATGCGCCAGCCGCATGCACCTGTTACAGCGACGGCTACTCGATACCTCGGACCCTGGCGGGAAAATATTCGAGAAGCCAGTCGATGAACACCCGCAAACGATGGGTTACGTACCGGTTCTGCGGATACACGACATGAAACGGATACGACGGCGGCCGCCATTTCTTCAGTATCTCCACGAGCGATCCATCCCGCAGCGCGGAATCGGCGGCATGAGCAAAAGTTTGAACGATCCCGAGTCCCGCGACGCCGGCGGCCAGATGCGCATTGCTTTCGTTGATGCCGAGCCGGTGTTCGATTTTTATCTCGGTGCGCTCGCCTTTGTGCTCGAAACGAAATGGCATGGCCCTGCCGGTCTGGGTGGAGATGTAGCCGATCAACCGGTGTCCATTTCTCAACTCGTCCGGATACGCGGGAACGCCATAGTGCTTCAGATAGGCGGGCGTGGCGCATGTCACCATCGTCGCTTCGCCGATACTGCGCGCGACGAGCGATGAGTTGTCGAGCGGGCCGCCCCGGATGACGCAATCGACGTTGTCGCCGATCAGATCGACCGAGCGGTCGGCGACGCCCAGATCGATTCGGATGTCCGGGTAACGTGCCATGAAGTCCGGAAGCAGGGGAATCAGCACGTCGCGTGCCGTCAAGCCGCCAACGTCGATGCGCAAATTGCCGCGCGGATTGCTCCGTGCCACGCTGAACGACGAATCGATGTCTTCGAGGTCCCGAAGCACGCGCGTGACCTTGGCGTAGTAGTCCTGACCTTCCGGCGTTACGGTGACTTTGCGCGTTGTGCGCTGGAGCAGCTTTACGCCGAGGTGCGCCTCGAGCTCCTGAACCAGCTTGCTCATCGTGGTGTTGGGTATGTCGAGCGACTCCGCGGCTCGCGTAAAACTGCCCGCTTCCACCACGCGGCTGAAAGCCCGCATTGCCAGCAACTGATCCATCGCGAAGGGACTCCCGAAAACCCGACCGGATGTCAGGTGCGTCGATTATACATGGCGGTGGATAGTCATTTCATTGTTTCCATATTTATCAAAAAACCGCTTTTCCCTAAAGTGCTTTCCATGCAGTGCGCGACGGACTCAGGCAGCGACGAAAACACGGTCGAACGCATTTGCAGATCCCTTTCACACCACGCAACGGAGCACATCATGAGCAAGCAACTGAACGGCAAGATCGCACTCGTCACGGGCGGCAGCACGGGCATTGGCCTCGCCGCAGCGCAGGAACTCGCGGAGCAGGGCGCGCGTGTGTTCATCACCGGCCGCCGGCAGGCCGAACTCGACGCCGCGGTAGCGGCCATCGGCCCGGCGGCCACGGCCATCCGGGCGGACGCCTCGGTGCTGTCGGATCTGGACGAGGTCTACGCCCAGATCGCCAAAACGGCCGGCAAGCTCGACATCCTCTTTGCGAATGCCGGCGG
The DNA here is from genome assembly GCF_905220185.1 of Paraburkholderia sp. J11-2. Lineage (NCBI taxonomy): Bacteria > Pseudomonadati > Pseudomonadota > Betaproteobacteria > Burkholderiales > Burkholderiaceae > Paraburkholderia > Paraburkholderia sp. J11-2. Next base: position 41,875 of record NZ_CAJMYY010000007.1, on the reverse strand, counting down.
CGGGGACATGCTGCCGCTCGGCGCCATCACCGAAGAGCATTTCGACCGGATCTTCGGGACGAATGTGCGCGGCGTGCTGTTCACCGTGCAGAAGGCATTGCCGCTGCTGGTCGACGGCGCATCGGTCGTCCTGACATCGTCCATCACGTCGGTAACCGGTACGGCCAACTTCAGCGTGTATAGCGCGAGCAAGGCGGCGGTGCGCAATTTCGTCCGCTCGTGGGCGCTGGACCTGAAGGAACGTGGCATTCGCGTGAACGTCGTCAGCCCGGGCCCGATCCGCACGCCTGGCCTTGGCGGCCTCGTGCCCGACGAAGCCCGTCAGGGGCTGTACGACGCGCTGGCTGCGCAAGTGCCGCTCGGCCGCCTGGGTGAGCCTGAAGAAATCGGCAAGGCGGTTGCCTTCCTCGCTTCGGACTCGGCCAGCTTCATCAACGGAACCGAGCTCTTCGTGGACGGCGGCATGGCCCAGGTCTGATAGGGCCGAGGCAGGGCGGATATCCGCTTTCGATCGATTCCGCCCATGCCTGTGATAACACGAGGATGGCCGGCTGGTGCCAGGCGCAGTCGGCCGTAGCTGAACCAGGTTCGCGAACCCATTGCCGCGTTTCGAGTTGCCTTGTGACTACGCGAGGCGCCAGACCTTGGACGTGGCCAACGTGAACCTAGGGCTTCAGCACGGTTTTGACGATCTCGCTGACTGCTTCCCTGGCCTTGGCCGCCGCATTCTCGTCGTACGCGATGGTTGTCCCGCGCTCGACGCACGAATCGCTGTAACTAAACGGTTGCCTCGTTTTGGCGTTGACGACCAGCCCGTTTTCGACCTCGACAGCCGCGCAGTTACGCGTGGTCTGTGCTTGGGGTAACTGCAGCGGTTGCTTGAGTGCTCGCGCGTCGAAGAAATGGCTGGCGCCGACGTACTCAGTCAACTGGACATCGCTCACTTTCGTTTTTAGACGTTCCACATAGGCGCGGCAGGGCGCGACTGGATTGTAGTTGTCTGCCGTCCCCTGGAAAATGCGAACCGGTCTGGAAACGACATCCTCGTCTTCGAGATAGGTGTAGGTACAGTCAGGATAGAACGCGATAAACGCCGCGAACTGGGTGCCGGGTTGGGCGTGCATCTTCTGGAACCGCTTCAGGCTTGCATAAAGCGCGTTCTGCCCGCCACGCGAGAATCCCATGAGCACGATCCGGTTCGGGTCGATTCTCGGGTGCTTCGCAAGCGCCGCCATCGCGCGATAGGCATCTTCGGTCTGTGCAAGGCGGCCGAGTTGCGATTGATCGTTGATCGTGCTGACGATCCCGCGGCCCGAGAAGCTGTCGATCACAAAGGTCGCAACACCGAGCGAAAGAAAGTACTCCTCCCAGTCTGTGACGCTGCTGCCGACGCCGCCAGAAGCATGCAGCATAATGACAAGCGGCAGCCGGTCCGTGCCGGGCCGGGGAATCCGAAGCTCGCCTGCCACCGTGACAGGTTTGCCATCCTCGCGGCCGCTCAGGAATTCCTGGTCGGTGAGCGTCACGGACGGAATCGGGATGACCTCCATTCGCGTGACCTGCGCGTGCACGGCGTTCGCGAGACAGCTGCCAATGCAGATCAAGGCGATCTGGATGAGCGCAGTGATGTTTGCTTTCGACATGGCATTCCTCGTCTTCGGTGCTGGATCACGCAATGACTTACGAAGTCCAGTATAGGAAGACGTGGAGAGAGCGGTCGATTGTCTTGGTGTTCTGCTGCGAGAATCGCTATCAGACAGTTGCAATAGCCACTAACGCGAGACTTGGCGGCTCGTCCTTATCGGGCCGTTGCTGCATGCTTCTGGTTTCTATCCGTCGTTCTCCTGATACACACGACTTTCGGTTGAGTCATTTCCTCGTAGGCAAACCTGACACCTTCGCGGCCGAGGCTGCCGTACTTGAAGCCGCCGAACGGCATGGCATCGATCCGGTAATCCGATGAGTCGTTGATCATGACCCCGCCGGCTTCCAGTTCGTCGGCTGCCTTGCGCACGGTTGGCGTCTAAAGCGTAAGCGAGCCTTCCACGGAAATGACGCAGGAACCGCCGACGCTCACGGTTCCGTTCGCGTCCACGCTTATCCTGACTTTGCCAGCCCGGCCGACGCAGCGTCCCTGAGCCGCCACGTAATCGGTTCCGCCGGCCGGCAACAGGCCGCGCTGCCACTGGAAGGCCGCGACGCTGCCGTTGCCGCTTCCGCAGACAGGGTCCTCGTCCACACCACAAGAGGGTGCAAATGTGCGCACTTCTATAGCCGCGTCGTCGCCGCGCTCGCGAGCGCCGAATACGGTCAAACCCGTCACACCCAGGCGGCGCTCGAGCTCTGCCAGTCTCGCGAGATCAGGTCGAAGCGCGAGTACGGAAGCCGCATCGTTTAGTTGTGCCACGATCCAGATGGGACCCACGTTCACGATCCCCGGCGCAGCCTTCAGGTCCACTTTGCAGCCGAGAATGCGCTCCAGCTCCGCTAGTTCCGCCGTGTGAACTGGCTCGAGCTTCGCAGGCGGCAGACGGAAGTGGAGTTCGCGATCTGCCTCACGCGCTCCGATCGTCAATTCGACCAGGCCGATTCCGCATTGCTGAGTCAATCGGCCGGTTCGGCGAGGTATGACGCGCCCGGCTTCCAGGAGGGCGTACGCACTGCCCAGCGTCGGATGCCCTGCGAAAGGAAGCTCGCTACGGGGCGTGAAAATCTTCAAGCAATAGTCGGCGTCGGCTGTCGTGGCGGGAAGGACGAACGTCGTTTCCGAGAGGTTCGTCCATCTCGCGATAGCCTGCATCGCGTCGACCGTGAGGCCCTGCGCGTCCATGACTACGGCCACTGGATTGCCTAGCAGCGGTTGGGAGGAAAAGACGTCGACAACGTTATAGGATCGATTCATGTTCTCCTCATCTGAATTGCGCTGACTCGCCTAGCTCAGGCTGCGCTCACGCTGTCGAGTTCGGTCCGGGTGAGACCGTATTTCGCCATGCGGGTACGATGATCCGCCGAGCCAAGGTATTTTCGAAGCTGTTCGTTCACGGCCTGTAGAAGCGCATGATTGTTCTGGTTGAACGAAAAGGCGCCGACAGGTACTCCGCCTTCCTTGTTCGTTTCGAGCGCAACCACTTCCAGTGCCTGATTGGCACCGGCGAGGGCACGGCTTCCCACCGCCGTGCTCGCGTAGGCGTCGATCTTTCCTGCGAGCAGCGCGTCGAGCGCGAGAGGCTGGTCCTTGAAGGCCACGATCTGGCTATCGCTCACGCCCGCCGAGATGGCCGCATCGTACTGAACCGTCCCGGAAACGATCCCGAGCCGCGCGTCGTTGTGCGCGGCGACGGCCCGGTAGCTTGCAAGCGCTTTCGGATTGCCATGGCGAAGCAAAAAGCCATCGGCCAGCGACCATACGGGCGCGCTGAATGCAACGCGTAGCGCGCGCTCGGCCGTCACGAAAATGGGCACGTTCATGTCCCAGCGACCATCCTGCACGCCAGGCAGCAGTTCATCGAACGAGGTCAAATGATGCTCGATCGCGGACACACCGATCGCTCGCAGCACCACGTCGGCCAGCTCGATGTCGGCGCCCGTCGCGCGATGATCTTCACCGGTCCAGTAGAAGGGGGGCTCCTCGAGATAGGCGACGCTTACTTTCATAGTAGTACTCCACATGTTCAGGGCAATGGCGTGTCAGGCAGCAGCAGCGTCCAGAACCGACGAGAGCGCAGACAACGCGGGTTGCAGGCGCGCAGGCGGCAGATAGCCGAAGCCCAGCCGGAATACGCGGCTGCTCTCGCCAAACCATGCGCCGGATGCCAGTTGCAGATCACGACCTGGCAACAGATCCCAGAAGCGCGAGACGGCAGCCTCGTCGAATGCCTCGGCGCGCAGGCGCACGCAGCACAGCGCGCCTGCGTCGGGCCGGACCCATTCGATGCGTTCGCGCTCGCTCTCGCACCACTGCGTCAGTTCCTTGAGCGCGTGGGCGAGCAACTGGCGGCGCGGCGCGAGCACACCTTCCCTGTGACGCAAAAGGACGGTGGCGAGCGTCTCGTCGAGCACGGAACCCGAGATCACGGTATTCATCTTGGCGACAGTCAAACGCGCCCGAAGATCGCTGTCTGCCACCGTGAGCCAGCCGGTGCGCAAGCCCGGCGCGCCGAGCGCCTTCGATACCGATGCGCCGGTGACGATGCGCGCGTCGAGCGCCGCAAAACTATCGGCCACGGCGTTGTCGCCATAAGCGGCTTCCCGATAGGTCTCGTCGACGAAAAGTATCGCTTCCGGAGAGTGCCTTTCCATCAGCACAAGCAGCTTCTCGATGTCGGCGCGAGACGTCTGGACGCCAGCGGGATTTTGCGGCGAGGCGAGGCTGACGAGCTTCGTTTTCGAGGACAGGCTTGCCTCGATCTGTTCCAGATCCAGCCGATAGCCATGCTCAAACGAGAGCTTGATCTCGCGGACGTCGACGCCGGCTCCGAGCAGACAGTCACGACTTGGCGGAAAGCACGGCGTTGCGAGGACCGCCTCGTCGCCGGGCCGGCAGACTTCGAAAGCGAGCAGGAAGAGCCCGAGCGCAGTGCCTTGTGTCGTGATGATCTGCTCGGCCGGCACGCCGCAGCCTTCTGCGATGGCTTCGCGCAGCGCCAACGAACCTGCCGAGGTTCCATAGCCGAGTTTCAGATTGCGTATGCCGTCCAGACCCGCCAGGTCCAGCAATGCGCCGACCGTCAAGTCTTGCGACGTGCTCTCCGCCAGATTGAATGGGCGATTCACATCGAGCAGCGAGATGATCTCGTTGCGCGGAAATCTCCCGCGCCATGCGTGGGCATGCGCTTCGTCGAAGCCAGTCCCGCGCTTTTCATCGAAAGCCTGTTGGAGTGCGTTCATGCTTGTACCTTGCCTTTGCCGTGAGTCATTCGTCAGACGACGCATTGGGAGCCTCCGGGCGACCGCTCCCGCCATGCCGTGACGGAAATCCCAGCCGTGCGCAGGGCCTTGCTGCGCTACGGCATCGGGTTCCATCGGACGCGATTGCATAGCACGCATCGTAGCGTTCTCTCGCGGACCATAACAGTCACAATTTTCCGGAGAATCGACCAACACAATTTCCCTTGGCGAGTCGCGGCGCGACGTCGATAATCTGGGTTGATTCCGCTACGAGCGCTTACATGGACACGCACACGCCGTTTCGTTACGAGCAACTGGCCGAACTCATCGTCGGCATGATCAACAACGGCGCGCTCGCACCGGGCATGCGGCTGCCCTCGGTGCGCGCGATCAGCGAGCAGCACCGCATGAGCGTTTCCACGGCGTTGCAGGCGTATCGCATGCTCGAAGATCGGGGCATTCTTGTCTCGCGTCCGCAGTCGGGCTTCTACGTCGCGGCCGCGCGCCGTGGCGCCCTCGCATTGCCGTCGGCCTCGCGGCCGCGCGCGAAGGCGTCGACGGTGTCGATCAGTGCAGCGGTCGCGGCGCTGCTCGAGCACGCATCGAATTCGACGCTCGTTCCTCTTGGCTGTGCCGTGCCCGACGCCGCGCTGCTGCAATCGAAGCGGCTCGACCTCGGGCTCGCGCGCGCTGCGCGACAGCACGGTATGCGCTACAACACCTATAGCCCGCCGCACGGCGAACCGCGCCTGCGGCGGGAGATCGCAAGGCGCGCGATGCGCGTCGGGCACGCGCTGTCGCCCGACGACGTGCTCGTGACTTGCGGCTGCACCGAGGCGCTCACGCTCGCGCTTTCGGCTGTCGCCAGTCGCGGCGATACGATCGCAATCGAATCTCCCACCTATTTCGGATTCCTTCACACTATTGAGATGCTCGGCCTGAAGGCATTCGAGCTGCCGACTCACCCGACGCACGGCATCGACGTCGGTGCACTCGCACGCTTGCTGGAGACCGAACCGGTGGCGGCCTGTTTGCTGTCGTCGAGCTTCAACAATCCACTTGGCTCCGCGATGGCCGAAGCCGACAAACTTGCGCTTCTCGCCGTGCTGGCGCGGCACGCCGTACCGCTCATCGAAGACGACGTCTACGGTGACATTCACTTCGGTCGCGATCGGCCGAAGCCGTTCATCGCACTCGATGGCGGCGCCAATACGATCTACTGCAGCTCGTTTTCGAAATCGCTTGCCCCCGGATACCGGGTCGGGTGGATTGCGGCCGGCGCCTACACGCAGCAAGTGATGGAGCGCAAGCTCGCGTTCAGCCTCTGCTGCCCGGTTTTGCCTCAGATCGCACTCGCAGACTTCCTCGAGAGTGGCGCCTACGATTCGCACTTGCGCAGCATCCGCCGAATCTTCGAAGAGAACCTGGCGCGCATGACCCGTACCATCGAGGCAAGCTTCCCCGCCGAAACGAAAGTCAGCCGGCCAGCAGGCGGCTTTGTACTATGGCTCGAATTGCCAAGACGCTTCGATTCGCGCGCGCTTTTCGACGAGGCGCTCGAGCAAGGCATTTGCTTCGCACCCGGCGATGTTTTTTCGGCGAGCCGGCGCTTTCGCAATTGCCTTCGCCTGAGCGCCGGGCACGACTGGGACGAGCGTATGGAAGACGGCGTCCGCCGCCTTGGCCGGCTCGCATGCGCACAGCTCGCGCGCCAGTCGGCGTTGGCGAATGAGACTGGCGTAACGAAGTTGAGCAGATTGCCGTCCGGAGTCCGAAACAGCCGCGAACGATTTTCCGATGGGTGACAGGCCGGAAGCAAGCGCGCGCGATCGACCTCTCATCGCGTTCAATTCACGCCCGCAAGGCCGCTATGATCCCGTGCATGCAGTCAGACATGGAAGCTCAATTCTCGACAGAGGCGGTTTTGCGTTTTCGTGGGGCACGTCTGGAAACCTGATTTTTCCGCTCGACAGCAAAGGCCTCTGCGCGAGCGGCTCGCTCGGCCGCCCATGACGGATTGATCTGGCTCTCAACCTGGCTGAAGGTGAAAGGCAGGTCGGCTTGCTCAGGTTGCCAGTCGGCGTCGATGATCGCGCCAGTCCGACGATGCGTCATCGTCAATGCGCTTTCAGCTTCTGGTTCGAGCCCGCAGTGCCGCATTCCCCACAAGCGAAGGGTCAGCATCACCCCGTCGAGTTCGCGCGTCTTGTCAGTGATGCAATAGGCGTACCGCTTGGGTCGATCCTGATAGAGCCGACGAGACGTTGATGGTCACGCTCGACTGGAGTTACGACCTGCTCCCGGAAGGCGAGCGGATCGTCTTCAGGAGATTGGGGATCTTCGCGGGCTATTTCGATCGGGAGGCGGCCGCCCGGGTCGCAGCGAATGATTCCATCACCGCCGCAGACATGCTCGGCATCCTCGCCAATCTCGTCGACAAGTCGCTGGTCTTTGCTGATATCGGCAGCGGCGTCACGCGCTACAGACTGCTTGATACGACCGTTGCGTACGCACGCAAACGCCTTCTCGAACTCGGCGAAATCGAAGCGCTGGCGCGGGGGCACGCAAACTACTACCTGCAGCTTTTGCAGCAGGCGGAGGAAGCCGATCAAAAGCTGTTGGACGGCATTCAACGCGGTGCGCGGGGCAATGTTGCGGACAACGTCCGCGCAGCCCTCGACTGGGCCTTCTCCGAGGGAGGCGATCCGAATCTCGGTATCGAGCTCTCGATCGCATCGGTTCCGCTTTGGCTGAAGCTCTCGCTGATGAACGAGTGCCGGATCCGCATTTACCGCGCAATCGAGGCCATGTCCGCAGCGAAGATCGTCGACGACAGAATCGAAATGCAACTCCTTAGCGCCCTCGGCGTCGCCTTGTATTCGATCGGACCCGGTCCGGAAGCGAGATCGGTATGGACCAGGGTGTTGCAGTTTGCCGAGCGATTGGACGACACGGACTATCGCTTACGTGCGCTTTGGGGGCTTTGGGTCGACACGGTCACGGGCGACAACCACGGATCCGGGTTGACCCTTGCGAAGCAGTTCGCGCAGCTTGCCTCGGAGGTGCACGATCCCGTCGCTTCGTTCGTCGGGGACCGGCTGGTGGGAACCTCTCTCTATTTCCTCGGTGAGCAGGGCGCGGCGCGCACTCACTTCGAGAGGATGCTGAGCCGGCCGCCCACCGCAACCCATAAAGCGCAGATCTTGCGCTTTCAGTTCGATCAAGTCGTGGCCGGCAGAGGCTTTTTTTCGCGGATTCTCTGGGTGCAGGGGTACCCCGATCAGGCGTTTCGCGAAGCCGAGGCAAGCGTCGAAGAGGCATTGGCGCACAACCATTCTTTATCGCTGTGTTATGCGCTCGGGCAATCCGCGTGCGCGGTCGCGCTGCTCGTGGGCGACTTCGAGGCAGCGCAGCGTAACGTACAGTTGCTGCTCGAGCAGTCCGCCAGGCACGAATTGCGGCTCTGGCAGACCATGGGGCGTTGCTTCAGCGGCATTCTTCATATCAAGGTCGGCCACACACGCGAGGGAATCAAACTACTTTCGCAAGCGATCAACGAGCTTCGCAGCGCCGGGTTCGCGCTGTATCACACTGCTGCACTCTGCGAGGTCAGTGCCGCTCTCGGAAGCATCGGTGAACTGCACGCGGCGCAGCGTGCCGTTGATGAGGCAATCGAGCAATCGTCGCGCAACGATGAGCGGTGGTGTCTGCCCGAGTTGCTGCGAACCAAAGGCGAACTCATGCTCGCCCAGTTCGGTACGAGTGCGGCGTCGGCCGCCGAAGCGCTTTTTCAACGATCATTTCAACTCGCGCTGCGCCAGGGCGCGTGCGCCTGGCAGCTGCGCACGGCTTTGAGCCTCGCGAAGTTGCACCGCGAAGAACCCGTCCATGTATCCCACGCGGTGCTCGCGCGCATTGTTGAGTCGTTCACCGAAGGATTCAAAACGTATGACCTCGTAGAGGCACGAGCGATGATCGACAGATAGTCGAGTCGGTCGGCCACGATCCCGGCATACCTCGCCCGCGCCAGCAGCGAGAATTCACGGCAATTCACCACGATTCACTCACGCCTGCATCCGCCGGCGGCTAGCCTACGTTGTACGCCCGTGCAGAGGGAGCTGGCCATGGCGTCTTGCGTCGAAGTGTTTGTACCCGACGGGGCCTTTTACGCCTATCTTGCAGAGCCCCGATCGGGACCTGCGGCCGCCGTGGTGGTCGTGCAGGAAGCGTTCGGCGTCAACGCCGACGTTCGCATGACCTGTGACGAACTCGCAGCGAAGGGGTTCATCGCGGTGAGTCCCGACCTGTATTGGCGCCAACAGCCGCGCGTCGAGCTGTCCGGCGAGACCGACTGGCCGCTGGCGCACGCGTTATACGAGGCGCTCGATCTCGACCAGGCCGTATCCGACGTGCAAGCGACGGTCGAGCAGACACGCGCCATGACCTGGTGCACCGGACGCGTCGGCGTGGTCGGCTTTTGCCTCGGCGGACTGCTTGCGTATCTGGTTGCTACGCGCGTCGGCGTCGATGCCGGTGTCGGCTATTACGGCGCGAGAACGGATGAATTCCTCGGCGATGCGCAGGCAGTGCGTGGGCCGCTGCTGCTTCACCTGGGCGAGCAGGACGAGTACATCGGCCCCGCCGCGCAGAAGGCGATCCGCGATAGCCTTACGCCGCTCGGCGTCGAGATTCGGACTTATGCCGGCTGCTCGCATGCGTTCGCGCGGCATAGCGGCTCGCGCTTCGACGCCAAGGCGGCTGCCAGGGCCAACGCCAGAACCGTCGAGTTCCTCAAGCAGCATCTTTTTGAGTAGGAGGCCCGCAACCCCCGCAAGCACTCACCTTAGGAGAACACAATGAAACCGAGTATCGTTTTCGCGCACGGTATCTGGGCCGATGGGTCCTGTTTTCAGAAGCTCATCCCGACGCTGAAAGCGGAGGGGCACGACGTGATGGCCGCGCAATATGGCCTGGATACGCTGAAAGGCGATGTCGACGCGACCGTTCGCACGATCGCACGGGTCGAAGGCCCGGTGGTGCTGGTCGGCCACTCCTACGGCGGAACGGTCATCACCCATGCCGGCATGGACCCCAAGGTCGCCGCTCTGGTGTATATCGCCGCCCTGGGCCCGGACGAGACCGAGACGTCGCAGGGTCAGCAGGACAAATTCCCGAAGACCGAAGTCTTCAACCACATCGAGGTGGCCAACGGTCGCGTCTGGCTGAAGCATTCCGGCCCGGCGGCGTTCGCTCAGGACCTGTTGCCGGACGAGCAGGCGGTCGTCTATGCGACTCACTTCGCGCCGGCACTCGACCTCTTCAACCAGAAGCACGACGGAATCGCCTGGCGTACGAAGCCGAGTTGGTCGATTGTCGCCACAGAGGACAGAACCGTCCATCCGGACCTGGAACGCTTCGCCGCGAGGCGCATGGGCGCCACAACCGTCGAGCTCAAGGCGAGCCACGTCCCGATGCTCTCGCAGCCGCAAGCGGTGCTCGACGTGATCCGCAAGGCTTGCGCCGCGGTCGCCGCCCGCTAGAGCGAGGCGCTCCCGGGCAAGGCTCGCACCGACGCTCGGCGTGGCGCGTTCCGCGGACATCGGCTGGAATCTGTCAAACGTGGTCGTCGAAGGAGAAAGCGATGGAAAGTCGTATCGTCATCGAGGGCCGGGACGGCGCCTTCGGAGCCTATATTGCGCGGCCGGCCGATCTGCCTGCGCCGGCTGTCGTCGTCCTGCAGGAAGTGTTCGGGGTCAACGCCGATATCCGCAAGCATTGTGATGACCTGGCCGGATTGGGCTTCATCGCGGTGGCGCCCGATCTTTACTGGCGGCAAGCGCCTGGCGTCGACCTCGACGTCAGATCAGAACCTGACTGGCAGCATGGGCTGCGTCTGTACGAGGCTTACGATCGGGACGCCGGGGTGAGGGACATCGAGGACACCGTTGCGACCACGGCCGAGCTATCGGGGTGCACCGGAAAGGTCGCCGTGCTGGGTTATTGTCTTGGCGCCCTGATGGCCTTTTTGACCGCGGTCCGCTCTGAGGTCGATGCCGCCGTGGCCTACCACGGCAGCGACACCGAAAGCTACCTTGCCGAGGTAGCGGGCCTTCATGCGCCACTGTTGATGCACCTGGGGGAGGAGGACGAGTTCATCTCCAGGCCAGCGCAAGAGGCAATCAAGGTGGCTCTCGCTGGCAAACCGAATGTCTCGGTGTACAGCTACCCCGGCCAGCGTCACGCGTTCTCGCGCAACAATGGCGCCCACTACGATCCCGCCGCCGCCGCCCTGGCCAACGGTCGAACCCGCGATTTCCTGAATCGGGCGCTACGATGATCCTTGCGGACGCTGGCTGCTCGGCCTTGGCGGCGAGCAGCCCAGAATGCGCCAGAGCGCTTTTTTGACCCGCGACGATTTCTCGTCGAGAGTCGGCCACCGCTCACGACGCGTTTCTCGAATTCCGTTGTTAGAGCCCGAATGTCATCGAAAAGAGCCGCTTCATGTGCTACCGTGTGTACTCAGTGCCAGCCGGACGTTTCAGCCGACCACCAGAAGGATGCTCATGGAATTCAACAATGGCGCTGTACTTGAAGCTCTTCGACTCGCGTTGTATCGACAAATTCCGTGGCACAAGCGACCGGCAATATTCACGTGGCTTCGCTCGCAGGGTCTGATCCAGACCATTGACCAGAAACCTCCTCCCAGTACGAAGTACCTCCCGCCGCTCCAGATTGCCATGCTGACCGATAAAGGCCAGAAAGAGATTCAGCGCATCGAGGCGTCGAAGCATGTTTCCGGGTGGCTGGACGATGACTACTTCGCAACGTATCTTGCACAGGTTGCGTTTGCCTGACTACGCATCGTTGCGTGCGCGCTGTTTCGATATTGTAAGAAAAAGCGGGGCTCAGGGCAGGGCCTCCTTTTGAGCCGATGATCAAACCGCATTCCACGACTCGGTGTGACGATCGACTCGTGGACGCGTCCCGTGCAGAAAGCTGCCATCGCTGTCCACGAAGGGCGCCGGACACATGCTAAATGGCCACTGATAGCCACCGCCGGTACGCATTCACGCTTGTCGGCGGATCAAACTCAGCAAGCCATGCGCATCTACCTTTCATCATTCGATGTAGGCGCCAGACCCGAGCAACTGGTACGGCTAGTCGGCGGTGAAATGCGCGCAGCGGTTATCGTCAACGCGCTTGACCATCGTGAAGCAGCGCGAGCGCAGTGGCTGGAAAGTCAGTCGACAAAACTCCGGGCATTAGGATTCGCCGTGCAAGAACTCGATCTCCGGCAGTTCTTTGGTGCGACGGATCGACTGCGTGAGGCACTACAGCAGTTCGACGCGGTATGGGTCAACGGCGGCAACGCATTCATCCTGCGCAGGGCAATGAAGCAAAGCGGATTCGATGTCGCGATCGCCGATTTGCTGGAGCGCGACAGAATCGTCTATGCAGGATTTAGCGCGGCGGCGGTGATTGCCTCGAGCACGCTGCGCGCACTGGTCCGCGTGAGCGATCCCGCTGAGATTCCGCCGGGTTACGATTTACCGGTAGTATGGGACGGGCTCCGACTGTTGCCGCTTTCGCTCGTGGTGCACTTCGAATCAGATCATCCCGAATCGGCTGCAGTGGGCGAAGAAGTGGAATTCTACGAGCGCCACCAAATACCATATCGAACGTTGAGAGACGGTGAGGCCTTTGTGATGGACGGTATGCGAAGCGAGGTTGTTGGTTGATCGCGCTCGGGCGTCGAATAGGGCTGTTGTTGGAGCTACCGGTCATCTTACAAGGTGTTATCGGCACAAATGGCGATCCCGCCGAATCCCTGTGGTGCAGAAACCGCCGCCCATCGGCTGGTTATCGTCGAAGGCATCATGGGTTCGGGCAAGTCAACGACGATGCGCCTGATTGCCAGGCGCCTGGAAGATTCGGGGCGCGCGGCATTGCCGATACATGAAAGGACTGAGCCCCACCCGGTGCGAGCGACGGACGAACTCGAACACTGGTTCGAGCCGTGGCGGGACGCGACACCTCGGGATCTGGCCGACCGTGCGCTGGCCAGGTGGGCCGCTTTTGTCGAGGCAACACAGAGGGATTCGCCAATCCCGGTGATGGATGGTCAACTGTTTCATGGAGACCTGACTCATCTACTGCTGATGGACGCCGATACAGCACTGATTGTTGACTACGTAAAGGCGTTGGCCGTAGTCATTGCGCCACTCAATCCGTTCGTTCTCTACCTTTGGCAGGAAGACGTCGAAAAAGCGGTTCGAACCGTCTGCACGGAGCGCGGGCCCGAGTGGATCGACTATCAGGTGAACTGGAAACTCGCGAGTCCGTACTGTGTGCGCAAAGGTTACCAGGGGTTAGACGGGTTAATCTCCCTATATCGCGATTATCGGCAAATCACCGACGCTCTGTTTCAGCAACTACCGCTAGCCAAGCTCTCGATTGAGAATTCCCGAAGAGACTGGTCAGCCTACGAGCGCCAGATTCTGAGTCGGCTGTGAACAGCGAGGCGTGATTCATCTCGCCGAGACTCTGCAACGGAGAAATGAGCGATGACATCGAAAAGCGTCCGCCGGGCGACGGCAGATGACGTGCCGTTACTGACTCAGATTCGCAACGATGCACACGCGAAGAAGGTGACGTACCGCGACTATGCGTGGGGCAGGGAAGGCGACGGGTTTTCCGAGAACTGGGTACGAAACAATGTCTCTGAAAAAGAAGTGTATGTCGTCGAGATGGAAGGGACGCTGGTCGGGGCGTTTTCGCTCGTGCTGGATGAGGACAATCACTGGGGGCATCAAGCACCGGTTGCCGGCTATGTTCATGGGCTTTCTGTGCGCAAGGACTTTAACGGGCGCGGGCTCGGGAGCTTCATGCTTGATTGGTGCGCTAACCAGGTGAGCGGCTTGAACCGGCGTTTCGTTCGACTCGACTGCGCCATCCACAACGCGAAGCTATGCGCCTGGTACGAGTCGCTTGGCTTTATCCGCGCAGGGCTGTACACGGAGTCGCAACCCGGCGGGTATGTCTGGTCACTGTACGAGAGACCAGCCCACCCGGTTTCCACGAGATCATGAAGTCACTTCATCCTTTGCCGAGAGGCGGCCGACTGGGGAATCCCGCCATATTGCTCAATTGGGCCAGTTCATTGGCCGCCTCGCGCAGCAGTACCGAGTACTCGTGAATCTTCTCAGCAGTCAGTCGTACCCGCGGACCGGCCAGGCTGATGACGCCTACGCAGCGCGAGCCGCTAACCACGGGCGCCGCCACCGCAGACATGCGCGGAGCAAACACTTCGTCGATCATCGCGTAGCCACGCACGCGCGCAGCGTGCAGGAATCCCAATAGCGCCTTGAGCGTTGTCGGCGCGTTGGGTCCGAACTCATTCGGCTGTCCGAAGCCCTGCTTTAACACCAATGCGACCGCCTGCTCGTCGGTCATTGTCATGAGCCACGCGTGCCCGGTCGACGTGCATGAAAGTCGTGCCGCGTGGCCCATGTCGGGATCGTAACGAAAGCCAACGCGCTGTCCGTCCGCCTTACCCACCCAGATAATCGCTTCGCCGTCGACGAGTGACAGCCGCGCCAGTTCACCGGTTTGCGCGGCAATGCGCTCGATGATCGGCTGGGCGATATCCGCAATGCCCGTCAGGCTCAGGAATTCGAGTCCGTTCGACGTCATGCGCATTGTCAGGATGTAACGGCTGTGATCGACCAGTTGCCGGACATACCCGCTTTCGACCAGCTCGGCGAGGACGCGATGACACGTGCTGCGCGGCAGAGACAACGCGTCGGCAATGGCCACGAGGCCCGCGCCTTCGCCTTGCGACGCCAGAAAATCCAGAACTCTCAGGCCATTCTTTAGCGACATTTTTGCGCGTTTTTCACAATATAAAATGCAGTTCCGGTGCGGAACGGGCCTCCTTTGCAGCGCAAACAATAGCATCTGTTCGTCGCCAGAAACGAACGTTCAACATAAGGAAATTCAGGAGACAAAATGTCATCTTTCGCTCGGTCTGACCTTGCTGCGGACGAACAGTCTGCGCAAGCTCACTTGATGGCGCGTCGGGCAGTCGCCGGCGCGACCGTCGGTACGGCGCTCGAATGGTTCGATTTCGCGTTGTATGGCGTGGTCGCGGCCACGATTTTTCCCAAACTGTTTTTCCCCTCACTCGACCCAACGGCCTCGCTGTTAGCGTCGCTGGCGAGCTTCTGGGCAGGGCTGGCTGCACGGCCGCTCGGCGCGGTGATTTGCGGAATCCTCGGTGACCGTTGGGGGCGCCGCAAACTGATGCTGATCACCGTGTCGGTAATGGGTGCGTCGTCGTTCCTGATGGGGGTGCTGCCCACTTACCAGCAAGTTGGCATACTCGCACCGACGCTACTGGTGTCGCTGCGCATCATTCAGGGCTTCGCACTCGGCGGCGAATCGACAGGCGCGCAACTGATGGCGGTGGAGCATGCGTCTGCCAGCCGACGTGGCTGGTATTCGGGGCTGCTTGGCATTTGCTCGCCACTTAGCCAGATTCTCGCCAATTTCTCGCTCTTTACACTGGCCGCGCTGCTCTCGTCGGACGACTTTGATGCATGGGGATGGCGAGTCCCGTTCCTGGCAAGCTTTGTTCTCGTGTTATTGGGCATCTACATTCGCAGGAAGGTTAGCGAGACGCCTGCCTTCGAGTCGCTCAAGAAGGGCGGCACTTCCACACGCGCCGTCAATCCGCTTGGCGTCGTTTTCAAATATCACTGGCGCACCGCGCTGCGCCTCACGTTGTTCTTCTGTGGCCCGGCTGCGCTGTTCTACTTGATCGTGGTTTTCTCGCTCAGTTACCTGACGAAACACCTCGGTGTACCGAAGCAGACCGGTTTCATGCTGTTGATGGTTGCGAATGTCTGTGCCATTGTGGGCGCCCTGGTGGGCGGCTACCTGAGCGATCGGCTCGGACGCAAACGTGCATTGATGATTGGTTCGTTATGCACACTAATATGCTGCCTGATCTATTTTCCGGTTCTCAACCAGAACTCGATCGCCATGACAATGGCCGTGATGGGCGCGTTCCTCGGCTTCACACAGTTCCAAAGCGGCATCCAGCCGGTCTGGTTCGCCGAGTCCTTTCCGACCGAGGCGCGCTACACGGGGTCGGCACTGGCGTACTCGGGCGCCAACCTGCTCACCGGCGGCCCAATGCCGATAGTCGCGGTGGCGCTGCTCAATGCCTTTCACGGTTCTCCGTGGGCCATCGTAGCCGTGTGCGGCTCGCTGAACCTGCTCTCCTTCGTCATGATCGCGGTATCCCGGGAAACCAAAGGCACCGCCCTGGAACATTCCTCTACGCATTGACACCATGAATCGAAAACTCTACATCCTCAATGGCTCCAATCTGAACATGCTGGGCGTAAGGGAGCCTCATATTTATGGCACGACCACGCTTAACGATATCGAACAGAACTGCCTGACGCTGGCCGATGCGCTCAAGTTCGACTGTGTGTTCCGCCAGACCAACAGTGAAAGCGAGCTGATCGACTGGATCCAGGAAGCATTCCTGCAGGACGCCGCGCTGATCATCAATCCGGCCGGTTTTTCGTTCGGCCGGATTTCGGTGCTCGATGCAGTCAAACTCGTCCGCCGGCCGGTGGTGGAATTGCATATCACCAATATCCACCGGCGTTCCGAAGAATATCGTCACTCGTCGATCTCGGTGGCGGCGACTGCCGTGATCTGTGGGGCTGGCGCGAACGGCTATTTGCTGGCGATTCGCGCGATCGACGATCTGTGGGGCAACAGGCTTGAGCCCGGCGCTGAAAACAGATGACACCCGGTGCGAACCACCCGGCCGCTGTCAGCCGCTGCTGCCGTAAGGCCGGGTGATCACTTCGAGGTAGTGGCCGTCAGGATCGCGAAAATAGACGCCGCGTCCGCCATCGTTGTGGTTAATCTCGCCTGACCGGCTACCCATTGGGTCGGCCGAGTACTCAAGGCCGCGATCCTTGATGCGGCTGAAGACGGCGTCGAAGTCGGCTTCGCTTATGAGGAAAGCGTAGTGCTGCGGCTGGATCTGACCGTTGGCGTTGGCGAAGTCGAGCGAGACTCCGTTGTCCAGTTCGACGACGTCGAAGTGGCCGAAGTGGGTCGGCGCTGGCCGGCCCAGCATCTCGGTCAGGAATTTCGCTGAGGCGCTCCGGTTCGAGCACCAGACGATGGTGTGATTGAGTTGAGTGGCCATAATGCGGCCTCCGGCGACGGGGGATTCGAGTGTGGTGCGCCCGGTCCGGATATCTTGACAGACCTCCAGCACAACGGCTGCGTCACGGCGCATATCCGAAGTCTACATCCGGACCTGAGAGCAGACGCAACCCGTTCTCGACGTTCGCTCGGCGTTCGCTCGACGTTCGATTTCCCGCGCACGAACGACCGCTTTCATCAACAGCCACCCGTTTTCAAGCCAGATACCCTTGCGTTTCCAACGAATACGCTGCCGCGCCGTGTTCCACTTCCACAAGCATGGCGAAATCCGCAGTCTGAAGCGCAGCGGTGCCAGCGCCCGCAATCGGACGTTTTTGCATGGCGCGACTCAAGATGTGAGTCGTGTGTTGATAAAAGAGTTCGAGCTGTCGTGCATCCGATGCCTGAGGCGCCAGGCCGAAAGCCTCCTCAAGCGCCCGGCGCGAAATATGAAAGCGTTGGAGCCCGCGAATTACGCGAACCTGAAACACGACCCCATCGCTGTTGTGAGGGATTGCTGCCCAAACTAGCGCGCTGCCCATGAAATGCCCCCATTTACCTGCATAACGGATTCAAAGTTCGTTGCCCAATAATGATCCTCAAAAAATACATTTCAAAAATACGGCAGCGTGGTTTTGACGTTTTCACCACACGAGGTGTGCGAGCTTTTGCTGTTACGACGGCTGTGGCGGCCAACGAGGACTCCGGGCCTGGCTGCCGCCAGACGATCACGGGCGGCAGTTCAAGCGCCAGAACGTGTTGCAGGCGGAAGGATGCCTGCGGCATGCCGTATCTCCACCGCGATCGACCTTAGCGGCGCATCGGCAACGAAGCGCTCGAGCAGTTCGCGCACGTCGTGATCGATGAAATCGGCGCGTGTGGTGTCGACGATGACCGTCGCGCGGTCCGGAATATCGGCGAGCATCTGCTTGAGCGGCACCTTGCCGAGAAACGACACGTCCTTGCGAAACGAGAGCAGGAAATGGTCGTCATGGCACGCGAGGGCGATCGGCCGGTGCAGATTCGCCCACAGCGCGAGAGCGGCGCTGCACAGCACGCCGAGCACGATTCCCGTGAGCAGATCGGTGGCAAGCACGCCGGCGATCGTAACGACAAATGGCGCGAGAGGCGCCACGCCTTGTTTCGCGAGCGCGACGAACAACGAAGGCTTGGCGAGCTTGAAGCCGGTATGAATGAGAATGGCGGCAAGGCTTGCGAGCGGAATCAGATTGATCACGTCGGTGAGCGCGAATACGCTGACAAGCAGCAGCACGCCATGCACGATCGCAGAGAGCCGGCTTTGCGCGCCGGCGTGCACGTTTGCCGAACTGCGCACGATGACCGACGTGATGGGCAGCCCCCCAATGGCGCCCGCGACGATATTGCCGATACCTTGTGCCTTGAGTTCGCGATTCGGCGGCGCGGCGCGCCGCTGCGGATCGATCTGCTCGACCGCTTCGAGGCTCAGCAGCGTTTCGAGACTCGCGACGACGGCAAGCGTCATGGCCACGATCCAGATTTCCGGGTCGGCAAGCCGCGCGAAGCTCAATTCGAAGTCGCCGAATTGCAGTGCCTCGCCCAATGCCGCGAAGGATTCGATGGCGGGCAGCGCCACCCGCTGCTCGACCGGCAGCGCAAAACCAGAGCCAGGCGCGCCGCAAACCAGCGTTACGCTGATGCCTGCAATCACGACGACAAGCGGCGCGGGAACCAGTCGCACGAGCGCGAAGCGTCGCAATGCGCGCGTTTCCCAGCCCGCGAGAATGGCAAGCGAGAGCAAGGCAACCGCGCAGACGACAGGCGAGATCGACTGAAGCGCGCCCGTCAACGATTCGGCGTTGTTGCCCGACGTCAGTCCCAGTGCGAGCGGCACCTGCTTGATCACCAACAGCAGTCCGATTGCTGCCAGCATGCCCTTGATGACCGGCGTGGGCACATACGAGGCGAGCCGCCCGGCTTTGAGCATGCCAAATCCGAACTGCAGCACCCCTGAGAGCAATACAGCAATCAGGAATGCTGAGAAACTGCCGAGGCGTGCGATGCCATCCACGACGATCACGACGAGTCCGGCGGCGGGGCCGCTCACACTGAGGCGCGAGCCGCTGAGCGCGGCGACGACGATGCCGCCGACAATGCCGGACACGAGGCCGGTCAACGGCTCGGCGCCGGATGCTCTTGCAATACCGAGGCATAACGGCAGCGCGACGAGAAAGACGACGGTACCGGCGGCGAGGTCGCGCGCAAACGCAGACAGGGAAGCTCTCGAAGTCATGACGGAAGCAGGAAGAAAAGAAGAGTAGAGGAGTCGGCGAATTCCGCACGCGATTGGCGGGCGGCACGGACGGTCGGGCCGTGCCTGGATCACGCAATCCTGAGCGGATTGCTCAGGCTGCTGCGATGGCCATCGCGGTTTCAGCGTCGTAGCCCGACGCAAGTTCGCGTAGCTGCCCGTTGTTGAGCGAAAAGATCCACCCGTGTACAAGCGGCGCGGGCGCGCTCTCGCTCACGAGCGGATGTTCGCGCAGCAGGCGCACCTGCTCGATCACGTTCAGTTCGGCGAGACGGTCGATGCGTGCTTCTTCCGACGGCAAGTGCGCGAGCGTTGCGCGATGTGTCTGCGCGAGCGCGCAAAGCGGCTTGATGCGCCGGTTCACGTGGGGCAGCGCGTCGGCGGGCGGGAGCAGCGAGGCGCGCACGCCGCCGCAACCGTAGTGTCCACAGACAATGATGTGCTTGACCCGCAACACGCGTACCGCGTATTCGAGCACGCTCATGTTGTTGTCGTCGTCGGAGTGAAAAAGGTTGGCGATGTTGCGGTGAACGAACAAATCGCCAGGTGCACAGTGAGTGACGCTTTCCGCTGGCACGCGGCTATCGGAGCAGCCGATCCAGAGCACTTGCGGCTTCTGCCCGGTGGCTAGCGCGCTGAAGAATTGCGGGTCGCGAGAGGCAATTTCCTGCGCCCACGCGACATTGGCAACGAGCATACGTTTCGGAAGATTCATGCGTCGAGGCTCCATTCAGAGCGGTGGCTCCGCTCAATCCTTACGTATAGCTTTCTATCAGAAAATCGCGCGATGTTTTAAAAAAATAAATCGGAACAATGCAAGGCGAATATAAAAAAACAGTCCCGCAACGCACGCCCTGTCACATTCTGATCGCCAGGCGTTTCCCATCGCTCAAAACGAGGTCGACTCCATGATGAACGGGCTGCAACAGAAGTTCGCGTACGTCAACGGCATCCGGATGCACTATGTCGAAAAAGGCACGGGGCCACTCGTGCTGCTCTGCCATGGCTGGCCGGAATCCTGGTACGTGTGGCGCTGGCAGATAGAAGCGTTGGCGGCTGCAGGTTATCGCGCGGTCGCACCGGACCAGCGCGGTTACGGGCTCACCGATACCCCGGAATCCGTCGAGGCTTACGATATTTTGAATCTGGTCGGGGACCTGGTCGGCCTCGTCAAGTCTCTCGGCGAAGATCGCGCGATTCTGATCGGCCATGACTGGGGGGCTGCCGTCGCTGCTTACGCTGCGCTGCTGCGCCCCGAGCTGTTTCCCGTTCTCGGCCTGCTGAGCGTGCCTTACATGCCTCGACGTCTGGTGCGTCCATCGGTGCGCTTTGCCCAGATCACGCAGGAATGTCACTTCTATCAGGACTATTTTCAGTTGCCGGGACGCGCCGAGCGCGAACTCGAAGAAGATATCCGCCGCTCGGTGCTCGGCATTCTGTACACGGCATCAGGCGATGCGGTGGCGAAAGGGCAGTTGGCCAATTTCTCGACCTTTCCCAAATCGACACGGCTCGTGGACAACCTCGCATTACCCGATGAACTCCCGGCATGGTTGACCGAAACGGATTTGCAGTATCTAGTCGGTCAATTCGAGCGGAGCGGGTTTCGTGGACCCATCAACTGGTATCGAAATATCGATCGAAACTGGGCGCTGACCAGCTTCCTTGATGGTGCTCGCATTATGCAGCCAACGCTTTTCCTCGCGGGGGAATTGGACGGCGTCGTGAAGATGGCGGCGAAGGACTATGACGCGCTGGAACTCAACGTTCCCAACCTATGGAAGAAGCATCTCATTGCGAAGGCGGGTCATTGGGTGCAGCAAGAGCGTCCGGAAGAGGTGAACGAGATTATCTTGAACTTCCTTGCCGGGCAGGCGACAAGTGCCAGTAAGTAGATGCAAAACAGCCTGCGCCGCCAGTGCCCGTTTTCGCCGGGCGCCCAGCGGCGAACTCCGCGTTAGTGCACAGTCACGCTGACGGTGACGATTTCGTATCCGGGGTCGGCGTTTTCGTGCGCCGCCTTTTCCGCTTCTGCGTACGACGAAAAGGACTTGGCCCCTTCAATTTCCGGTGCCATGCCAATGTCGCCGTCCTCTGCGCAGCAGAGGTACTGTTCACCGGTCTTCACTACATAAACGGTCATCATGGCTCCCTCCATGGTTTTCGGGGGAACTCATAGTCTAGCAGGCCTGAAGTCGCCGCGTCAGGCGGTTTTTTCCACGCCGTAGTTATTCCATAAAATTCATGCATTGTGATAAGAAGGATTATCTCAACAGCAAGATGTGGCTGCAAACCTCCACGAAAAGCGCAGGCGGCCTGCGGCCAACCGGATCAGATCTGCAGCCGCTCGAGCACCTCAAGGAACAGCAACACGGCAATGAGGATGCCGATCCATCGTAAAGTCAATCGCAGATTAAGCAGCGTCGGTCCCAGGGAGCTCACGGCATCGGCGACGAGCTTTGCCGCGACCGCTTCGTCGCCACTCGCTGCGGAGCCGCGCAATGAAGCCGTTGCAAAGTCGATCCGAAGGTTGGTGACAAAGCCAGTTGCGATACTCGGCCATTCGATCGTGTCGTCGCTGTCGCTGGGCCGGAGAAAGAGCCGAGGCTGGCGCGCGGGGTTCGCCGCCGGACTTTCGGCCGTGTAGATATGCCGCATCGTCAGCCCCAACTCCACAGCGCCAAGCTGGCCTTCCGAGATCGCTTGCGCAAGCACCTGCAGGCAGGCGGGAGGGATGTGGCAGGCGAGCCACCATTGCTCGGGTTCTCCGGTCTCCTCGTCGGCAGAATTGAATCCTAGTCGGGCCGTGCCGAGCGCCACATCGGACAGCGAGTTACCGAGTTCGTCTTCTAGCGCGCGCAAACCAAGCCGGTCGGCCGTGCTGACGTCGCGGGCCTCGAATGATACCTGGAGCGTACGCGTTGCTTGATCAGGAATGCCAATGATCGAGAGTTCCTGGCCGTCCAGATGTGCCACACCGTGTAGCGATGTGGACAGTATCGGTTGCCGGTCTTCGTCCAGGGGCTCGACGAGTTGTTGCGCCACCTGAAGCTGCTCCAGCTTCAACCACATCGACCTGGCCGGGTAATACGTCCGCTTCTCGTGATCTCGCCCGACAAATTCAAGGACGTGATCTTTCCGCTCAACGAGATTCAGCACGGCCTTCTTTTCCAGATAATCCATGACCCACCCCCGCCGCCAAGTACGCCAAGTCCCTCGCCGGTAAAGAAACCAGGAGGTGAGTGTCGCCCGTTTGACCTCGTGTTCGAGATGCGTCTGCGGTTTTCGCATTTTCGCGCCGGACGTGAATACGCGGGATTGTACCCATCCGGAAGTCACCGCTATATGCCACAGAACACATAAGAACGACGTTTCAATCCTCAGATTTATTCGACGAGCACGAGCCGGATCGCCCGCGTGGTCGCCGAAACCGAAACGAAACGTAACGAAGCCGTGATGTCATTGAAACATAAATGAAAGCAACGGCGCACCCCCTTGGACCATTTCGCTGCCGGAATCTCGGCATGACACGTTGCTTGTGTTGGCCAGGACACACTCAGTTGTTCGTCAGGAGGGCAACCGCACAAGGCGCTGGGTTTGCCCTACTGCAAGTGTAGGGAGGTGACCCATCGCAGGTCCCGTTGCCCAAATCCAAAATCCTGATACGGGTCAGTGTGACGGTTGCATGGGCCCGCATTGGCAATAGAACGCGCCGTACAGCGCGTAACGCGCTGGTTGACCCCAAGGACGGAGGTCATATGTTCAGCATCCGCATGTGTCGCAATAGCGTGGCAGCACTGCTGTTCACGATGTTTGCGATTCCCTCATTCTCCCAGTCGTTCATGGTTCAATGCCCGCCGACCACGCCGTCCCATCCAACGGCGCTGGCGGCCGGCGCCGGCGAGCCGCCGTACACGGGACCGTCCTTCACAGGCCAGACCTCGGCGTCGACCGGTGTCGTCAACGGTGCGATCAAGTGCCAGCAGATCTCGGGCGGCGACGGTTACGCGACGATGGCCAATGGCGTGCAGACATATCTGTTCGCTTTCGGGCCGCTGTCCGGCCTCGCCGACATCAAGGCCGGCCTGCCGGGCACGGAGTTCGCCTCGGTGTTCAACACCGTCGGCGACCCCAGAACGGATCCGACCTATAACGGCGCGGTCGGTCTCACGCCCGATCCGGAATCCGTTCCGCCTGGTCAGCTCACCGGCCATGTCGACCCGCGGCCGATCATGGACATTGGCGTGATGAACGGCAATGAGCCCGCGCCGATGATGGCGATCGACGAGGACGACGAGTTCTTCCTCACGCTGACCAACGTCGGCATGATCATGCGCCCCGACCTGTTCGAGAGGCATACGGTCCACTTCCACGGCTATCCGAACGCCTCGTCGTTCTATGACGGTGTGCCGGACGCCTCGGTCGCGATCAATATCGGCGCGAGCTTCACGTACTACTACCTCGCGCCGGATGCGGGCACCTACTTCTGGCACTGCCACATCACGCCGCCGGAGCACCTGCAGATGGGCATGGTCGGGCAGATCTTCGTGCGGCCGCGCCAGAACCGCGTGCCCGCAGGCCAGTCGCTGTACCAGTCGCTGGTGTCGCAGCAACAGGATCTGCGTACGCGGTGCGGTACCGACATCCTGTGCTCGACGCCGCTGCCGGCGCAGAACGGCGTGCTGCATGCGAACAACCTGAGCGGCACGCCCACGCTTTACGCCTACAACGACGGCGACGGCTCAACCGCCTACGACGTCGAGTATCCGGTGCAGATTCATGGCTTCGATCCGAATTTCCACTTCGTCGGCATGACGTTCAATCCGGAACCGTTCACCGACATGAAAGACAAGTTCTTCATGTTGAATGGCCGCAGCTACCCCGACACCGTGAATCCGAGTGCGCTTTCCACGCCCGCGTCGGACGGCGTGCCGCGTTTCTCGCAACCGCTGCCGTCGCTGATCAATATTCCTGTTGGCGGCAAGGTGCTGCTGCGGATCTCCGATCTCGACGTCACCGAATATCAGACGCTCGCCTCGCTCGGCATTCCGATGCACGTGGTCGCCGTCAACGCGCGGCTGCTGCGCGACATGTCCGGCAACGACATGACCTACTACACGAACTCGATCACGCTCGGTGGCGGGGAGTCGCTCGATCTGATCCTCGACGCGAGCGACACGACGAAGTATCAGTCCGGGCAGGTCTTCTATCTGTACACGCCGAATCTGGATCATCTGGCGAACGACCAGGAAAACTTCGGAGGCCTGATGACCGAAGTGCACATCTGCAGGTCGGTGGACCCGAAAACGAAGGTCTGCACGCTATGAGACGCCTCTTGCAGTCGATGAAAACAGTTCACGGCTGACCCGCCATGGACTCGGCCAGAAAGTCCTGCACTTAGGAGAAGAGCCGTGGGACATATCACTTACCGCTTAGGAACCGCGACCCTCGCGCGCCTCGGACGGCTTGCACGGTTCGGCGTGGCGGCGCTCGCTGCGCTCTTCTACATGCCGGTGCATGCGGCCGCGCCCGGCATCACGGGCACGCATTTCGACCTGCGCGCCGAGGCGAACCGCATCACCCAGCCGGACGGCAATAGCGTCTATTCGTGGGGCTATGGCTGCAACACCGCGCCGGCCGGCTTTTCGCCGCCCAACATTGCCGGTGCGAACTGTCCCACCATGCAGATTCCCGGCCCGACGCTGATCGTCAACCAGGGCGACATCGTCACCGTGACGCTCACCAACAATCTGCCGGCGGCGGCGGGCAACACGTCGATTCTCTTTCCCGGCTTTGACGTATGCCTGGGCACCATCGATCCGACGACGAAGGTCTGCTCCGGCACGCCAACCGGCGTGCAGGGGCTGCTCACGCGCGAGGCGTCCCATACCGTCACGGTCACCTATAGCTTCGTTGCCGCCACACCCGGCACGCATGCCTACTACAGCGGCACGCAGGGCGATCTGCAGATCGAGATGGGCCTGTATGGCGCGGTCATCGTGCTGCCGACTTCGTCGCCCGGCACGCTCGCCGTACCGACTGGCTGCAACCCGATCCAGGGAGCGCGCAAGCTGCTCGACGGCCAGCCCGATTTCCGCAATGCCGCCGCGGCCTACAACCACAGCGCAGCGTGCTACGACCGCGAATATCTGTTTCAGTTCTCCGAAGTGGATCCGCGCATTCATGCCCAGGCGGAGCAGCAGGCCAGCAACGCGTGCACGAATCCGACCGGCTGCATGACCGTGGAGACGGAACCCTATCACCCGGCGTACTTCATGGTGAACGGGCGCTCGATGCCGGACGACATGGACCCGAACTACGCGGCGCAGTATCCGAATCAGCCATACAACGGCAATCCGCACATGCACCCGGGCGAGCTGGTTCTGTTGCGGATCATCGGCACGGGCCGCTGGCAGCATCCGTTCCACGAGCACGGCAACCACGTGCGTGTGCTCGCGCGCGACGGCAACATGCTGCTTTCGAAGACCGACGCGACGAAGGTCGCCGGCCCGCTGCTGTTCACGACCACCACGACGCCGGGCCTTGCGATGGACGGGATTTTCTACTGGACGGGCAGGGGCCTGAACTGGGACGTCTACGGGCACTATCCCGGCGACGGCAGCGTTTGCATTCCGGACGCGAACGGCTACTACACGCAGGATCCGACGGCGCCGAACTACTACGAGTGGTGCGCGGACCACAACAAGGCGCTTGAAGCGCATCCGTTCGGCAAGGTGGGCAGCGGCGGCCCGGTCACGTTGCCCGACTCGCACGTGCTGACCAACGGCTTCTGGTACGGCGGCAGTCCTTATCTGGGACCGGACGCGACCATACGCGCGACCGCGCCCACGGGCACGACGCCGCCAAGCGGCACGGTGGTGAATCCGCCGCAAACGGAAGCCGGTTTTGCCTTCATGTGGCACTCGCACAACGAGCGCGAGATCACCACGAACAACATCTTCCCTGGCGGAATGATGATGATGATGCTCGTTGATCCGCAAGCGTTCCTGATCGACGAATCGAATTAGAGGCGGGGAGAACGGCGATGAGATCCACCACACTCAAGGCAAACCTGTTAGGTATGCTTAAGGTATCGATTGCGGCTTGCCTGCTGCTGGGCGCAAGCGAGATGGCATTTGCCCAGGCGACCGTCAATCTGACTGCGAAAGCCACCACTGCCGTGATGCCTGACGGACAGAGCGTGCCGATGTGGGGCTACGCGTGCTCGACGGCGGCCGTTGCGCCCGCCGCGTGTGCGGCCGCGAACCCCGGGGCGGGTACGAACTGGTCCCCCGTGGTGATCACGGTGCCGCCCGGGCAACTCACGATCAATCTCACCAACAGCCTGCCGGGCTCCGTGCCGACGTCGCTCGTGATCGTCGGGCAACTGGGCGGCGGTCTGGGCACGACGGCGACAAGCATGCCGAGCCCGACGCACCCCACCCAGACCGCGACCACGTGGCCGACCGCTGCGCCCGCGCCCGGCGGTGCGTCGTTTACGCCGCCGACACAAGTGGCCCGCGTGCAGTCGTTCTCGACCGAAGTGGCGCACGGCAGCACCACGGCGCTCTCATGGAACAACCTGAACCCCGGCACGTACCTGATCGAGTCGGGCACGCATCCGTCGATCCAGGGGCCGATGGGGCTGTATGGCGTGCTGGTGGTGAGAACGGCGGCAAACGGCACGACTCCGGCGCAAGCGTATCCGGGCGTCAGCTACGACACCGACGTGCCGCTCGTGCTGGGCGAAATCGATCCAGTGCAGAACACGGCGGTCGCCGCGGCGGTCGCGACCCCGGGCTTTAGCGAAACCATGGCCTGGTCCGCTCAGCCAGGCGGCTGTGGCGATTCGAAGTCGACCGCGTTTGGCACCTGCTATCCGCCCACGGTGAACTACGACCCGCGTTATTACCTCATCAACGGTGTCTCGTTCGACCGCACCAATCCGGGCGCTTCGACGTTCGCCGCGACGAGCGCCGCGACGACCGGGCCGATCATGCTTCGCTTTGTCAATGCGGGTCTGCGCATGCACGTGCCTGCCGTGGTGGGCGCGCAAACCGGCGCCTCACCGGTTTCCGGCTTCGCGTTGATCGCGGAGGACGGCAACCTGCTGCCCGGCAATCCGCGGGTCCAGTCGGAAGTGTTCATGTCTGCCGGCAAGACTTACGATGCGCTGGTGAACATGCCGGCGGCGAGCACGTCCGCGTTGCCGGTGTTCGACCGCGAGCTGAGTCTGTCGACCAACAATGCGCGCGATGGCGGCATGCAGGGCTACATCAGCATCAACAACTCGAGTGCGGCTTCCGCTGCCGCCGTGGCGAACGCGACGGTCACCGGTTCCACCTATTTCTTCGTGCCCGGCAAGACGCTCACCGTGTCCGATCCGGCGAGAGGCGTGGCGGCGAAGGACGCCAATGTCTACGGCGTGCAGGTGAAGACTCCGCCCACCGGCGGCGCGCTCACGCTGAACCCCGACGGCACGTTCGTGTA
The DNA here is from genome assembly GCF_905220185.1 of Paraburkholderia sp. J11-2. Classification (NCBI taxonomy): domain Bacteria; kingdom Pseudomonadati; phylum Pseudomonadota; class Betaproteobacteria; order Burkholderiales; family Burkholderiaceae; genus Paraburkholderia; species Paraburkholderia sp. J11-2. Next base: position 13,974 of record NZ_CAJMYY010000007.1, on the reverse strand, counting down.
CACGCCGAATCCAGGCACGACGGCCGACAGCTTCCAGTATCAGGCGAACGGTAACCCGAACGCCGCCGCCACCGTGACGCTCACGGCGTGCACGTCCGGCAACGGCTGTCTGTCCGGGCCGCCCACGGCCGGCAACGCCGCTTATACGAGCAACATCGCCTCGCGCCTGCAGATCGCCGAACCCGGCGTGCTCACGTACGCGAGCGATCCGAATGGACTACAGCTCACCGCGACGCTCGTCGGCACGCCGACCGGCGGCTCCGTTACGCTGAATCCGGACGGCTCGTTCACGGCTAGCCCGGCAACGGCGCCAATGGGCAGCACGGCGTCCGCCAGCGTGACGTTCCGGTACCAGGCGGTGAATGCGCAGAACACGGCGAGCAACACGGCGACCGTGACCGTGACGTTCAAGGGCGGCAGCGGACTCGTCGTCAACGTGCTGGATGCGCCCAGCACGCAACCGGGCAAAACGCCGGTGAAGATCAGCGACTACCGCTGGATCATCGAGGAAGACAGAACGTTCCAGATCGATCCGGCCTGCCAGGTGAATTCGTCCACGCGTCCGGCGACTTGCCCGCCGCTGCCGGTGCCGAGTCTTGGCGCGAACTTCCATACGAGCTACATGCCTGTGGTGGCGGCGGGCTGTGTCGGCGTCGCCGCATGCGAAGCGGGCCAGACGGTCTACGATCCCGCGAGCCAGACCCATAAACCAGCCGTGTGCGATATCGGCAACGGCGTGTGCCGGACAACGGCGGCGCAGCAGGTGCCGGTGGATCCGTCTCAAGTGGCGCTCGATCCGAAGAAGCGCTATTACATCTCGATCTTGCCGGGCAACGCCTACAACTCGTTCACGAACGGCGGCGGTGCGCCGCAGCCGGTCGATCCGTCCAACCCCACAGGTGCGCAGCGGCAGTTCGATATCTCCAAGGACTGTCCGACCGTTGCGAACTTCGCGCCGGGCACGGGCAAGTGCGGCAACGGCATGGGCGGCGCACCGATCTCGGCCGGCCAGACCTCGGTCAATGTGTTGCTGGAGGAAGCGCCATTCCCGACGGCGAAGGTTTCCGTGTTCGTGTTCGAGGACGATGCACCGCTGAACGGCGAAGTGGACGTGAGCGGCGGCACCGACACCTTCGGCTCGGCCCGCGAGCCGGGACTCGGCGGCTTCGAAATCAAGCTGTGGGACGACGCCGGCGGCAGCGGCAGCCCGACCGGACAGATGACCTACGACATGTTCAACATGCCGCTGTCCAATTCGCTGGCAGGCACGATCGATCCGGTCACCCAGCTCAACGCGTGCCCGATTTCGACGAACCCGGACGGCCTTGTCGGCATGATCCCGACCTGCCCGAAATACGAGTCGGACGGCAAGACGATATCGCCGCTCGTCGGCCAGGCCATCATCGCCAATCTGATGCCGGGCCGGTATGGCATTATCGCCACGCCCGCGGCCGACCGCATCTCACGAGGCGAGGAGTGGCTGCAGACGAACACGCTGGACGGGCAAAAGGCGCACGACTCGTTCATCAAGGTCGGCGGCCCGGCGTACTTCCAGGAGTTCGGGCCGGCGGGCTTCCATGTCTCGATCGGCTTTGCGAACCCGAAGATCGTCAACGCGCGGCTGCCTTTGCTGTGCGCCACCTCGACCTGCAACAACGGGCTCAAGGGCCGCGTGACGAACCTGCACTACAGCCGTCCGCCTGACGAGCACCTGTACGGCAGCCAGTCGCGCAAGCCGTTGAGCTTCACGCAGTGCTACGTGAGCGTGGGCGATCCGGACGGCGAAGACTACGCGTTCACCAAGTGCAACGCGGACGGCACATTCAGCTTCTCGGGCCTGCCGGCCGGCATTACCCGCATCACGGTGTTCGACCAGTGGAACGACCAGATCGTCGACGGGCTCGCCTCGGCCGTGACGCTCGGAGGCGGCGCGGTGACGGACGCCGGCGATCTCGCGGTGCTGCAGTGGCAGACGAATCTCTATACGCGCACGTTCCTCGACACGAACGGCAACGGCATAGGAGATCCGAGCAAGCCAGGGCTCGCGCTGCTGTCGACCAACATCCGCTTCCGCGACGGCAGCTATTCGGATTTCAACAACACGGACATGAACGGCTATGCGTCGTTCAACGAAGAGTTCCCGTTGTTCAACTGGTACGTCGTCGATACCGACCAGACCCGCTTCAAGCAGACTGGCGTGCACGTTGTCTATGACGCGGGCGGTCCACCCGACGGCACGCCGGGCGGCGGCAAGTCGACCATCGCCGCGAACTACGCGAACACGCTGGAATCGATCCATCTGCCAACGAACCTGCGGGTGCCGGGCGCGGTGTACTGCAACGACGCGGACTGCAACGACCGCTCGGGCTCGAGTCCTTCGACTGGCCGTGTCGATCCGCCGTGGGTGACCACCATGGGCTGGCAGGGCTTCTCGGGCCAGAGCTCGTTCATCGAGTTCGGCAAGGCGCAGTTCGCGCCGAACGAGAATGGCGGCATCCACGGCGAAGTCATCTACGCTTCGACGCGCCCGTTCGACGATCCCACGTTGCTGATTCACACGAAGTGGACGCCCGACGTGCCGAACGTCACGGTGAACCTGTACCAGGAAGGCGTCGCGGCCGACGGCTCCACGAGCCTGAAACTCGTCGACTCGACGAAGACCGCGAGCTGGGACGACTGGGCCCAGGGTTTCCGTTCGGACGGCATTCCGAACATGAACTGCCCGGGCCAGAGCACGAGCGATCCATTCTTCTTCACGCTGCAGAACACGAAGATGTGGCTCGACCCGCAGCAGCGCGCGCTGCCGAATAATTCGCAGTTCAAGTGCTATGACGGCATGCACGTGTTCAACCAGGTGCAGCCGGCGCCGTACGACGGCATGTACCAGTTCCCGAGCGTGACGAGCCGCAACCCGCAAACCGGCTTGCCGACCGGCACGAACTGCACGATCTGCCAGGCGAATCCCACGAAGGACGGCACGCAGATGCTGCCCCCCGGCAAGTACGTGGTCGAGATCATCGTGCCGCCGGGCTACGAACTCGTGAAGGAGGAGGACAAGAACATCCTGATCGGCGATAACTACATCGCACCGGTCACGCAGCAGTTCGGCGGCATCGGCGACATTTTCATCCTGCCCGACCAGGCCGCGATGAACTCCACGTACAACCAGAACAACGCGCAGAACCCGACCACGAATCTCGGCTCCACGCCGCACGGCGAAGGCGATACCGGGTCGGTCGAACGCTTCTGGCCGTGTGTGGGCGAGCTGCGCATCGTTCCTGACTACATCAGCCTGTTCCCGGGCTCGCAGGAAGTCTCGCCGTTCGCGGGGGCTTCGAGGAATCTGTGCGACCGCAAGGAGGTGGAACTCACCGACCAGAGTTCGGTGCTGGCGAAGTTCTGGATCTTCAGCTCGACGCACGTTGCCGCGCACTACACGGGCTTCATGCTGGACGACTTCTCGTCGGAGTTCGATCCGTACTCGCCGCAGTTCGGCGAAAAGTTCGCAGTGCCGAACGTGCCGGTGTCGTTCAAGGACTTCGCGGGCAACGAAATCTCGCGCACCTATTCGGACCAGTGGGGCATCTTCAACGGGCTGACCTACTCGACCTGGGAAGTCAATCCGCCGAACCCGACGGGCTACGCGCCGACGATGATGGTCGCCTGCATGAACGACCCGTACATGCCCGATCCGGCGCACTCGGGCCAGACCATCAAGGACCCGCTCTACAACCCGGCATACAGCCAGTTCTGCTACGAGATTCCGTTCATGCCCGGACAAACGCAGTACATGGATACACCGGTGGTGCCCGTTGCGGCGTTCGCGGACGGGTATAACCAGGTCGACTGCGCCTATCCGGACGGCACGCCGGGCATTGCGAGCGTGACCGGCGACGCGATTTCCGGCAACACGTCCGCGGGCAGCAACGGCGGCGCGGGCCCGTGGGTCAGCGCACCCTTGAAGACGCTGACGATCACGTCGGTCGGCCAGCAGCAGGTGCCGAACCATGCCTACACCGGCCCGAGCGCAACCAACGCGCCGTTCAACCAGAAGTTCATCACGCGCAACTACGGCTTCGGCGCGCAGCGGGGCGCCGTGACGATCGGGGGCTTACCGGCTCTCGTGACATCGTGGAGCGACGCGAAGATCACGGTGGTCGTGCCGCCGCTGATCGGCGCCGGCGGGGCCTGCACGATCCAGCAGCGCGGGGTGGCAACGCCTACCCAGTGCGGCGAGCTCGTCGTGACCTCGGCCAGCGGCAAGCGCTCGATCGACGCGGTCACCGTGACGGTCGGCGGCAAGGCGCCTACCTACGTGGGCGGCGAGAACACCGCGGGCAACGCGATCCAGGCCGCGATCGACCACGCCACTTCGGGCGACATGATCGTCGTCGGCCCGGGCACCTACAAGGAGATGCTGCTCATGTGGAAGCCGGTGCGGCTGCAGGGCGTGGGTGCCACGTCCGTCACGATCGACGCGAATCCGCATCCGTCGGGCAAGCTCGACCCGTGGCGCAGGCAAGTAGGATGCCTGTTCGGCGACGCACTGAACGGGGCCCTGATCTCGGCGGGCAATCCGTACGATCCGACCGGCACGTACAGTTGCCTCGCCTCGATGCAGCGCAAGATCGACGGCATCCCGTTCGAGCCGACTGCCGGCTGGGATTTCAACCTCAACGGCAACCTTGCGGAGACGCTGATCGAGCCGACGCTGATGGGCGCGTACGAAGGCGCGGCCATTACCGTGCTCGGCAAGGGCGTGAAGGACGTGCTCGTGGGCGGTGTGCTGACACAGGACCAGAATTGCGTCGCGAACGGTATCTGCACGCCGCTGACCAACAGCGCCGCGGACTGCAATACCTATCAGAGCAACTTCCTGTGCAACCCGTCGCGCATCGACGGCATGTCGTTCACGAACAGCTCGCAAGGCGGCGGCGGTATCTACCTGCACGGCTGGAATCACTACACGGAGGTGTCGAACAATCGCGTCTTCTCGAACGCGGGAACGCTCACGGGCGGCATTATCGTCGGCCAGGTCGAAGTGCCCGACGGCACGATCGCGGGGGACAACGTGACCCAGCTCCCGTTCCTGTACAACGCCCACGTCAACGTGCATAACAACCAGGTCACGTCGAACGCTTCGTACGGCGACGAGATCAATTCGACCACGCCGTCTTCGGCCGGCGGGGTGTCGTTCTGCTCGGGTGCCGACTATTACAGGTTCAACTACAACTGGGTTTGCGGCAACATCAGCAGCGGCGATGGCGGTGGAGTCGCGCACTTCGGTTTCAGCTACAACGGCGACCTGTCGCACAACTGGATCCTGTTCAATCAGAGCAACAACCCGACGTTGCCGACGTACGGCGGCGGGCTGATCGTTCAGGGTGTGCCGCCGGATGGCACCTTCTGCGAGAACGCGACCGAGGACGTCGACTGCGCGCCGCAGCTCTCGGACGGCGCAGGCCCGGGCATCACGATCGACGGCAACCTGATCATCGGCAATACGGCGGAAAGCGGCAAGGGCGGCGGCCTGCGGCTGCAGAACGTCAACGGCACCGATGTGCAACGCAGTCCGAACAACAGCGCAAGCTGGTACCGCGTGAACGTGACGAACAACATCATCGCGAACAACGTGGCGGGCTGGGCAGGCGGTGGCGTGTCGCTGCAGGATGCGGTGGCCGTGAGCTTCATCAACAACACGGTCATCTCCAACGACACGACCGCCACGGCCGGCGTGCTGTTCAACACCGCCGCTGCGACCCAGGCCAATGTCGGGCCGCCGAACTGCACGACCTCCGGTTCGGAAACGACCTGCCAGCCGACCACGACGTCGCAGTACGAGCCGGCCGGGCTCGAGACCGCGCGCCATACGCAGAATCTGGTGGCGGCATTCACCAACCTGGGCGTGACGTGTCCAGCCGGCCACCCGAGCTGCACGACGTTCTCGAACCCGGTGCTCACGAATGACCTGTTCTGGCAGAACCGCACGTTCTACATCACAGTGGGAGGACTCGATCCGGGCATTGCCGGGCTGCAGAACGTCGTCACGCTGGTCCCGACGCTGAATCAGGCCGGGCAGGCCACGGGCTACTGCGATCCGAAGGCGGTCTACTGGGACATCGGCGCGTTCGGCGACACCGGGGCCGCCAACCACGGCTCGGGCCTGACGATGAACCCGCGCTACTCGATCCTGACCGACGCCGGCGACTATCCGAACGCGAACAACAGCGGATCGAATCCGACCGTCGTGCATCAGTACTGCAACGGTTCGCGTGTGCCGCCGGAGGCGGGCGGCATCGGCATCACGGTGCCACCGGGCATTGCGGACACGGTGCTGCCGAATCCGTTGTTCAGCCTGCTGCCGTCGGCAACGCCGGACGAGGGCAACAACTGGATCAACATGGCGTACGGTCCGCTGTCGCTGTTCAACGAGGCGAGCACGGGCACGCAACTGAACGTGCTGCTCGGGAACTACACGATCCCGGGCACCTCGCCGGCGCTCAACCATGCCACGGCGGCGGGCGCACCGAATCGCGACATCTTCGGCACGCCGCGGCCGCAGCTGGGGGCCTACGACATCGGCGCAGTGGAGTTCGTGCGGCCCGGCACGCTTGCCTCGCAGCCGTACCCGCTTGCGCTGGGGGTCAACAACCCGGTGACGCTGCTCGGCTTGCTGCAGGGGATCTTGCCGGCCGCCACGACGACTGCGCCTGCCACGCCCGCACCGGCGGCACCGGCGGGTGCGAAGACGCTGGGAGCGTTGCCGTGAGCGGGCGCAGCCTCCGGCCGCCGCGGGCAGTGCTGATTGCCGGCGCTGTGTGCCTCGCCGCGGCCTGGCTGCAGCCGGCCGCGGGCGAGGAAAGCGCGAACGCGGCGCACAAGCCAGCGGGAGCGGCGGCGAAGCAGTCGCCGTACTCGCCGGCGAGCCTGCCGCAGCGCGCGAAGGGGTACTACGAGCTGGCACAGGGTATCGACCACCTGAGCGTGCGCCGCACGGCGTCGGGCAACCTGATCCGCTTCAGCTATCGCGTGACGGACCCGGTGGCGGCGCGGCCGCTCGGCGAAAAGACCGCGACGGCGTTGATGTTCGGGCGAACGAGCCATGCGCTGCTCGAAATCCCGGTGATGGACAAGGTCGGCGCGCTGCGCCAGAGCGGTCCGCTGGAAACCGGTCAGGAGTACTGGATGGTGTTTTCGAACAAGGGTGGAGTGATCAAGGCCGGAGAGCGTGTCGACGTTTTCGTGGGGTCGTTTCACGTCGACGGGCTGATAGTCCAATGATTGCGCAACCGCTTTGCGTGCGCAGATAAAGAGGAGATGACTCATGAACCGCTTTCTTTCGCTGGCAATCCAGACCGCGTCGGTGGCGACCCTTCTGGCGAGCGCTCCCGCCGCGCTTGCGGGGTCTTCTGCAGCAAGCGCGCAGACGGCGGGAGCGGCGCATATGGGCGCGGCGCAGATCGTCGAGCGCAACGCCGCGGCACGCGGCGGCCTGCAGGCATGGCACGCGGTCAACACGATGACGATGTCTGGGCAGCTCGAGGCGGGCGGCACGAAGAACACCAGGCTGCCATTCACGATGACGCTCAAGCGCCCGCGCAAGAGCCGCATCGAGGTCCGCTTCAACGACCAGACGGCATTCCAGGTCTACGACGGCGCACAGGGCTGGAAGGTCAGACCGTTCCTCGGCCGCAACGAAGTGGAGCCGTACTCGCCCGCGGAGGCCAAAGCGGCCGCATCGTGGGCCGAGCTGGACGGTCCGCTCATGGACTCTGCGGCAACGGGCACGAGAGTCGACGTGCAAGGCATGGAAATGGTCGAAGGCCACCGCGCGTATGTGTTGAAGCTGACGATGAAAGACAACACGTCGCGCCGCGTATGGGTCGATGCGTCCAGCTTTCTCGAACTGAAGATGGACGGGGACGCGCGCAAGCTCGACGGCAAGATGCACAACGTCGCCATCTTCTATCGCGACTACCGCAAGGAGGGCGGTCTCGTCATGCCGCATACGCTCGAGACGGTAGTCATCGGTGCGAGAGGCTCGCACAAGCTGATCGTCGATAAGGTCACGCTGAACGCCCCGGCGGACGACACGCTTTTTGCCAAGCCGCAGCTCACGGTGGCGAAAGTGACGCACCCGGCGCCGGGCGTCGGCGCCAACCCGGTTCTGAGCCCGAGCCCGAGCCCGCACGCGGCGGCGAGCCCTGGCGCCAGTCCCAATGCAAGCGCGAACGCCGGCGCTCACCCGAGCCCACGCCAGAGCGCAAGCCACTAGCCAGCGAGCGCCTCGATGAGGTTCACGGCCATGAAACCAGTCGCAGTATGGGTGCTCGCCGGCAGCGTCGCGGCGGTCGTGTTCGCGGGCGAGCAACTACCCGCGCGGGACCTGAGCGTCGATCAGATTGTCGAGAAGAACGTCGAAGCGCGTGGCGGTCTCGACGCCTGGCGCAAAGTCCAGACCATGATCTGGTCCGGCCACGTAAATAGCGCCAATGCGCCTGCACCGGATCTGCCATTCGTCCTCGCCATGAAGCGCCCGAACAAGACACGCTTCGAGGTCACGGTGTACAACCAGAAGTCGGTGCGCGTATTCGACGGCAAACAAGGGTGGAAACTGGGCCCGAACGGCATGGGCAGCGCCACGCCGCGTCCGTACTCGATGGATGAGGCGACGTCCGCACGCGACGAGCAGGTGATCGACGGGTTCTTGATCGACCATCAAGCGAAGGGTGTCGCGGTCACGCTCGAGGGCACCGATCAGGTGGGCGGCCGCGATACGTATCGTCTCGCCGCGAAGCTGCCTTCCGGCGTGACCCGCCACGTGTGGATCGACGCGCAAACCTTTCTCGACGTACGGGTCGACCACCAGGTGCGCACGCCGCTCGGGCAAACGGTCGTGGTGCTGGTGGATTACAGCGACTTCAGGAGCGTCGAGGGGTTGCAAATACCGCTGGAGATCGAAAGCGGCGCAGCGGCGTCCGACAACAAGGACAAGCTGACGATCGACAAGGTGTCGGTCAATCCGGCGCTCGACGATGGCCTCTTCACGCGACCCGCGCCGCCGCAGATGCATCGCAAATCGGTTTCAATCGACGTCGATGCCTCACCGGCGCTGCCTGGCGCCGGACAGCCGTTGCCCTGACCATGAAGCGCGCGGCAAGCAGGCCACGAGGCCGGGCATGGACACCTTCGCTGGCGTGGCGAGGGTTGGCTCCCTGCGCACGGCTCGTCACGCTGCTCGTCACGCTGCTCGCCGCGCTGATCGTGCCGGTGGGCGAAGCGCGCTGCGCACCGGCGGCGCAGTCGATCACAACGGGCAGCGCAGGTGAGGCCCTCTACCAGCAGGGCATCCTCAGTTCGGGCGAACCGCTCGAGGCGATGCACGAGGGGGGCGTGCACCTGCAAGGCGCAGCCGCGGCCTGCGTGAACTGCCATCGCCGCAGCGGCCTGGGCGCGCGGGAGGGCAACAGCAGCATCCCGCCGATCACGTGGCGCTACCTCGTCGAGCCGCGTGCGCAAAACCCGGAAGACACCGACTTGCCGTATGTTCCCGGCATGCGCGCCGAGCGCGAACCATACACCGATGCGACGATCGCGCGAGCCATTCGCGAAGGGATCGACTCGGAAGGCAAGCCGCTGAGCAGCCTGATGCCGCAATACGCGCTGAACGACGCCGATATGCAGGCGCTGATCGGCTATCTGAAACACCTCGATCGGCACAGGCCAACGGGCGTAACGGATACCGTGTTGCACTTCGCGACGATCGTCACGCCCGATGCCGATCCGGTCAAGCGCGCGGGCATGCTCGATGTGCTCACGCACTACTTCGCCGACAAGAACGTCTTTCCACTCGGTGCGGTGCCGCCGCTGCGTTCGTCGCGCAAGATGATGTTCATGGTGAATCGCCGGTGGGAGCTGCACGTCTGGGAGCTTAAAGGTCCGCCGGACACCTGGCGCGGCCAGCTTACGCAGTTTCTCGCCCGGCAGCCCGTGTTCGCCGTGGTGTCGGGTATCGGAGGCAAGAACTGGGCGCCGATTCACGACTTTTGCGAGCAGGAGGCGGTGCCGTGCCTCTTTCCCAACGTGGAAGTGCCGGTCGAAACCGATCACGATTTCTACTCCGTGTACTTCTCCAAAGGCGTGCTGCTCGAATCGGGCCTGATCGCGGCGCGCATTGTCGATGAAGCCGGCGCGCGGCAGGCGCAGGGAACGAAAGACGCGAAAGCGCTGCACGTCTGGCAGGTCTATCGTGCCGGCGACAACGGCGAGCGCGGCGCGCAAGCGCTCGCCACTGCGCTGAAGGCTCACGGCATGGCGGTGTCGGACCGCGCGCTTGCCCCCGGCGAGAGCGTGGCGCACGCCATGCAAGGCATACCGCGCGCAGACGTGCTCGTGCTGTGGCTGCGTCCACCGGACGTCGCGGCGCTTGCGCGCATCCCCCCGGCGACACATACCGTGTTCATGTCGGGCCTCATGGGCGGGCTCGACGGCACCCCCTTGCCGGCGAGCTGGCGCGGCGTCACGCGCCTCGCGTACCCGTTCGATTTGCCGGAAGGGCGGCGCGTGCGCGTCGACTATGCGTTCGGCTGGTTCTCGATCAGACAGATTCCGATGGTGGCTCCCCAGGTGCAGGCAGACACGTATCTTGCCTGCGGTCTGCTCGCTGAGACGCTGAGCCATATGGTCGATGCGTTCGTGAGGGACTACCTGGTGGAGCGCATTCAGGACATGCTCGAACGCCGCATCCTGACGGGTTACTATCCGCGCCTGACGCTGGCGCCGGGGCAGACATTCGCGTCCAAAGGCGGCTATATCGTCCGCTTTGCCGGGCCGGATCACATCAATCTCGTGGCCGACGGGGACTGGATCGTGCCGTGAGGTCAATTGCGTGTGACAGGAACGTGTCACGCGCCTTCAAGCTCATGTATTGATTAATTAACATACCGAAGGAATTTTTCGCGCGCAGCTTCGTTTCGAAGAGGCCGCGGCGCTCAATGCTGTGCGCCAAACGATGAACGGGCAATTGACACACCGCGACATCTAGCGCAACGCCTACCGGAAGAGGAGGGCATTAACCCATGCCGATCCGGATTGCGCGTTTGCACAATGAAGTTATCGCGTGAGGTACGAGAGGTTCATCGTGAACGCAGCCATGGCAAGAACACGTGTCAGCCATGCAGCATTTCACAACTTGCTGCGCGGCGGCTGGATAGTCGCCTTAACCATGCTGGCATTGCTGCAGGCAAGCACCGCATACGCGTTGCCGATCTTCGCGCGCCAAACCGGGCAAAGTTGCGTGGCCTGCCACGCCGGAGGGCAATTTCCTGAGCTCACGCCTTATGGGCGAATGTTCAAGCTCACCGGCTACACGCTTGGCGAGCGCACGATCCCGATCGCCGCCATGGCAGTCGGCGATCTGAGCCAGACGAGGGTCAACAACGACGCGAGCGGCAATATCATCAACCCGAAGAACGGCCTGCCCATATTCGACTTTGCGAGCATTTTCCTCGCCGGCAAGATCACCGACAAGATCGGCGCGTTCGCGCAGTTCACCTATACGAACTATGACCATCAGAATGGCGTGACGAACAAATGGGAAGGCCACTGGGGGTCCGACAATACCGACATCCGGTTCGTGGACCGGATCATCGGAGAGGCGAACGATCTCATCCTCGGCGTGACGGTGCACAACAATCCGACCGTGCAGGACGTCTGGAACTCCGCGCCGGCATGGGGCTATCCGTACATCGCCTCGACGATCAGTCCGGTTGCCTCGATCCCGAGTTTGCCGGTCATTGAGGGCAGCCTTGCGTCGCAGGTGGCAGGCGTTGGCGGCTATCTGTACTGGAACAAAACGGTCTATGCCGAACTGACCGCGTACAGCACGGCCGACGGCATCTGGTCGTTCATGAGTCACGGCAGTGCAGAAGGAAACTCGGCTCACCCGCAAACGTATCTGCGCGGCTACAACCCGTACGCGCGCATTGCGTTGACGAAAGACTGGGGGCCCCATAGCGCAATGGTCGGCGCGTTCCTGTTGAACGTGAACATCTATCCGAACGACTCGAACCAGTTCCCGATCTTCACACAGGGCGTAACGCGCTTTCGCGACTACGGCATGGACGCGCAGTACGAGTACCTGCTCGAGCCGCACACGATCACCGCACAGGCCCGCTATGTGCGTGAGAACATCCACGATCCGAACAATTTCGTCCTCGGCGACAGCACGTCGGGAAACCTCGATTCGCTGAGACTCAAGGCATCGTACGTCTACCAGGCCAAGTACGGTGTCAGTCTTTCGTTCTTCAATACGACAGGCAGTCCCGACAGCGTAGCCTACGCGGGTAGCGCGAACTTTCACACGAACACCCAGGGCTGGATGCCTGAAATATTCTGGATACCGAATCAACGTATCAGGATAGGCTTGCAATATACGCATTACACCAAGTTTCTCGGCGCCACGTCCAATTACGACGGCGCCGGGCGCAACGCGAGAGACAACGACACGCTATTCATCTATCTGTGGGCCGCTTCGTGGTGATGCTCCACGCGCTGTTGCCTGTGCGTCGAAGTGGCTGCGCTTTGACGCGCAGCGCACGAAGTACAGATACAGAGACTGCAGCAAGGAGGTTGGCAACATGGAAAAAATGGCGCAATTCGTTTCCATCGCAATGCTGCTGGCCGGGTCGGCCTGCCAGGACCTGGAGCATTCGCGGCAGGTCGACAACCCGCAGGTTCCGGGGAAAACGATCGCCTTGCAGGTGTGCTCGAACTGTCACGGTGTGAACGGCGTTTCCGTGTCGCCTAGCTTTCCGAAGCTCGCCGGGCAACAAAAGGAATACCTGGTCGATCAACTGACGGACTTCAAGACTCACTCGCGAGCCGATCCGAACGCGCAGCGTTTTATGTGGGGCTTCACGCATTTGACCGACACACAGATCGACGAGCTTGCCACCTATTTTTCGAGTCAATCCGTGGTTCTCGGCGATGCGGGCAAACTCGATCTCATCAACGAAGGCAAGGCGATCTATCATTCGGGCCTGCCTGACAAGGGCGTCGCGGCGTGCGTTGCGTGCCACGGGCAGCATGGCGAAGGCATGAATCAGTTTCCCCGGCTCGCGGGCCAGCACGCGGACTACGTCATGAAGCAACTGGAGGTGTTCCAGCAAACCGACACCCGGCCTCGCGGTGCAGCCATGAAGGCGGTGTGCGCCAACATGTCGGACCGGGACATGCGTGCGGTGGCGGCGTTCGTTGAGGTGTTTCCGCCAGAAGAGGCGGTATCCGCCAGCCCGCCAGGCAATCAATGAGGCGGCAGCGTTGCACGTGGCGCCGCTTGCGCTCAACGGCTTTGGTGCCCGCCTCCTCATCGGGCATCTTTCATGGTGCGCCGTCCCCCCCGGAGCGGGCACCCTTTTTATGCCCGGCGGCAGGCGCTGCGCCATGCTGTCTGCTTCGTTATTGAATGGTGAATGCCATGAAATCAGGCTCATCTTCAGCTGATGCCGCGGTGCCACTTCCAGCGGCACTGCATCGATCCAGGCCCGCGCGCAGCGCGAGTCAAACGAGCGTGCTGGACGACGAGCGTCCCTTCATGAGGCGTCTCGACGCCCCTGACTGGCTGTTTGCCCTCGCCATGATTGCGGGCGCGGCCTTTGCCCTGTCGCGCTACCACGCGCACATGAACGACTACGACAAGCTGGTGCTCTGCGGCACCACGCCGGCGCTCGTCGTGCTGGGCTGGCGCTGGAAGCCGGCGCGCCTGTTGATCGCCGGGATCGCGGCGCTGTCGTTGTTCGCAATCCAGCTGTATCAGGGTGATCTGTCGCGCGCCGACAGCACGTTTTTCCTGAAGTATTTCCTGTCCAGCCAGTCGGCCATCCTGTGGATGAGCGCGCTGTTCGTGCTCGCCACGCTGTTCTACTGGATCGGCCTGCTCTCGCGTTCGCCCTCGGGCGGCTCGATCGGCTCGAC